>JBAULI010000055.1:0-35303 GCA_049578105.1 Acidimicrobiia bacterium | reverse complement strand
TCGCGAGCCAGCAGCCGCGCCGCCTCCAGCGTCACCCCGCGACGACTCATCGGTGACCGTCCGGCGGCGATCTCCGTTGCCAGGCGCTCAATCACCCCCATGGCATCTCCCACACCCGATCCCAGGCACGTACCCACCGGGAGCGTGGTGCCTCACGTCCGCCGAGGAGTTTTGCCACGAGACGTGGCGACAAGGAGGGCAGCACCGGCCCGGGACCGGCTGGCCTCCTGTTGGCGCTAGTCGGCTGCCATACGGCCGGTGCTTCGGCCGTCTGCCTCAACATGCCCGGGAGCATCCCGATCACGGGGACGCTCGGCCCGGGCCACGTCACCGCCAGGTGACGGATCACCAGGGCCGGCCAGTGACCGGCGAGTTCAGAGATGCAGGGGACCGCCTCTTCCACGGTCAAGCCCCCACCCATCATGACGGCAACGCCGGGCCGACCTGGCCTCAGCTCCGCCAGCGACGGACCGACCTCGACGAGATCGGCCAGACTTCGGCCCGGGCCGAGATCGACGTCGCCGACCAGGTCGACGATCAGCGCCGTGCCGGCAGTCTGTGCCAGCCCCAGCGCTGCCAGGAGCGACAGCACCGGATCGGCCGAGTGCACGCCGAGGACCGTTAGCTTCCCCAACCTCCCCTTCCCCACCATGCGGCGAACGTATCAACCGGGGACGGTCGCAACAAGACCTTCGTCGGCTCGCCGGCGCACGGCCGTCGCGGCGTCAGGAAGCGTCAGGCTCGGCCGGAATTGGCACCACGGCGTGCAAGGGCATTGCGCCCGCACGCAGGATGTCGACCAGTGCGGAGGCCGACACGACCTGATCAGGCAGCTCGTCTAGTGACTGGTCATCGAGAAGAAACCCGTGAACCTCCCACAGGGTGTCGCGGTTGACGAAATCGGAGAGCAGGGTGCCGTCGGTTGCCTTGACCGCCTCCCGGACTCGGTTCACCAGGAGGGCGGGGGTAGGCGTCTGCTCGGGTAGGTCCACCTCGAGCCGATTCCCGCTCTGGTCGATTGCGATGGCACCACCAGGTGACCTCGCCAGCTCACGAACACGGGCGGTTTCGATCATCGATACAAAGGTACTCTTGGCGGGTGCCGGACCGAATCATGATCATTGTGGCCGGCGGCTCCAGTGTCCGATTCGGGGCCGACAAGATGATGGCGGACATTGGAGGCCGGCCATTGGTCGGTCATACGGTCCGGGCGGTCCTCGAGCATGTCGACCAGTGCATCCTGGTGTGCCGGGAAGATCAGATGCAGACATTGGCCGAGCTCGACCTGGACGTTGCACTGGTCCCAGGCGGCCCCACCCGGACGACCAGCGAGATGTCAGGCCTGGCGGCCGTGGAGACAACCTCGGCCTTGATCGGGATTCATGATGGGGCTCGGCCGTTGGTCCCCCCGGCACTGATAGATCTCCTCTACGACACGGCGGCCAGGGTCGGCGGCGCAGTGCCGGTCTCACCCCCTTCGAGACTCTTGATCCACAAGAGCGACCTGAGCCCGGCCTCCGGCCTCGTCGTGGCGCAAACACCGCAGGTCTTCCAGGGCGAGCAGCTTCTCGCCGCCTATGTCAAGGCAGCGCGTATCGAATACGAGGCCCAGGACACGGCCGAGATCGTGCAGCGTTTCAGCCGACTCGGCATCGAAGCGGTGCCGGGATCCCCGGAGAATCTGAAGGTGACGTTCCCCGAGGACCTGGAAAGAGTCAGGGACCTACTAGACGTTTCTCATAACGACGTTCGGTGACCTCGGTACCGCCGATGGTCTCGATCCGGAATGGGGCGGCGAGAGACCAACCCTGTCTCTCGTAGAATCGACGTGCCCGTTCGTTCCCGTCCAGGACCCAAAGGAGCGCCGACAGGAATCCCCTCTCGATCATCGAGGCTTCAGCGGCAATCAGCAGAGATCGTCCGAGACCCGTGCCCCATTTGCGGGGTGACGTGTAGATCGCATAGACCTCACCCCAGCCGGGATCGCGTGAGATCCCGGACACGCAAAACCCCTCAACCACACCATCCACCACGCCAACGGAAACCGAGCTCTCACCGGTGGCGATGGTCCGCTGCCACCACTCGGTCCGTGCCGTCAGGTCGATCGAATCGAGGAAGGACTGGTCGAGAAGCCCCCGATAGGCCTCCTGCCAGCTTTCGACATGAACCTTCGCCAAGGCGGGCGCATCCTCAGGTCTGGGGTTCCGAATCACCGCAACGACGATGACCTCTTGGGAATACACGGTCGAGGAAAACACCCTTGACAAATGGACGGGATATCCCGACCATACGGGAATGGCCGACCATATTGCCCCGGACTATTCGCTGGAAGAGACTCTCGAGTTCGAGACCCCGGAGCAATTTCGCGCACTGTTCGAGGATACCCGGCTCCGGATCGTCGACCTCTTGTTGGAGCGCGCCGCCACTGTCACCGAATTGGCGGAAACCCTCGACAAGCCAAAGGGCACCGTCGGGCACCACGTTTCGGTCTTGGAGCAGGCCGGTCTGGTGCAGGTGGTGCGAACCAAGAAGGTGCGGGCCATCGAGGCCAAGTACTACGGGCGCACGGCGAGGACCTATCTGCTCACGACCAAGATCGACGCCGATATCGACATGTCCCCCGACTATTTCCTCCACTCGGCGGCGATCGAATATGCCAAAGCCGCCCAGGATGCCCTGACCGATGAGATCGACCCGGCCATGATCAGCACCCTGCGATACGCTCGCATCCCGGTCGATCGGGCTCGGGAATGGGCACTCAAATTGGGAGAGTTGGCTCAGGAGTTCGCCTCCGAGCCCCGGGGCGGGGAGAGGACCTTCGGGTTGCTGTTGGCAATGTATCCCACCGACCGGCCCCACTTGCCGGACCGAGACGAAGAGGACGAGCGATGAGCGAAAAGCCGTTGGGGATCAACTACTGGAAGCTGTGGATCGCTTCGGTGGTCTCGAACCTGGGTGACGGTGTCTCAACCGTCGCCTATCCGTGGCTGGCTTCGGCAGTGACCCGCGACCCGATCCACATCGCCCTGGTGACCGTCGCCACCAGACTCCCCTGGCTCATCTTCACCCTTCCCGCCGGAGTGATAACCGACCGTGTCGACCGCACGCGACTCGTGGCCTGGATGGACGTCCTCCGATTCCTGTTCACTCTCGGAGTCGCCTTCGTGGTGCTCGGCTCACAGGGTGAGCTTTCCTCCCCGGACTTGATCGCCTCGGGAACGGCCACACTCCCGACCAATTCGGGAGCACTGCTCGTGATGATCTATGTGGCCGCCATCCTCCTCGGCACGGCAGAGGTCTTCCGTGACAACTCGGCACAAACACTCATGCCCGCGATCGTGGCCGAGACAAACCTGGAGAAGGCAAACGGCCGGCTGTGGGGCGCCGAGATGGTCATGAACTCATTCGCCGGCCCACCTCTGGGTGGGTTCCTCCTTGCAGTCGCATTCTCTCTCCCGTTCTTCCTGGACGCCGGATCGTTTGCCGTGGCATCGGCGCTCGTCTTTGCCATCGGCGGCCAATTCATGGCACGCAAGACCGATGAGGAGCTCGCCGCCGAAACGGCGTCCAAGCCGTCGTTCTGGGAGGAGCTCAAACAAGGTGTCAAGTGGCTCTGGGGCCATCAGCTATTCCGACCGATGGCAATCTCCCTGGGAATCATGAACGGCATGTTCACCCTCGCGGCCGCCACCTACGTCCTCTTCGTTCAGGAGATCTTGAACCTCGACGCTGCCGCATTCGGTGCGCTGATGACGGCCGGCGCAGCTGGTGGGCTGGTCGGATCTTTCCTGGCTTCGAAGATATCCAAGAGGATAGGTCAGGGGGCGTCCCTGTTCAGCTCGATAGCTGCATCCTCCCTTACGCTCGTCGTGACCGGTCTCGCCTCGTCGGCGTGGGTGGTGTGGGCGATGTTCGCCATTGGAAGCTTCTTCGCGGTCCTGTGGAACGTCATCACGGTCTCGCTCAGGCAATCGCTGATCCCCGACCGGATGCTGGGTCGGGTCAACTCGGTGTATCGATTCCTCGGCTGGGGGATGATGCCGATCGGCTCTCTGCTCGGAGGTGTGATCGTGGCGATGACCGAGCCGCTGGTAGGACGCGAATGGTCCCTACGGGTCCCGTTTCTCTTTGCAGCGGCCGTCTTGATCGCCCTCTACTTCTACGCCCTTCCCCGCCTCAACAGCGCCAAGATCACCGAGGCGAGGGCGACAGCCACTTCTCAGGGTGCCGAGATGGACTCCGGGGGTGCGGGTTCCTGAGCGTCGTCAGCCACATCGCGACCCCCGAGCGCCCAAACGGCCAGCGCGGCGAGGGAGGCGGCGCCAAAGGCAATCGCCAACCACATCCACCCGTTCGTCTCTGAGCTGTAACCCTGATCCTCCTCGGCGGTGGTGCTGGTCACGCCCACGCCGGTGTCGGCCCCGAGGGCGAGAAGCGTCACCGGCTCGGATCTGACGCCGGCGCCGCCCAACGTCTCGAAGACAACGGTGTAATTGGCCCGCTTGACCTCGGTCGTCACCTCATAGCTGCCGTCGTCACGCACGAGCATCGGAATGGCGACGTCGGGGTCGCCGGGGAGGGTGAGATGTGCCACCACCGCATCGGGATCACCCGAAACCTCGACATGCAACTCGAGCACGACAGATTGTCCGGTGGTGGAGACGACAGTTGCAGAGGCGGTGCCAAAGCCCGCGCCCAAGTCGACTGCAAGCAGGAGCGCAAGGCCGAACCTGACCATCGAAGCGATGGTACCGGTCCTAGCATCTCGCCCCGTGCGATTGCCAACCCCGACGATCGAGGACCCCCACGCTCTCACATGGAAGTGTCGTGAGTAGATGCTGAGGACACCGCCCGTGACCCGGGCGCCGCTCCTCCTCTTGAGGAGACCCGCCGTCCTGTTCGCGGTTATCGGGACCGCTGCGATCCTGGCCACGGTCGCCGCGCTGACTCCATTGTTCTTGTCTTCCGCATCGAGCGCAGCGCTCCAACGCGAGCTCGAAGGTCGCTGCCCTTCGTCTTTTGGCGGGACGACGACGGTCTTCGGTGTTCCGAGTGCGGGGGCGCCAGGGCAACAGCCGAGCCTGGCCGGGATCATCAAGGGCAATCGCGAGATATTGGCCGAAGCGGCCGCGACCAATCCCTCTCTACTCCCTCCAGTGATGACGATAAAGGGCACGGTGGTGAGCATCGAGAGGGATGGCCCACCGTTGACCGGCCGTTTCCTGGCCCGGGACGGGTTCAGGGACCACATCGAGTTGATCCAGGGAGAGGACGGCCCGGGCGCCTACATCGACGACGTGCTGGCTGAGCAAAGCGGCGCGGCACCCGGTGACATGATCACTTTCGATGCAGGCGGCGAAAGGGGCGAAGTCGAAGTCCAGGCGATCTACAAGGGTGTCTACGACCGACTGGCCGATCCGTACTGGTGCAGCGACGAAGACGTCCTTGCGGTCAACTCGATGGGTGACCTGCCTCCGTATCCAATCTTGGTCGATCCCCTGTTCTTCGATTATGACAACGACCTCATGACTGCCGTGTACGCCGGGTACGGGACCACCGCAGCCACCTGGACGATCCCCGTTGACCTAGAAGGGTTGACTGTGACCCAAGCTGCCGAGGTCGCGGCCACCTTCGATGACATGAACGCTTCGGTGACCAACAACGGGGAGGCCACCTTCTACTTCGGCGGCCGCCCGGGAATCTCGTCGGACATCACGACGGTATCGACACGGGTCCAGGCCGTGTCCCAGGCACTGGGCACCTCGATCTTTCCCCTCGCCGCGATCGTCCTCCTGGCCGCTATAGCACTCATAGGCGGCGCCGGGTCCTACTGGGTCGATCGACGACGCGTCGAGCTCCAGTACCTGTCCGCTCTTGGTGGTGGTCCCGGAGTGATCTCGATCAAAGCCGCACTCGAGTTCCTGCCTGCTCTCCTGGCCGGCGGAGCCGTTGGTTGGGCTGCTGCCAATCTGCTGATAGGTGTCGTCGGTCCATCGTCCGATGTGGAGTCATCGGCTCGGATGCTCGCCGTCTGGGTCACCGTTGCGGCCATAGTCGTCGGCTGGGCGACCGTTGCCATCGTGGTTGGGCTCCGAGCCCGCGGATTGCTCGATCAGAAACCGGCGAAGACGAGGGGGATTCGGTGGCGAATCCCCCTCCTCGTCCTAGCGATCGCCGGCGCTCTCCTCGTGCGGGCCCAGATCGGGGACACCGCGGTCAAGATCGAGGAGAATCAGCTGGTCGGGTCGGTGGACCCCCTCGTGCTGCTCTTCCCGCTGTTCGTCTTCCTGGCCGTGGTTTTGCTGGTGTCGGAGTTGGTAATCCGGTTGTTCCCCGCACTCAGGCGGATTGGAGCCCGCGGCCACGCCTCCTACCTGGCCTCGAGGAGAATCATCTCAGCCCCCACACTGGTCATCGCCCTCATCGCCGGTGCGGCGTTGCCGGTGGCGACTTTGATCTACGCGGCCTCGTTGACCCGATCCGCCACGTCCACCATCGACGCCAAGGGCAAGACATTCATCGGATCCGATATCTCGACACCGGTGTTCGGGATCATCGACCCCCCCGGTGACATCGCCGACGTCTCCACGGTGGTGGTCAAGACCGAGAGGGCGGATCTCAACGGCGAAACGGTGGACCTGCTCGCCGTCAACGAGGAGACCTTCGCCAAAGGTGCCTTCTGGGACGAGTCATTCGCCGATCGCCCACTGGAGGAGATCCTGGCCGATCTCGAGGGAGACGCCGTCGGCGGCCCGCTCCCGGCGTTCGTGGCCAACGGAAACCTCGAGAGCGGGACGTTCAAGTCGGCCGCAGGCGATTTCGAGGTGGTGATTGTCGGGCATCTGGACTCGTTCCCTGGGGCGCGGACCACACGACCTCTGTTGGTCGTGGACCAGAAGCGGTTTCTCGAGGTAGTTGGTGACCCGCAAGGACATCTTCGTGGGTCGCGGTACCTGATGTGGACCAAGGACCGAACCGAGCAGGAAGTCGAGACGGCCATGGCCGGCGCCGGTCTCGGATATGCGTTCACGGTGGCGGCGACGACAACACTGGACCAACTGAAGTTCACGGCAATCGTATGGACCTTCGACTTTCTCGAGATCTACTCGGCACTCGGCGGGCTCATCGCCATCGGAGGGATACTCCTATACGTCGACACCCGCCAGCGACACCGCAACCTCTCCTACGCTCTGGCCCGTCGCATGGGGCTGAGGAGATCCGAGCACCTGATGGCGGGCTTCATGGAGATTGCCGGCCTATCTGTCATCGGGGTCGGCGCCGGTGTCCTGGCGGCCCAGATCGCGGCCAGACCGCTATACAGGATCCTCGACGCCGTCCCAGAAACTCCTCCCAGCCCTCGTTGGGTTGGGGCCGCCGACCTGATCGTGCTCTGTTTCGTGGTGGCACTGCTCGTCGGGGTCTTGGCAGCCATCCTCTCCCAGAGGACGGCCGACAACGCAAATACGTCGGAGTTGTTGCGTCATGGCGAATGAGCCCACCCTGGTTTGCCAGGACGTCCGTCGTGGCTATCGCACCGATGGTGAGGTGGTCTGGGCCCTCTGGGATGTCAGTGCCGAGGCACATCCCGGGTTGATCACCGTCCTCGCCGGGCCTTCGGGATCCGGAAAGTCGACCCTGCTGCGGGTCATGGCCGGGATCGACGCACCCGACTCAGGGACAGTCCGGGTTGCGTGGAGCGAGCTGACCGCCATGAGTGCCAGGGAGCGAAGGAGGTTCCGCTCCCAGCACATCGGTTTCCTCTTCCAGGATCCCGCCGCCAACCTGCTCTCCTATCTGACCATCCGGGAGCACCTCGAGATGACAGCGAAGATCAGGCGGGCGAAGGCCGACCTCGAGCTACTGGACAGACTCGAGATCGCCGAGTTGGCGGACCAACGGCCTGCGACACTCTCGGCAGGTCAACAGCAGAGGGCTGCGCTCGCAGCCGCCTTGATGGGGCGACCCAATTTGATCCTGGCCGACGAGCCGACCGCCGAGCTGGACACGGCCTCGGCGCATCTCGCCGTGGAGGCCCTGAGCCGTCTGCGAGACCTGGGCGCCACCCTGGTCGTCACATCACACGACGCCGAGGTGATCGACGCAGCCGATCGTGTCATACACATCGAGCACGGCATGGTGAAGTCATGATGCCGGTCGTCGCACTCTCGTCGATAAGAAAGACCTTTCGCCGAGGCACGAGCCAGGTGGTCGTGCTCGATGGGCTGGCGGCGACGGTCATGCCCGGCGAGGTGGTCATCGTCAGGGGCAGATCCGGCTCCGGCAAGACGACGCTGCTCAACATCCTGGCCGGATGGCAAGAACCCGACTCAGGCACGGTCGAATGGGGGGTAACCGATCCGGCATCATGGGATCACGTGGCCGTCGTGCCACAGTCACTCGGCCTACTCCCCGAGTTGACGCTCGGAGAGAACATCGGCCTGCCCGGACGTCTCGCCGACCGGCCATCCCAGATCGGCGAGGTTGCGGAGCGTCTCGAGATCGGACATCTACTCGATCGGCCGGTCGGTGGAGCCTCGCTCGGAGAACAGCAACGAGCCGCTATCGGCCGTTCGCTCATCCGCCAACCGTCTCTCCTGCTGGCCGATGAGCCGTCTTCACATCAAGATCTGGCGAGGCTCCATCTGGTTTGGCGGTTGATATCTGAGGCGGCAGCGGGAGGAACCGGCGTGATAGCGGCGACTCATGATCCCGATGCGCTTGGATATGCCGATCGAATACTCGACCTGACGGAAGGCCGCCTCATACCGGCTCGATGAAGTTGGCTCGTCTGGCGACGATCCAAGCCATTCCATCTGATTCACCCTCCACCTCGATGTCGAGGCCGCCGAACGCCTCTCTCAACTCACCCTCTGGAACACGGAACCGGCCCGGGCCGGCACCCACCTCACTGAGCACGCTCATGGCGAGGATCCCTCCCGGTTTGAGCCTCTCGACGATCGACTGGTCCAGTCGCGGGTCCCGGAACAAGTGACAGAGGAGAAGATCGACCGGCGGGCCACCGGGCAGCCCGTCATCGAGGTCGTGAACCTCGAACGAGCATCGGTCGGCGACACCGCTGAGGGTGGTCAACTCACGAGCAAGCTCGATGGCCACCGGCGAAACATCGACTCCGTGGACTCTCATGCCCCTTTCGGCGAGCCAAAGTGCCGCGCGTCCTCGGCCACAAGCGAGCTCCAGGGCCAGCCCCGAGGTCGGAAGCAGATCGACATGCGCGGCAAACACCGGTGGCGCTTTCGCCACTCCGATCGGCGCAAGCCCGCAGTCGGCATATCGAGCATCCCAGTGTCGGCGATCCTCCTCACTCATAGCCGGGACGATATGAGGTATCGGCCTCGGTCGCCCGCCAAGGCGCACACATTCCGGGCGACACTTCCACCCGAATGACACGCTGTTCAATCCGAAAGAAGACGGGTGGCCGCCTGGCTCTCAGACACCGTGATGGTTGGCTAGCCTCGTTGGCCCGAAGCTTCAAGACAGGTTCTGTGCCCGAAAGGACATTGCATGGACAAGCATCAGGTCATCGAGCGGTACGCTCGCGCCGCCACGGAGCACGACCTCGAGACCACCGCCCGACTGCTGCATCCGGATGTGGTCGTCCGCTATCCCCAGAGCGGCGAGATCTTCCGAGGCCGCGACAACTACCTGAAGATGCTGTCCGAATATCCGACTGGCTTACCAGAGGGCCAAATATCCGCCATAAAGGGTGAGGGCACGACGGCGCTCCTTCCCAGCACTATGCCATTCGCTAGCTCCACCATCACCGTGTTTGGCGGTGACCAGTTCGTTATCGAGGGACTCGCCCGCTATGCCGACGGAAAGAAGTTCAACACAGTCTTCCTGCTTCGGCTCCAGGGTGGTCTGGTGATCGAGGAGTCGGACTACTTCGCGGAGCCATTCGACGCACCGGAGTGGCGGCGCCCTTTCGTCGACCAATCAAAATAGGCGGGGGCCGACGATCATGTCGGCCCCTTCCATTCACCACGGTCGATGAGGACCGATTTCAGGAGATCGGGTCGATCCGTCACCAAACCGTCGACACCCAGATCTAGGAGCTGGTGCATCTCTGCTGGATCGTTGATGGTCCACACGTGCACGAGGACACCATGACGATGGGCGCTCTCGACCAGTCGTCGATCAACCACGGTGAGGCCGCGTCGGGTGCGAGGCAACTGAAGCGCCCTGGCGTCCCCACGTGGTGCCCGCCCGATCCGGGACCCCACGTACCAGGACCTGCTCAGGCCGGTGCCGGACGATGTCGCCACCCGTCCCGATGTGGACTCTCTGAACTCGACCAGACGGCGATCGTCGAAGGAGCCGACGATCAGGCGATCGTGTGCGTCGAGCCGGTCCAGCAGAGCGCTCAACGGCTCGGCGAGGCCGACGGTCTTCAGATCGACGACGACCCCGATCTCGGGGAAGGTGGT
The DNA here is from genome assembly GCA_049578105.1 of Acidimicrobiia bacterium. Taxonomy (GTDB): domain Bacteria; phylum Actinomycetota; class Acidimicrobiia; order Spongiisociales; family ZC4RG35; genus JARDZU01. The sequence goes on along the minus strand of JBAULI010000055.1, from coordinate 24,858 downwards.
CAACAGCTCTTCGAGCGATGGGATCCGAATTCCCTTCCCTCGAAACTGATGCGTGCGGGCCGGTCCATGTCTGTAGCCGGCATCGAGTTGGGAGAGCTCCGCAAAGGTGTAATCCGACACCCGACCGGTCGCATCGGTGGTTCGATCGACCGTGTCGTCGTGCACCAGGACCAAAACGCCGTCGGAGGTCTGGTGCAGATCGGTCTCGACATGACGAAAACCCATCGAGATCGCCCCGGAGAAGGCCTCCATGGTGTTCTCCGGCCACAAATAGCGGCTGCCGCGATGAGCGATGGCGGCCGGCGAGGGCCACATCTCGAGTGTCATCGGACACAAAGTAATGGGCCCCGTCGAAACGGGGCCCATTGAATCCCGAATTCGGCAGGGCTACTCGGCGACTCTGTCCTTCAGACCCTTCGATGCCGAGAAGTGTGCGTACTTCTTGGCAGGAATGGTGATAGTTGCCCCGGTTGCAGGGTTGCGGCCTTGGCGAGCCGAGCGATGCTTGGTCGAGAAGTTGCCAAACCCTGTGATGTTCACCTTCCGCCCGGCATCCAATTCCACGGCGATGATTCCCTCACCGGGCTTGGTCGAAAAGATGATGTCGATGATCTCCGAGGCCTTTGCCTTGGAGACGTCTGCCTTTGCGGCGAGCTTGTCCGCCATCTCGGACTTGTTCACGGCCCCTCCTTGTGGGTCGACACTTGGCGCCACTAATGCGACGTTGCTGACAACGATAGGCGAAAGTGCTTTGATTGCTTGGCTTTCTCGGTGGTTAGCCTTCCCATGAGGAGGAACATGAGCGTCGACTATGCGCTTGACGGCGACATCGCAACGATCACTATCGACCGCCCTGATCGGTACAACGCGATCGAGGCATCGCTGAGTGAGGGGCTAACCCGAGCGATGGAGAGGGCCGGCTCGGAGAGCCGCGCCGCCATCCTCACCGGCTCAGGCCGGGCCTTCTGTGCTGGAGCCGACCTCGCCGAGCTCATGTCCGAATACGAGACCGGCGAAGGTCCCGATCTCGCCGCCCTCCTCGAAGACGTCTTCCACCCCGCTCTTCACGCCGTCCTGGAGTGCCGTGTGCCCGTGATCGGGGCGATGAACGGCGTCGCTGCCGGTGCCGGCATGGGACTCGCTCTTGCGTGCGATCTCAGAGTCATGGCCGACGAGGCGTACTTCACATCGGCGTTCACCGCGATAGGGCTGGTGCCCGATTCCGGGACCACCTGGTGGCTTCCACACAGTCTCGGTGTCCCGCTCGCATTGGAGTTGGCGCTGACCAATCGCCGACTCGGGGCCGTCGAGGCCCGGGAAAGGGGTCTCTGTGTCGACGTCTGCCCTCTCGAGGATCTACCGAGCCGGGCGCGTGAGTTGGCATCGACACTCGCCGAGATGGTGCCAGATGCATTGGTCACCACTCGCCGATTGATCCGAGAGGCTGCGGGCAAGAGCCTCGACCAGGCGATGGATGTCGAGCAGTCGGAGCAAGGTCGGCTCGGCCGGACGGCAGCGCATCATGAGGGCGTAATGGCGTTCACGGAGAAGCGAAAGCCAGACTTCCGCGGCCTCAGGGATTGATCAGGGTCGAACCAAGAAGATCTCGATCGAGATCTTGCCGCCCTCACCATGTCCGAACGCAACTCCGATCTCGTCATTCAGCCAGGCCAGGTCGTCGTTGCCGGTCTGGAAGGTGATGATCTCTCGAGGGTCCGCCGACCTGTCGGGGTTGGCGATCGAAACACCGGTTCCTCGGTAGGCGACCGAGTCCCGCTTCTCCCCGATGATGGCATGGATGTCGAGAGCCATGTTCCCATCCGATCGAACGGTCGAGTAGTCGACTCCACTGACAGGCCGCTCTCCTTCCCAATGAGGGCCGACCGCCGTGCCCTCGAACGGGAAGTCGATTCGCATCCCCTCGGGCCCGTTACCGATGACTTTCATGCCGAGATCAGCCGTGATACTGCAGAAGGGCTCCAATGTCGGCACTTGCTCTCCTTTGCTCGTGTTCGAGCGACGCTAGTGACCCGACCGTCGTCGCCGTGGTGTCAGCCGTAGTACTCCACGTAGCGTCGCAGCCAGGGTGTGACGTGCTCGAGATACTCCTCCGCCTCGCCCATGGGCAGGGTCCTGGCGGCATAGTTCATCAGCATGACCTGCCGGGCTGCGTGAAAGCCGTCGAGTTGCTCGTCGTCGACGATCGGCCAGGGGGCGATCTCCTCATATCCCTGCTTGAAGGCGGCCCGAATCTCATTCCTCCGCTCGCTCGACCGTGACGAATAGAGACAGACGGAGACGTCCTGTCCGGGGGTGGCCATCATCACGTCTTCGAAGTCGAAGGCAAACAACCTGCTTCTGACCAGGTGCACGTTCCACTCATGGAGATCTCCGTGAACCACCTGAGGGAAGTCGTTCGCCCATGCCTGCTCGATGACCGCCTCTGAGATCTTCCTCGCCGCGTGGATCGTATTCCGCCGGTAGACGTCGAACAGGTGATCGAAACGGGCGTCGTCGACGATGATCGGATCCAGCTCGGGGTCGTAGTAGAACACCCGGTCCCACCGACGCATCCCTTCAGGCTTCGGCGGCTGCCAGATTCGACCATGCTCCTGGAGAGCCGCCGACATCCTGCCCAGGAGCCGATAACCGAAGGTGCCGGCGCCATCGGCGAGAGGCTGGCCGGGCACCCATGAGAACAGCACACACGACCTGGTCCGGTCCGAGTCCGGCTCTTGCGCATTGACGATGTAGGCGCCATATCCGGTGGCGATGGGGGAAACGACCTCTATGTCGGTGTCCCGGTTCAATGCCACCAGCCATGCCACCTCGTACTCGATGTTGCTGCGAGAGTTGCCATGGGGGCTTCCCACCCGCAGAACCCGCTGATGACCGTCGCTGGACACGACCCGATACATCACATTGGAATGTGTGGCGAGATGTGTCACCTCACGGACCTCGAACGGGTAGCGCTCCAGGACGGCATAGGCCAACGGCAGCAGCTTGGCTGCCTCGTGTCCTATGCGATGAAGATCCATCCCGCCCCCTGAACGACCAAGAACCGGAAGATCGCGGGTCGCGACCCTCGCTCCGAGGGGTCATTTTGGCCGATCGGGGGGTCAGCCTCCAATGGGTTGATCGGACCCTTTGACGACGTCGCCGTCTCGTCGTCTCCGATAGCGGTCCCAAAGGGCCAGCATCGACGGCAGGACCAGGACCGAAGCAATGAGTGCCAGCCCTATCGAGAAGACCGTCACCTGCCCCATCTGGCGGAACGGGACCAGGCTCGACGTGATCAATACCCCGAAGCCCGCCATCGTCGTGAAGGCCGATCCGGCCAGGGCGCCACCGGTGTGACGCATGGTCGACCTCATCGCATCGTCGCCATCGGCGAACTCACGCCGGTCTTCCTGGAATCTCCGGGCGATGTGGATCGTGAATGGCACACCAATCCCGATGGCCAGGGCCGCCAGCGTGGCGGTGACGGGGCCGAACGGGATGCCGGCGGCGTACATGAGGCCATATGTCCACAGGACGACCAGACCCACCGGAGCGATGGTGATGATCCCGAGGAACCAGCGTTTCGATTCGATGGCGAAGCTGATCACGAGGACCAGGGCGGCGACGGCGATCGTGATGAACAGGGACCGGCTCTGTGATGCGGTGAGCTTGTTCACCACCACGTCTCCAATGATGTTCTGTGATGTCGCCACGGCCGAAGCGCCCGTGTCCCGCACAGGTTGGAATGCCTCGTCCAAACCGGCCCGGAGATCGGTCACGCTCTCCCCCGCCGTGGTCGTTATGTCCCAGAGCAATGCGTCGACACGATCGCCATCGACGTGGATGACGCGACTTGCGACATCGGGGGCGGACTCGAGCAAGGCCTTATACAGAGGAGTGACATCGGCTGAATCGGGCACCTTCAGGTCCGGCCCCAATCCGACTTCCTGCGCCGCCGCAAGCACGGCGGGTGGCGTGTTCTCGGGGCCCCCGGACAACATCTGACCGAGAACCGATATGGGCGACGAGGCGTTCACAAACGGCCCCTGCGCAGTGTCGATCGACTCCACGTCGGGCACATCCACCAGGTCGGCGTTGGCGTCGACCAGGGCGTTGTGGGTCTCGGCGTCGATCGTCTCGCCTTCGGGCACCTCCACCAACACCTGTGTCGTCTCGCCGAGCCCTCCCCCGAAGTCCTCGTTGAGGACGTCGAGAGTGAGGACGTAGGGCGAGTCCTCGGGGAGGAAGTCCGTGAATGAGAACCGGGTGTCCAACTGGGTGAACCCGTAATAGCCGAGACCACCGAGAAGGAGGGCGACGATGAGAGTGGGGATGGCTGCGTGCTCGGAGAGGATGGCCACCTTCTCCATGACCCTTGGGAGGATCCTGTCCCCATGGCTGTGCAGGGCGGCAACCGGAAGGGTTCCCTTTCGCTCGGCCCGACGGTCGGCGACCATGCGAACCGCCGGCACGAAGGTGAGCATGAGAAGGAACGCCGCCACGATCCCGACCGCGGACAGGATTCCGAAGTCCTTCAAAGCCGGCACCGGGTTGAAGACATTGGTGAGGAACCCGATGACGGTCGTCACCGTGGCGAGGACGAGGGCCACGCCCACGGTCCTCACGGCGCCGGTCATCGCCCCGTCCACCGTGGAACCCTCACCGATCTCCTCCCGATAGCGCGAGTTGAGATGGATGGCGTAGTCGACACCAAGCCCGATGAGCAGGATCGGGACGATTTGGGTCGGCGCAGAGAATGCATCCAATAACCCGGCACGCTCCAGGAGGTATCCGATGCCTTGCATCCACACGATGGCCATCAAGATGGTCAGGAGCGTTATCAGCATGTCTGCCACCGACCGTCGGATCGTGGAGAGCCAGCCTCCCTCCTTGGGCTTGAGCCAGTAGACGAAGAGGAGGATGACCAGGATGACCGCGAAGGCCAGGCCGAACAGCTTGCCGACTTCCTGGGTGAAGTCGTTGGTGCCCGTGAGGAGCAATGAGAAGGAGAAGGGCAGGATCTCGAGGTCCGTGTCGATGCCGGCGAGGTCGTCCGCCATCGAGGTCTCGGCGTCGACCTGGGCATTGAATGACTCTTCGGTCGTGCCTGGCGGCGGGTTCAGGAAGACGAGAACCATGCCGGCCTCGGCGCTCACATCACCAGAATCGAAGTCCTGGGAGACCAAACGGGTCAGGAACGACACCTGCTCCGGCGGAGCGTCGAATTCGCCGTCCCCGTCGATCGCCTCGATGAACATCGCCTTGACCTGGTCGTCGGTCATGTCCTCCGGAGACAGGCCCTGTGCCGCCGCCGCCTGCTCGACACTGCTCAAATAGTGGAAGACACCAGGTCGATCGGGTCGATCGGCTATCAGGTCCCCAACGGCAGACGAACGGATCGTCTCCACGGTCTTCAGGGCGGTTCTGAACCCGTCTGCGGTTATGACATCGCCGCCGACATCCCTGAGGATCACCTGTATCGGTGTCTCCGACGTGGCGTCACCAAATAGTTCGGACACCTTTTCACTTGCATCGATCTCGGGTGCGTTCGGTGCGAAGCCCTCGTTTCCGGTTGCAACGGTGACACTGCGGGCGAAAGAGCCAAAGACGCCGGTCAGGACCAGCGCGACGACGATCACGGCCCAAGGGGCGCGACGCGCCACGGCCGATAGGGCGTTGACGATTGCCTTCACAGTTGCTCCTGGATCAGTGTGAGGGGATTACGCCGTATGGTGCCGTCCCGGGTGAACCAACCCAAATCGGCCTCACCGACGTGTCAGGATCCGGTCGAGAGCCTGGAGAAACGTCTTGTTCTCGTCATCGGTGCCCAACGTCACCCGCAGCCACGGCCCCGCCATCGGCCGCACGATCACCCCGAGCTCCATCATCTCCCGCGCCGTCTCGGAGGCAGGGAGGTCCAACGGGAAGTAGACGAAGTTGGCCTGACTCGCCGAGGTCGGGATCCCCCTCGCCGAGAGGGCCGACTCGACATCGCGACGCGCGGCTGCGTTGGCCTCGACGCGTCGCTCCCACTCGGCCCGGTCGTCGAGTGATGCTGCAGCTGCGACCTGGCCCACCTGGGACACGGTGAACGGCGCCTGCGCCTTGCGGAGGGCGGTGAGCGTCTCCGGGTGGCCGACGGCATAGCCAACCCGATGACCGGCGAGACCGTAGATCTTGGAGAACGTCCTGAGCACGACCACGTTGTCCCGCTCGACAGCCAGAGGAAGCGCCGTCTCGTATGCATGATCGGTGACGAAATCGTGATAGGCCTCGTCGATGACGACCAAGCAGGAACCAGGCACCGCGTCGATGAAGCCCGTCAGGTCTCGACCATCGACGATGGTCCCGGTCGGGTTGTTCGGGTTGCAGATGAATACGAGATTGGTGTCGTGCCGGATCGCGGAGGCCATCGCCTCCAGGTCATGGACGTGCCGGGCGTCCAAAGGGACCTCGATTCGCTCCATCAGAGCCCAGGTGGCAGCCAGCCGATACATGACGAAAGAGGGCCACGCATAGACCACGCTGGTGCCCGGGCCTCCGCAGGCGACTGTGATCGTGCTGAGAAGAGCCACACTTCCGTTGCCGAAGAGCAGATTCTCCCGGGCCACGCCGAGATGGCGAGACAACCTGGCGACGAGGGCGGTGAAGTCGTTGTCGGGATACCGATGTGACTCGGCGAGGGAGGCAGCGGATGCCTCGGCCACCCCGGGAAACGGGCCAAATGGCGTCTCGTTGGAAGCCAATTTGACGATCTGATCCACCGGGACGCCGATCTCGGCCGAGACTTCCTCGAGCGACCGGCCCGGCTCGTACGCTTTGAGAGCGCTGATGTCAGGCCTGAATCGGGGCACGAACGCGAAGATAGCGGGGCTTGGCACGGTCCGATTGGCGACCACCCAATCTGTGGCAGACTTTGGGTACAGGTTTCGCAAGTGCTGAGACGGCCGATCGCCCGACTCCGCGGGCGTTGGTTCGCATACCATTCGAGGTGACATCGGTGACAACACGCAGGGCCGGTCTCGGTAGGGGATTGGAGGCATTGATCCCAAGCGAGAATGACGTGAACGGCAAGACAGAAGCTCTTCGGATCATCGACCGCAAGGGGAGCCTGGTCGGTGACGACCCTGGCCTCGACCCCGAGATCTACCAGCAGATGTACCGGCAGATGGTCCTGGCCCGTGAGCTCGACCGTCGCATGCTCGCCCTTCAACGCCAGGGACGTATCGGGACCTATGCCATGCTCGAGGGCCAGGAGGCGGTCCAGATAGGCTCGGCTCTCGCCCTCGAGCCGACCGACTTCGTCTTCCCCTCATATCGGGAGCATGCGGTCCAGGTGAGCCGCGGGCTCCCGATAGAGGTGCTGCTCGCCTACTGGAAGGGCCTCCCCAACTCCCGTTGGGACATGGAGAAGTACCGCACCGGGATCGTCACCGTGCCCATCGCCACCCAGCTGCCACATGCCGTCGGGTACTCGTACATGACCAAGCTGAGGGGCGAAGACACGGTCACGGCGGTGTATTTCGGCGATGGCGCCACATCGGAGGTCGACTTCCACTCCGGGATGAACTTCGCTGGCGTCTGGCAGACCCCGACCGTCTTCATCTGCTCGAACAATCTCTACGCCATCTCAGTCCCGTATCAGAAGCAGACGGCTTCGGAGACCATCGCCCAGAAGGCCGCGGCCTACGGCTTCGAGGGTCTTCGCGTCGATGGGATGGACCCCATCGCCATGTACCTGGCCACGCGGCTCGCCGCACGAAGGGCACGCGAGGGGCGCGGGCCGACATTGATCGAGGCCTTGACCTACAGGTACGGCCCTCACGCCACGGCAGACGACCCCACCCTCTACCGCACCCGCGAGGAGGAGGCCAAGTGGCGGAAGAAGGACCCGATCGAGCGCTTGCGTCGTTTCCTGGAGGCACGCGGCGAGTGGGACGAGGATGCCGGCGCCAAGATCGCCATGGAGGTGACCGACCGGGTGGAAGCCGCAATCACCGAGATCGAGGCCCAGCCGTTGCCCGAACGGGACGACGCCGTTCGAAACGGCTTCCACAAGATCCCGAACCAGGTGGTCGAGCAGCTGCACGCGATGCAGCGTGCTCATGGCGAGGTCGAAACCGTCTTCTCCGAGGGGGAGGTCTGGCAGGTCGGGCGGGATCGGCTGCCCGAAGGCCCGACCAGGCCGATGAACATGGCAGAGGCCATCAACAGCGCTCTAGCCGGAGCGATGGCAGACGACCCGTCGGTCGTCGTGTTGGGAGAGGATGTCGGCATCGCGGGCGGGGTCTTTCGGATCACCGAGGGGTTGCAGAAGGTCTTTGGAGACGATCGCGTCATCGACACACCCTTGAACGAGTCCGGGATCGTGGGCACCGCCGTCGGGATGGCGCTCGCCGGGGCGCGGCCGGTGGCCGAGATCCAGTTCGACGGATTCGTCTATCCGGCCTTCGACCAGATCGTGAGCCATCTGGGGCGATTCCGATTTCGGACCAGGGGGCAATCGTCGGTGCCGGTCGTGGTGCGCTTCCCCAGTGGGGCCGGAATCGGGGCTCACGAGCATCATTGCGATTCTCCCGAGGCGTATTTCGTGCACGCACCGGGCCTCGTGGTCGTCTGCCCATCCACGCCCGTCGATGCCAAGGGGCTTCTCACGTCTGCGTTGCAGGGGGAGGACCCCGTCATCTTCCTCGAGCCAAAGGTGCTGTATCGGGCGGGCAAAGAGGACGTCCCGGAGGGGAGCTACAGCCTCCCGATCGGTCGAGCGAGAGTGCGTCAGGAGGGCGAGGACCTGACGCTCGTGACCTATGGCGCGATGGTGTCGGTGGCAATGAAGGCCGCCGCTCGGGTCGAGGCGTCGATCGAGATCATCGATCTGCGCACGTTGTTCCCCTGGGACCGCGAGACCGTCCTGGAATCGGTGTCGAAGACCGGGCGACTCCTGCTCGTGCAGGAGCCACAAGGTGCGGCCGGGGTGGCAGCCGATGTCGCGGCGGTGGTTGCGGAGAAGGCGATGTACGAGCTCCAGGGCCCGATCGTGAGAGTCACCGGTTTCGACGTTCCCTGGCCCCAGTTCGCGATAGAGAAGCACGCTCTGATCGACGTCGATCGAGTGGTGGCAGGTATCCAGCAGGCTCTGAGCAGTTGAGCCCGAGCGATGCCGTTGTCGTGTTCGGGTCCTCACAGACCGAGATCGACAGCACCGAATGGGCGGACGCGATGCGAGTCGGCACGCGTCTCGCCGAAGCCGGGTACGGCGTCATCACCGGCGGATACGGTGGCACGATGGAGGCAGCCTCCAAAGGGGCAGCCATGGCCGGCGGCCACGTGATCGGAGTCACCGCTCCAAAACTCTTCCCGGGGCGTCCCGCATCGAACCCTTATGTCGCCGAGCTGATCGAGGCGGATGGGCTTCTCGATCGCATCGACGTCATGATCAGACGATCACGCGCCGCTCTCGCCCTCCCCGGTTCGATCGGCACGGCCGCTGAGTTGTTCGTGACGTGGAATCTGAACCACATCAGTCGCCGCGGCGGTGCAAACGGCCACCTCCCCATCGCGGCCGTTGGGAGAGGTTGGCGCGAGATCGGACGCTCGTTGGTCGAGTTGGCAGGGGCAAGCCCCGCCGACGTGAAGTGGGTGCCAACCGTCGACGAAGGTGTCGACTGGGTCATCTCGTCCCTGGGCTCGTAGCGCTTTCTCCACAGGCCACACGTCGCGATAGGCTCGGGCAACCGATGAGTCATTTGAGAGCAGGGGAGAGAGAGCGCCGACACAAGCTCTCCTCGTGCAAGAAGGGACGCCACCGCTACGGCGAGCCTCAGTACATCGGAGCAGGAATCGTGCGCCAGGTCTGTCTCACCTGCGCCACCGTGACCATCGACCTCACCGGTGCCGAAGAGGTGCTCGAGGTGCCCGTCGTCAAGGCTCATCGGACGATCTGGTCCCTCGGTCAGAGTGAGCAATAGGGCCGTCTGCACCTAAGCTGCCAGCCCGTGACACGTGTCATCTCAGCAGCAGGGGGCGTCGTCTTCAGGAAGACCCCGAAAGGAAACCTCAGGCTCCTCGTTGCCCATCGCCCCTCCTATGACGATTGGTCGTTTCCGAAGGGAAAGGCAGATCCCGGAGAGACACCCGAGGAGACCGCGATAAGGGAGGTCTTGGAGGAAACCGGCTATCACTGTCGCATCGTCACGCCGATCGGAACGACCCGCTATCGAGTGACCGGTGGGATCAAAGAGGTCTCGTGGTTTGCGATGCGCCCGCTGCCCGACAGTCCCGGGTTCAAGAAGAATCGCGAGGTGGATCAGGTCAAGTGGCTGTCCCGCTCGAAAGCCACGAAGACGCTCGACTACGAATTCGACCGAAATCTGATCCAGGAGACAGACCTCAAGAAGCTGTCCCAGACAGGGGTTCTGCGGCTGTTGCGTCACGGCAACGCCGGAAATCGCCAGAAGTGGGCCGGGATGGATCAGGACAGGCCGCTCACGAAGAGCGGCAAGCGTCAGGCCAAGGCCATCGCCGAGTCCTTGCTGACGGCGGGGATCGAAAGAGTCGTCACCAGCCCATATCAGAGGTGCGTCCAGACGGTGGAGCCGCTCGCGGCGGCCATAGGCGCCGAAATCGAGATCTCGGACGCCCTGGCCGAGGAGGCCGACATCGACAGGTCATACGCCCTGGCCGACAGCCTCATCGGGGCCAACGCGGTCCTCTGCTCACATGGGGACGTCATCCCCGCCCTGATCAATCGGATGATGTGGGCCGGGCTCGCCCTCAGCTCGCGCTTCTTCTGCTCGAAGGCGTCCACCTGGGAGGTATCGGTCGACGGTGGGAAGTTCACCACCGGCCACTATGTCCCGCCGCCAGATGTTTGATCAAACCGTCTTCGTGCCCGAGACCCAGTCCGCATAGAGAGCCGCATAGACCCCACCTCGCCCGAGGAGATCGCGATGATGGCCACGCTCGACCAGCCGCCCGTCGTCAAAGACCAGGATCTCGTCGGATGCCTCGGCCGTGGCCAGACGGTGGGCGATCGTGATCGAGGTACGACCCTCGATCAGACGCTCCATCGCGTGCCGGAGGGAGACGTCGAGGGCGGGATCCACCGCCGACGTCGCCTCGTCCAGGACGAGTAGATCCGGCGACCCGATCCAGGCTCGAACCAGCGCAACCAACTGTCTCTCCCCGGCAGAGAGATTTCCACCACGCTCACCGACACGGGTGTCCAGACCGTCCGGCAATCCTGCGACCCATTCGCCGATCCCCAGTTCGTGGAAGGCGGTCCAGACCTCCGCATCGTCGGCGCCTGGTCTGCCATATCGGACGTTGCCGGAGACCGTGTCGTCGAAGAGAAAGCCCTCCTGGGGCACGAACGCAACTCTCTGACGCAGGTCGGCTTGCCCTATTCGCTTGGCATTGACCCCACTGATCGAGACCGAGCCCGACGAGGGATCGAGCAATCTGACCAGCAACTTGGCAAATGTGGTCTTTCCCGACCCCGTCTCTCCCACGACCGCAATCCTCGCCCCGACGGGGATGTCGACGGTGATTTCCTCGAGCACGTTCGGGCCGGTGTCATATGCAAACGAGACAACCTTGAACTGGACACTGAGACCCCCGGGTCTGAGGTTCTCGGGCTCGGCGGGGTCGGGCATCTCCACTTCGCTATCGAGGACACCGAGTATTCGACGCAGGCCAGATGCGGCGCTCTGTGCGAAGTCCAGCGTCTCCACGACGATCTGAAGCGGCTCGATGAGGAGATTGGTGAGGAACAGGAAGGCGATGAGAGTCCCGGCGGTCATGCCCTGGCTACTCCCGATGAGTATTCCGGCCACCACTATCGCGGCGGTCAGCGTGCCGGCGAAGATCTCCGCCGACGAGAACAAGACGTTGCCGAAGCGTGATGTGCGGAACTCCGTCCAGAACCTTCGTTCCAGGGCATCGGCCACCTTCACTGTCGTCGAGCTCTCTATCCCGTAGGCGCGAACGACCGGGATGGCGCTTATCGACTCACCCAGGATCCCGAGCGAGCGTCCCACCTCTCCCCTGACCCGGTCATAGTTGCGTGCCAGCACGTTCTGAAACCAACGCATCACCAGTAGATAGAGCATGACGCCGACCACAGCCACCAGGGCAAGACGCCACTGGTAGACGAGCATGGCCACGAGAGCGAGCACCACCTGGCTGGTGGCGATCACGAGCCCGACGCCACCCCACTCCATGAACTCTTGAAGCGTGGTCACGTCAGAGGTGACGCGAGAGACCAGGTCGCCGCGACGGTCTGCCTCGACATGGAGAACCGACCGCTTGAGTAGATGCCTGAAGGTCATGGTGCGAAGATCCGACAACCCGGTCGACGACGATCGGATGAGCCTCAACACCGATGCCCGAGCCACGATGACGCCAACGGTCAGGGCCACCAGGGCGACGCCGGCTTTGATCGATACCCCGGTCATGTTGACTCGATCCCGACCGAGGATGTCATCGTCCACGATCTTCTGGATGACGATCGGAGTCACCACCGTTATTACCTGACCGATGGTCGCCATTATCAGCGTCAGCCGAAGGCCGCGTCTCAAGGCAGGCGCCAGCTGCATCGCACGTCCCAAAACCCTCCCGGTGGCGCGGTCGCCGGTCATGGGCCCTCCCCCGCCAGCCGCCTGGCATCCTCCTCGTAGGCCTGGACCAGACGGGCATACCCCGGGGTGGTCCTCAGAAGGTCCTCATGGCCGCCATGGGCCAGCACCCGCCCCTCGTCGACATAGACGACCTCGTCGGCCAGCCGGATCGAAGCCGGGCGGTAGGCAACGACGACGATGGTCGAGGGGAGAGCGGCCCCCTTGAGACTGCGAAGGATCTCGGCCTCTACCGAAGGGTCTACCGCCGAGGTCGCATCGTCGAGAATGAGCAGACGCGGCTTGCGGATGAGTGCCCTGGCCAATGCGATTCGCTGGCGCTGGCCACCCGACAGTGTCGTACCGCGCTCACCCAGCTCGGTCTGGTATCCGTGGGCGAGCCCGCCGATGAACGAATCCGCTCCCGCAAGCTTCGCAGCCGCGATGACTTCTTCGGTCGAGTAGTCCTCACCGAGTGTGATGTTGCCGGCCACCGTGTCATCGAAGAGGAAGGCGTTCTGGGCGACATACGAGACTTCTTTGGGCAGTTCAGAGCCGGCAAACGACCTCAAATCGGCTCCGTCCAGCGCGATCGTCCCCGACTCCGGGTCCCACAGACGGGCCAGGAGGAGACTGAGTGTGGACTTTCCCGAAGCCGTCGGGCCGACGACGGCCAGGGTGGTCCCGGCGGTCAGGTGGAGCTCGAGATGCTCGAACACCTTCGCCCCGCCGTCGTACGAGAAACCCACCGTGTCGCCGCTCACGGGAGCGGGCCCTCCGGCGGATCGGGCCCTTTCTTCCCCGTAGACCATGTGATCGTCGGCATCGAAGACGTCCTGCACACGCCGCCAACCGGCCAGGCTTCCGGCGAGGTCCCACAGCACGAAGCCGATCAACTGCACCGGAAAGGCGAGGAGTGCCAGGAGGTAGGAGACGGTGACCAGATCTCCGGCCGTGACGGCACCGACCCCCACCCGGGTCGCACCGACCACCAGGAGCGAGATGATCATGACTTGTGGCAGCACCCGGATCACGGCTTGATAGGAAGCCCAGGTCGAGTTGACTCGAATGAGACGATCCCTCACCTGATCCGAAACGATACCGAAGCGGTCGGAGACGTAGTCCTCGCGGCCGAGCGACTTCACCGTGAGCGCCCCGTCGAAAGACTCGTGCGCCACGGCTGAGACCGCACCACGCGAGACCTGAACCTCTTCCCACAACCCGTAAGTGATCCAGCTTCCGCGTATGTCGACCACCAGCACCACGAGAAGGCCGATGACAGCCCCCACACCCAGCCACGGGTCGATTGCGGTGATCATCACGACCGTGCCGAAGAGGAGCAGGGTCACACCTGTCGCATAGGGAAGGGGGCCGAGTACGCCGGTGCCCTGGTCGACGTCGGACTCGGCCACGGCGAGCAGGTCACCGATGGCCTGACGATTGAACCACGACATCCTCAGGGAGAGCTGATGTGCCAGCAACTCGTTGCGCACGTCCTGTCTGGTGCGGAGCTGGAGCCATCCGGCGGCGGTGCGTCGGAGGACGATGCCCCCCGCCTTGATCACAGACACGGCGAGGATCAAGGCTGCCGACTTCCACAGGAGATCTCCGACCTCCACCTGTCGATCCAGTGCGGGGATGATCAGGGTGTCCGTGACCCAGCCAATGACCTTGGCCGAGCCGATGATCGCCCCGGCATACACGGCCGCCCCGGACACGGCGAGCCAGAAGGCGGCAGGATGCCCCTTCACGAATCGCCATATCAGGCGGGTCCCGTCGCGCAGGACAGACCACGGAGTCATTTGCTGGGAGTACATGAGAGCGAGACGCTAGAACTTCAAGCTTGGTTCAAGTCAAGCCCGGATCCGGCGACGAAGCGAAAGCCTAAGCCGATCCGTGCTTCAAAGTCGATGAATTCAGGACACTCGGGCCGAGTTGCATATATTGCTGGCCCATGGAGATCGAGAAGGGCCAATTCTTCGTCGGTCTCGATCCGGACAGCCGACAACCGATCTTCATAGATGGCTCCGACTTCACCACACACGGAGTCATCGTGGGCATGACCGGATCGGGAAAGACGGGTCTCGGGGTGGGGATCCTGGAAGAGGCGTTACTCAGCGGTACCCCCTGTCTCATCATCGACCCGAAGGGCGACATGGGAAACCTCCTGCTCGACTTCCCCGATTTTCGAGCCGACGACTTCCGGCCCTGGATCGACGAGGCGGCGGCCGAGAAGGACGGCAAGACGCCCGACTCACTCGCGGAGGAAACTGCTCGGATGTGGAAGAAGGGACTGACCGAGATCGATATCGGTCCGGAGAGAATTCGTCGCCTGGCAGACAGGTCCGAGATGACCATCTACACGCCCGGATCCTCGGCGGGAGTGCCCCTCGACGTCCTCGGGAGCATGAATGCGCCAAGTCTCGACTGGGAGTCGAACGCCGAGATCATGCGGGACGAGATCGAGGGCCTGGTGTCGTCCCTCCTGGTGATGGCCGGTGTCGAGTCCGATCCCGTCTCAGGCCCCGAGCACATCTTGCTCGCCAACATCGTCGAAACCCAGTGGCGAGCCGGCAAAGATCTCGACCTCGGCACGTTGATCGGGCAAATACCCAAGCCGCCGTTTCGCAAGCTGGGCGTCTTCGAGGTCGATGCCTTCTTCCCGGCGAAAGAACGGATGAGCCTCGCCCTCGAGCTGAACGGGCTCCTTGCCTCCCCATCGTTTGCGGGTTGGATGGAAGGGCGCCCCCTCGACATGGAGGACCTCCTCGCCGGCGGAGAGAAGACCAAGGCCGCGATCATCTACCTGGCTCACCTCTCAGACTCCGAGCGCCAGTTCATGGTCACCCTGCTTCTCTCCAAACTGGTCACCTGGATGCGAGGACAGCCCGGCACCTCCAACCTTCGTGTATTGGTGTACATGGACGAGGTGTTCGGCTACGTCCCACCGACAGCCGAGCCGCCCTCGAAGAAGCCCATCCTCACCATCCTCAAACAGGCGAGGGCCCACGGCGTCGGGATGATCCTTTCCACCCAGAACCCGGTCGACCTGGATTACAAGGCGATGTCGAACGCCGGAACCTGGATGGTCGGTCGGCTCCAGACCGAGAACGACAAGAAGAGGATCCTCGAAGGTCTCACCGACGTGGGAGGCGAGGTCGACGTGGGTCTCCTCGATCGGCTCATCTCAGATCTGCCCAAACGTCGGTTCGTACTGCACTCGACCCACGAGGCCGAGCCGACGGTCTTCGACACACGCTGGGCGATGTCATATCTGGCCGGTCCCCTCACCCGGGAGCAGGTCTCCTCGCTCATGGAGGAGAAGAAGGCCGGGATGCCTCCCGAGCCTCATGTGACGGATGACGGACAGGTACCGTCGCCGGTCGAGGCAGCCGACCCCGGCGGCGTCCCCGTCATGCCGGTGGTCGCCGACTCGGTGGAGGTGGTATTCATGGATCCGGCGGCGCCATGGCGGAACGTGGTCGACGCCGACCCGGATTCCGGCCGCCTGGTTCCGGCGGCCGCCGCCACCGTTGACCTCCTCTATGACGACACCGCCGCCGACATCGATCACCGGGAGACGTTCGAGGCGATCATCTGCCCCCTCGGGCCGGCGCTCGACACGGCGGCGGTCAAGGCGGTCGATCACGACCCTCGCGACTTCACCACCGACGCCCCGACCGGGAAGGTCTTCGCAATCAGCGACGCGGCCATCGAGAACAAGGCCTACTGGGCGCATTTGTCCGGCGAGCTCAGGGATTGGCTCGTATCTCGTAAGAAGACGGTGATACTCCGAAACGCCGAGCTGAAGCTCTTCTCCAGGGTCGATGAGAGCCGCGACGAGTTCGCCGATCGGTGTCGTCGCGAAGCCAAAGACCGGGCGGATGCGGAAATGGCCAAACTGAAGGACAAGTATCGGGTGAGGATCGATAGAGCGCGTCAGACACTGTCAACGGCCGAGACCCGGGCCAGGGAGTTGGAAGTGGAAGCGAGCTCGCGTCAGCAGAGCGAGCTATTGGAGGGCGCCGGCGACATACTCGGAGCCTTCCTCGGGGGCAAGAAGAGCTCTACGGCCCTTGGTCAGGCCGCCAAGCGCCGCGCCGCCAGCCAGAAAGCATCGGAGAGGGCCGAACTGGCCAAACAGGCGGTCAGCGACGACGAGGCGGCCATGAAGGACCTGGAACAGGAGTTGGCGAGCGACCTGGCCGCCCTGAGCGACCAACATGCCGACTCGGCCGACTCGATCGAAGAGATCGAAATCCCGCTCGAGAAGAGCGATGTGAAGGTGAGGGAGTTGAAACTCGTCTGGCTGCCGATCGCAGGAGACGACTAGACCGTGTCGACGAGCGCCTTGAGCAGGTCCCTCACGGAGACCACGCCAAGCAGCGTGCCGTCATCATCCACGACGGGCAGGTGCCGGTAGCCCGACTCGGTGATCCAGGCGGCGGCGTCCCATACGTCCAGGTCGGGATCGAAGGTGTCGGGCTCGCCGCTCATGATCCCGGACACGGAGCTATCGGGCTCGAGGCGTGAGGCAAACGCACGTCGCAGATCTCGCTCCGTGACCACACCGACGAGTGTCATGCCTTCGACCACGGCCAAGGACCCGAGGTCCGAGTCTTCCATGGCTATGGCGGCATCCACCAGCGTGGTATCTGGCCCGCACACGTGCGGGGCCCCCTCAACCAAGTCGCCGAGCCTCATCCGAGGGAGACTACGGGTTTCAGACCAGGTCGGCTTCGCGAATGCCGAACGAGGGATGACGAAGACGGCAGAGGGCCAGCTTCTCCAACTGTCGAATGCGCTCGCGGGTCAGATTGAACTCGTCACCGATCTCCTCGAGGGTTCGAGGCACACCGTCGTAGAAGCCGTAGCGAAGAGCGAGGATGCGACCCTCACGCTCGGGGAGACGCTCGATGGAGATGCGGAGTGAGTTGGCGACATCCATCTCCTCTGTCATCTGAACCGGATCGGCGGCGTCCTCGTCCTCGATGAAGTCACCGAGCTGGGCTCCGTCTTCTCCGATGGGCTGCTCGAGAGAGACGGTGTCGGCCACACTCAGGGCGAGCTCCACCTTGTCCGGGGTGACCCCGGCCTCCTCGGCGATCTCTTCGGGACGCGGATCGCGGCCCAACTCGGCCTTGAGCGAAGCCTGGGCGGCACGGACCGCGGCAAGGGTGTCGTGAAGATGGACCGGGATGCGGACGGTCCTCGATTTGTCGGCGATGGCCCTGGTTATGGCCTGACGTATCCACCAGGTCGCATAGGTGGAGAACTTGAAGCCTTTTCTCCAGTCGAACTTCTCGACGGCGCGGATCAGACCCAGGTTTCCCTCCTGGATCAGGTCGAGGAAGTCGATTCCAGAGGTGTTGGCGTAACGACGGGCGTTCGCCACCACCAAACGAAGGTTGGCGGTCAGGAAGTCGTCCTTGGCCTGCGCACCCCGACGGGCGAGACGACGGAGCTCCATCTCCTCGCGCTTGCCCGAGTACTCGCCCTTCTCCAGCTTCTCGGCAGCATCTTCTCCGCCTTCGATCTTCTGGGCGAGCTCGACTTCCTGCTCGGCGGTGAGCAAGTCGTATTCGCCGATCGCGGTCAGGTATTGGGAAACGAGGTCCGTGGTGAGACGCCCACGCTCATCGGTCAGCTTGGAATGAAGCCGGATGCGGGGCTTTTCAGTTTTGTCGGTACGCGTTTCAACAGCAGCCATCTAGATCAAGTCCTCCTGGGGCCCGTTGGGCTGGGGATCGGAAATCCCCGAACGTCCAACTATGACATAAGAGCGGTGGTTTGTGAACCCCCCTCTTTTCCACAGTATTCGACGAACTCGGTGCCCATGGTGGTTCCCACCTGTCACTCTACTCGCCGCTTGGGAAGGCACATCCGGAACTTTCGCCCAGGTGTCGCCTCACGAAAAAGAACCGGAAACGCCCGGTGTTTGTTCCCGGGCCAAGTCGGTCTCGGCAACTCCTCGGCAACTCCGTGGTCGAGCGCCGGGTCCCCACACGGTCGTCGGGCTCGACGCGAGCCGTCGCACACCCAGGCGATGAGACTCGCTCCAAAGGGGCTCAGCTGGCCAGCCGCGCCGCCGTCAGGAAGATCCTCGGATCCGGGTAGTCCTCGCAATAGTTGTAGGCGTAGGCGACGCGGATCATCCCGTTGGGATCCACCAGGAACTCGCCCGACTGCATCCACGGGTCGTCGACCAGCGGCCGGCCTTGAGCTCGTCTCTCATTCTGGAATTCGATCCCCGACTCCTCACTCAACGAGCAGTACTCCTCGGGTGCGTCGTAGAGAACCTGTTCCACCGACCAATGGCCGAGCCCGAATGCTCGATGGGCGGCATATCCACTGTCGGCCAGCATCCGTACAGGCACGTCGTACTTCTGGGCGTAGACGGCAACGCGCTCAGGCTCGCCTGGGGCCACGATCACCACGTTGATGCCGGCCTCCTGATAGGCCGAAATCTCATCCCGCAGACGTCTCGCCCGCTCGTGGCCACACCCGCAACCGAGATGTCTCCACAGCAAGACGAGCGCCGGTGCCCCCTCCCAGGTGGAGGCGAGCGACACCTCGGAGCCGTCCAGGTCGAGAACCGTTACGTCTGGTCCCGGATCACCCCTGCGAAGTGGGCTCCCTTCGATGGTCGGGCCGGTGAGCCATCGTTGCATCCAACGATTTTCCGCTGAGAGATAAAGCGCCTGTATGTCCCTGTCGGTCATGCCACCTCCCCTCGGAGCCTAACCCGAGTCAACTGACCATCGCCCCGAGGGCGAGCACCCACAGCAGGTTCTCGAGAAGGAAAGCGCGCCGCAATTGTGGCTCGCTCGCTGCGGCCTTGGTGGCGTCGCCTTCGGTCAGGCCCTCCTCGATCCGATTCCAGGCCGGTCGGGCCAGGGCGGCGCCGGTCACGAACATGGCAAGGGCGATGCCGAGCCCGACATAGATCCGCACCGGCGCGCCGGCGAAGCCCCAGACCAGGTAGATCAACCCGAGACCGCTCGCCACCGTGAGCAGTCCGGCCAACTTACCCAGGCGCTCCGCCCTCTTGATCCGGCCGATGAAGAGCTCCGTCCCCTCCCCGATGTGGCGTATCGAGTCGCGCATGTCACGCGGGATGAGGAGCTTGTGACCGAACCAGGCGGCCGCCACCAGGATGTGAAAGACCTTCAACGTGACGACCATGTGTTCAAATTAGCCGTGCCGGGATGAGGCGAGGGCGCCACTAGCGTCGTGATAGATGCCGAACCAGCTGGCAAATGCCACCTCCCCATATCTCCTGCAACACAAGGACAATCCGGTCGACTGGCACCAATGGGGCGATGAGGCCTTTGCTGAAGCCGCCCGGCGTGACGTCCCGGTCCTTCTCAGCGTCGGCTACTCGGCCTGTCACTGGTGTCATGTCATGGCCCACGAGTCGTTCGAGGACCCCGATACCGCCCGATTGATGAACCGCCTCTTCGTGAACGTGAAGGTCGACCGTGAAGAGCGACCCGACGTCGACTCCGTGTACATGGAGGCGGTGCAGGCGATGACCGGCCGAGGCGGCTGGCCGATGACGGTGTGGCTGACACCGGACCGGGCCCCGTTCTATGCCGGGACATACTTCCCCAGTGAGGAGGGCCGAGGAATGCCGTCCTTCACGAGGGTCATGGAGGCCGTGTCCGAGGCATGGGAAGACCGGCGCGAGGAGGTACTGGGCCAGTCGGCTCGCCTGGTGCGCGCAATCACCAGCGCTCTCCCGGTCCCCGACGACCTGCCCGGTGAGAGCGTCCTTGCAAAGTCGCACTCCCAGACACTGCAGAGCTTCGACCCGATCAATGGCGGGTTCGGAGCTGCTCCCAAGTTCCCCCAGGAGCCGGTGTTGGAGTTGCTGCTTCGGACCCGGGGCGAGACGTGGGCGGAGAAGGCCGACGAGATGGTCGGCCTCACCCTGCTCCGGATGGCGGACGGCGGCATCCACGACCACCTCGGAGGTGGGTTTGCCCGCTATTCGGTCGACGAACGCTGGCTCGTCCCCCACTTCGAGAAGATGCTCTACGACAACGCCCAGTTGGCCCGCCTCTACCTCTGGGCGGGGATCGAGCTCCGGGAGCCTCGGTTCCTCGACGTGACCCGCAGCACGCTCGCCTACCTGCTCAACGACCTGCATGCCGCCGGAGGCGGGTTCTTCTCGGCAGAGGACGCCGACTCCGAGGGCGTTGAGGGGAAGTTCTACGTGTGGTCCAGATCCGAGTTCGACGAGGTTGTGGGCGAGAGTGACGGGACGGCAGCTGCAGAATTCTTCGGAGTGACCGCCGGCGGCAACTTCGAGGGCCAGAACATCCTTCACCGCCCGACCGGTCGAGATTGGGATGATCGGATCGAGTCCATTCGCCGCCGCCTGCTGGAGCGCCGCAACCAACGAGTGCGACCCGGCCTCGACGACAAGGTGATCGCCTCGTGGAATGGCCTGGCGATTCGAGCGCTGGCCGAAGCGGGAGTGGCGCTCGACGAGCCGGCCTATTTGGGAGCGGCCATTCGATGCGCTGAATTCATCACCACGCAGATGACCGACAACGGGACCCTGCAGAGATCCTGGCGCGACGGGATCAACTCGGGGCCTGGGTATCTCGAGGACCACGCCTCGATGGCTCTCGGTCTCTTCTCGCTGCACGCCGCCACGGCCGACAAGGCGTGGCTGGATATGGCGTCCGAGCTCGTCCACGCCCTGACCGAGCGTTTCGCCGACCCCGAGGGGGGATTCTTCGACACCGCCGAAGACACGACGCTGATGAAACGACCGAAGAGTCAAACCGACAACCCCCTGCCCTCGGGCAACGCCATGGCTGCCGAGGCGCTCCTCGCCATGTTCGCCCATACCGGCGAGGCGCATTGGCTAGAAGCCTCTCTGGGGGCCCTGCGGTCGGCCGGGCTCCTCATGGAGCGCTATCCGTCGATGGTCGCCCACCACCTGTCGGTTCTCCACGCACATCAAACGATGCGCGAGCTCGCCATCATCGGGCCTGATTGGAGCGACATGGCCAGGGTCTATTGGAGCCGATTCAGACCGGGCACATTCATGTTCGCCTCTCCCCAACAGTCGGATGAGATACCGCTGCTGGCAAACCGGGGCCGTCCCGGCGAGACACTCGCCTTCTTGTGTCGTTCACAAGTGTGCGATCTTCCCGCAACCAGTCCCCCACAACTGGAGGAGCAGCTGTCCGGGGGATAGAACTTGAAGTTCACTTGAAGTATCGCCACGGCGGCCCATAGACTCGGAACATGGAGAGTCTCAGCATCGGCGAGTTGGCCGATAGGGCCGGCGTCGCCACCTCGGCCCTCCGCTTCTACGAGAGCAAGGGCCTCATCGAATCGGAGCGCACCAGCGGAAACCAACGCCGATATCCGAGGGCGACCCTGCGGAGGGTCTCATTGATCAGGGCCGCCCAGGAAGTCGGCCTGTCCCTCAGCGAAGTGGCGACTGCGCTCGAGACCCTTCCCCACGACCGCACCCCGACCAAGAAAGATTGGGAGCGGCTCTCCCGTTCGTGGAGGGAGCACCTCGATCGTCAGATCTCCGAGCTCGAGAACCTGAGGGACGAGTTGACCGACTGCATCGGATGTGGCTGTCTCTCCCTGAAGTCCTGCGCCATCTTCAACCCTTCCGACGTCGCCGCCTCCAAGGGATCCGGGCCTAGATACCTGCTCGGTGACGAACGGGTCGGTCAGGCCGGCTGAGTCACGTCCACCGGCTCCTGCAATGCGTCGGCCGAGGCGAGCACGTAGGTGATCCAGAGCGCATCGGCCAACAGGAGATGGACCAACTGCATCCACACCGGCACGCCGAGAGCGATGTTGAGAGAGCCTGACAGCAGCATCAGACCCACCAGGACGGGAAGGAGACGGGCCGCCCTGGGACGAGCTGACCTCGACTTGCCGGAGACGTACCAGCCGATAGACGCGGCCAACACGGCCAGGATGGGATGAATCACCCGAAGATCGGTGAGGAAGTGGGCCGGATGTGACACCAGGGCAGACTCTCCGTCCTTGGGGAACAACGTGTCGGCCAGAGCGGTGACCGCACCGCTGGCGGCGAGGAGAACGATGGCAAGGCCCCCGAGCCCCACCCACTTGCCGACCGAGGGGTGAGCCTTCGGAGCCAGCCGTCGCCCCCCGGAAAGCCAGAAGGCAGTGAGGGTGAGCGACGCGAGCAGGAACAGCGTGTTGACCAGATGGAGGGGTACCGCCACCACTCGCGCCACCGAGGCATCCTCGGCCACCCACTCGGCCAACACGATCATGGCCCCGATGAGTGCCTCTCCGACGATCGAGATCACCGCCAGCCCCGCCCCGAGACGGGCCGGTTGTCCCTTGTCGACAAAACGCCAAACCAGGACACCCAGCAGGATGACCAGGACCAGCCCCACTCCGCTCGCGGCACGGTGGAGATACTCGACCGCCGTCGCCCCCTCGAGATTTGGAACAACCTGTCCCTGGCACGTCGGCCACGATCTGCCACAGCCGGCGCCCGAACCAGTCGAGCGCACCCTGGCACCGAGGAGGATCACCAAGACGTTGAAGACGAGGGTGAACCAGGCGTATCCGACGAGACGTCTCACGGCCCAGAGGTTAGGACCCGGCTCGCGGTCCGTCGGCGGACACAGCATTAGCCTCCACGCCCCATGGACATCCACGAAGACGTGCTGGCCGCCATCGGCAACACACCACTCATCCGACTCGGGCGTGTCCATCGACCTGGCAACCTCGTGGCCAAGGTCGAGTCGATGAACCCTGGTGGCTCGATCAAGGAGCGCATCGCGGTGGCGATGATCGATGCGGCCGAGCGCGACGGGCTCCTCCGTCCGGGCGGGACGATCGTCGAGCCCACTTCCGGCAACACCGGGGTTGGTCTGGCAATGGTCGGCGCCGTCCGTGGCTACCGGGTCATCTGCCCGGTTCCGGACAAGGTCTCGAAAGAGAAGAGGGATCTCCTGCGCGCATATGGCGTGGAGGTGATCGTCACCCCGACCGATCTCCTACCGGAGCATCCCGATTCCTACTACGGGGTGGCGCGCCGGCTGGCCGGGGAGATCGAGGGGGCGTTCCATCCCGATCAGTACTCCAATCCCGCCAACCCCTTGGCGCATTATCAGACCACCGGGCCCGAGATCTGGGAGCAAACCGAAGGAGCCATAGACGTGCTCGTAGTTGGAGTGGGGACCGGAGGAACCGTTACAGGTGCCGCCCGCTTCCTCAAGGAGCAGAAGCCGGGGATCCAGGTCGTCGGAGCCGACCCCGAGGGCTCGATATACACCGCCGGCCCCGACGGCGACATCCATCAATACTCGGTGGAAGGGGTGGGCGAGGACTTCTATCCCGAGACCGTCGACCTCGATCTAATCGACCGATGGGTGAAGGTCGGCGATGGGCCGTCGTTTGCCATGACCCGGCGTCTCGCCCGCACCGAGGGCATCCTGGTCGGAGGCTCGGGCGGGATGGCGGCCCAGGCCGCCGTGGAGATCGCCGAGGAGGATCACCAGGCCCTGGTGGTAGTGATTCTCCCCGACTCGGGTCGCGGGTATCTCTCGAAGGTCTTCAACGACGATTGGATGGTCGAGCACGGCTTCGAGACGTAGAAAGCCCCCGGCCGATAGGGACGGGGGCTTTCAACTAAACGACGACTTTGACGTTGCTTCGGCGAAACGCCGCCACGGGTGGACGAAGTCCGTGGTAGCCAGAGTCGGGTGGTCCGAGTTTGGAGTCGCCACCGGTCCCGAGGGACGAGCAGCGCACGCGGTCAGCGCCGCTCAGCGCTCGACCACCTCCAGAGTCCAAAGACTTTCATACAACCTAGGACCACCTCCTTTCTCTGGTAGGGGCAGTCTGCCACATCTCGAGCCACAGTTGGAACAGATTTCGGGTACTGCCTCTCGACCGGGTCAGAGACCACGGAAGACGTCTGGTGGGATCGGATCCTGCTCTCGCCGCCGGGCACCGCGCCCGGATAGGTATTGGTTGGGGAAGGGGAACTCGGCGTAGCCGAGATCTATCGCCGCATTCAGGGTCCAGTAGGGATCCACGAGATGGGGGCGGGCCAGGACACATAGGTCGGCCCTGCCCGCCACGAGGATGTTGTGGACGTCGTCGATGCTCGAGACGGCCCCCACCGTCATCGTCGAAATGCCCACCTCGGCGCGGATCCGATCGGAATATGGGGTCTGATAGAGACGGCCATACTCCGGTTGCGCCTCGATCGACGTCT
>JBAULI010000054.1:0-5450 GCA_049578105.1 Acidimicrobiia bacterium | reverse complement strand
TCCCTGAAGCAGGGCTGCTGCGGCCACGGTCGTGTCGATCGATGACGGTATGGGTATCGCGCTGTTGGCGTTGATGACATGTCGTTCGGCGTATGTGCCCAGCGTGTCGATCCAGCCGACCTTGTCGCCCACTTCGAACCCGGTGACTCCATCTCCCAACTCCGACACGGTCCCGGCGCCTTCGAGACCCGGTGTGAAGGGCAGATCCAATCGATACAAACCCGTACGGTGGTACGTGTCGATGAAATTGAGGCCGGCGGCATCGACATCGACGAGCAGCTCCCCCGCCCCGGGCCGGGGCTCGGTGACCTCGGCAACCACCAGTTTGTCGGCATCCCCCAGCTCGGAAACGACGATGGCCCTCACCTCCGTTCCACCTCCCATCCTCTCGACCGGAGCTCGTCTGCGAGGAGCTGGTCGGTCAGATGAGAGAGGTCGGGGGCGCCGGTGTCGACATCGAGACAGCGCTGAACCGGATCGCGGAGGGTCCTGGCCCATGCCTTGCCCCTGGCTTCGGCTTCGAGGCTGATGGTGCCGTCTCCGTTGATCAGGTAGACGTGGGCCGTGATCTGGGGGTTGCCTCGCGAGCCACGCTCCCCGTAGACCAGAAGCACCCCGCCCACGGGGACATCCTGTATCCCGCCGGTTGCCACGAACGGACCTTCGTATGCCCAGCCGGAGGTCTTTGAGGTGTCCACCGACTCGACGATCTTTGCCCAGTTCTTGTGTCTTTCGTCGCCCACGAACGGGACGTTCACCGGCACCAGCACCCGATCCGACATGTTGCGAGAGTAAACCAAGAACGTGGAGAGCCGCGAAGCTGATTCGATACGCTTTACCCTGATTCCCATGGCAAAGCTCCGCCTCTTCGCCAATCTGCGTGAAATCGCCGGTGTCTCGCGTCTCGAGCTCCCCTCCGAGACCGTCGGCGGGGTCATCGATGCGGCGTCGGACAAGTTCGGCCCTGAGTTTCGACGGGGCGTCGAGACATCGCGTATCTGGATCAATGGGGAGGCAGCTTCGCTGGACGACGCGGTCGGCGAGGATGACGAGGTCGTATTGATACCACCGGTCTCGGGAGGTGGTCAGCCGATTTCCGCCATGTCCGCAGTGGACCTCGCCGGTCTCGCCCCAATCGTGGTCGCGGTTCTCGCCGTGCTGGCCAACTTCCAGAGCCAGGAGATCTGGGCCGCGACCATCGTGGCCATCGTGGCGATTTGGGCGGTCGATCTCGAGACGGTGATGACCTCGAGAGGGCGGGTTTTCTCCGGGCTGGCCGTCGTGGCCACCTCCGCCATGTCGGCTATCGCCGCCCATGTGCTCGGGGGCGCCGGCTATGCGCTCTCTGTCGGTCTCGCCGTGGCCGTCGGCTTTGGTTGGGCCGTGGCTTTCCCCCGCTACCGAAGCGTGGACGTGTTCAGCCCCACTGTGATGGTTTCCTTGTTTGCCGGCCTTGGTGCGGCATCCCTCGTTCTGGCTCGGTCCGCCCACTCCCCACAGACGCAGGCGGTGGACGTCTTCCTGGCGGCTGTCATCACCGGGATCCTGCTCGGCGCGGTGGCAGAGCGGATGCCGGCGTTCCCGTTGATCGACCCGTTCACCGTCACGGCGATCGGCACGATCCTCGGCGCCGTGGGTGCGGCCCTGCTGTGGGACCTCGACGTCGTCGACTATTTGCTGGTCGGGATCGGCCTCGCGGTTGCCCTCGTGGCCGGACGTGGCCTCTCCTCGATGTTGCGTCTCGGCCGGGTGGCGCTGACCGAGCGCTCACCAGGCTTGCTGGTCTGTATCGACGGTGTTGCCCTGGCCGCCGCCGTGCTGTTTCCCTTGGTGGTGATGGTCTTCTGATCGTCCCTCTTCGCAACGCTGGCGAGCGTGCGATCGAGAACTACTACAAGAGATGGGTGGTGGTTACTCTTTAACCCGATGCTTGCCACCAGAAAACGGGTACGCGTCGCAACCCTCGTCGCATTGATCGGGCTGTTGGCACCACTCTTCCCGGCGACAGTCCAGGCTGTCACCAAGACACAGGTCGAGGAGGCCTGTGCGGATTCGCGCGCCCAGCTGGACGCCTATCGGTCCGCTCAGGACGATTTCTCACAGGCTGCCGAGAACTACGAGACGGCGTTGGCTGACGTCGACAGAGTGGAGCGGAAGCAAACGGCGGTCGAAGGCTCGGTCGACAGTCACTCCCAAGAGCTCGATGCTCTGCAGGCCCAGATCGAGGAGCAGGCCGTCGAGCTCTATATGCGTGGCGGTTTCTCCAATCCAGGTGTCATCCTCTCCGCATCGTCGGTGGACGAGTTCATGACGTCTTCCGAGTTCCTGACGGCGGCCACCACCGGTGGTCAGAAATCGATCGATGAGTTGATCGCGGCGCGTAGTGAGCTCAACCGGTTTCAGGGGGATCTCGACGCGACCCATGTGGAGCTGGAGCAGGTGCAGGCGGACAAGCTGGATGCGATGAATCAGCAACAGTCGGCGATGGAGGCGGAGCAGGCGGCCTACGCCAAGCTGTCGGGACGATGCAAGGACCTGACCGCCAAGTATGACGCCGAACAGGCCGAGATCAAGGCGCGAGCTAGACAACGCGCCGCCGGCTCGGTCCAGGTCGGTTCCTTCATCTGCCCGATCACACCGGGCCGAACTTCTTTCATCGACTCTTGGGGTTATCCCCGTTCCGGTGGTCGCCGTCATCAGGGCAACGATCTCATGGCCGCATATGGGGAGCCGTTGTACGCGGTCGCCAGTGGAAGCGTCTCGATCAGGAACGGCGGTCTTGGGGGCAAGGTCATCTGGCTGACTGCCGACAACGGCGTGGCTTACTACTACGCCCACCTATCGGATTGGAACGTCTCATCGGGAGCGCGGGTGTCCCAGGGCCAGACGATCGGATTCGTCGGTGACAGCGGCAACGCCTATGGAGGCCCGCCCCATCTTCACTTCGAGATCCATCCCGGTGGGCGCGGGTCTCCGGCCGTCCCTCCCTACGCCACTCTCGCCGCAGCGTGCAAGTAACCTGCTCCCGGTGACTGAGAACCGACGCCGCATCGACATCGTCCTCGAGCCCGAGTACCTCGAGGATCTCGAAGCCATCGATCTCGACGAGCTGAGGAAGCGTCGGGTCACCGCCGAGGACGTCGAGTCCCAGATCTCGTATTACCGGAGGCTCCTGCACGGCCGTATGGATCTCCTCGACTTCGAGATGAGGCGAAGGAGTGGTGAGGAGGAGCGGACACTCCTCGATGCGCTCCCCGAGATCCTTGCGTCCGGGATGATCCTTGGAAGTGAGCCAAGTCTTCGTCACATCGACACCATGCCCCCGATTCCGACCACCACCGGGCGTCGTCTGATCGACAAGATCATGGATGACGGGGTTCTCACCCAACTTCCGGAATTGACGGACGACGAGGTTGCCGAGGCGATCGAGCGGCTCAGAGAGGTGGAGGGTCAGCTCTCCGTGCAGAGACGTGAGCTGCACTCTGTGATCGACGCCCTTCAGGACGAGATCATCACCCGGTATCGGAGTCAACAGGGCGAGTCCCAACCAGCCGGTTGAGCCTGCTGGCCGCCAAGGTCCGCTCCGGCCTCGTCGAGACCGAACATGAAGGAGCAGTGGCTGTCGTGGCCCCCGACGGCTCCCTCCTGGCTCATGTCGGCGATATCGACCGGCCCTTCTTCCTCCGCTCTGCG
Source organism: Acidimicrobiia bacterium (assembly GCA_049578105.1). Classification (GTDB taxonomy): domain Bacteria; phylum Actinomycetota; class Acidimicrobiia; order Spongiisociales; family ZC4RG35; genus JARDZU01. The sequence goes on along the minus strand of JBAULI010000054.1, from coordinate 1,757 downwards.
GCCAAGCCATTTCAAGCCGCGGTGGCGCAAAGCCTCGGCGCCGACCTGACGCTGCTCGAGTTGGCCCTGGCCGCCGCCTCTCATGATGGGCTGCCGGTTCACGTCGCCCTGGTGAGGTCGATCCTCACCAGGTCAGGTCTCGATGAGCATGACCTCGGCTGCCCGTCGGCATGGCCCATCTCCGATGACGAGACGCGCAGGCTGGCACGTGCCGGGCACTTTCACCCCCGCCCCATTTGGCACAACTGCTCGGGCAAGCACGCATCGTGGCTGCGGGCCAGTCAGCTGCGCGGATGGCCGATTTCCAACTATCTGGGGCCCGAGCACCCCCTGCAGACAGAGATCATCGATTTTGTGACGACGCTCGGTGGGATGTCGGCGCGGCCGGTGGGTATCGACGGTTGCGGAGCACCGGTGATGCGAACCACTACCCGCGTCATGGCCGGCCTGTTCGCCGCACTGGGGAATGAACCGAGCCTGCGGGAGGTCTTCACCGCCATGCATCGATATCCGGCCTTGACCTCTGGGCCGGAGAATGGCGACTCACGTCTCGCCGTCGCTTCGAACGTGGTCGCCAAGCGTGGCGCCGAGGGCTGTCTCGGGGTGGCGACCCGAGACGGGCCGGGTGTCGCCGTCAAGTCCTGGGATGGCTCCGAAGCGGTGGCCGGCGTGGCAATGGCGTCCGTCCTGGCCGAAATCGCCGTTGGCTCGTCCTACATGTCGGATCGGCTGTCGTCGTTCACGCGTGCACCAGTGCACGGCGGGGGAGTGGAGGTCGGCGCCTTGGAGACCCGACTGGAGCTCCTGTGGGAGTGATACCGACTGATCCGCCTCCCGGGGGCCCTCCGTTGCCGGGGCCCACGATGAGCGACGTCTTGGAGACCTGCATCGATAGATGGGTCGAGGATCCCGACTCGAGTGTCGAGTACGCCGAGGAGGTGGAGGGTCGCTGGGCGGTGCGGATGCGCCAGGAGACACGGGACGCCACCACGGTGTGGTTCACGGTCGGGGAGAGGAGTCTGGAATACGAGGCATACGTACTGCCGATTGCAGACGGCCCGGCGAGGCTCGCCACCCAGGCGCTGGCCCGGAATGCCCGATCGTGGAGAGCATTCTTTGCCCTCGACCGTGAGGGCGGCCTGGTGTTGCGGGGCCGGCTCTCGGCGTCCTCGGTCACCCCCTTGGAGCTCGACCTGGCCCTGGGCGAGATCTACGAGACCATCGAGGTGAGCTTTCGACCACTGCTCCGCTCCATGATCCAAAGTCGCGAAAATTCGACTTAGAAACTTGTGAACACACCCCTGTGGACAAACCCTGTGGAAAACGCCAATTCCTGTTGGTAACGGCCCTCCCGTTCATCGCCGAGCCGGAGCTGACGATACTTGGCGATAGAGTACGGTGGTTAATCCCAACAGCGAGGATGTTGTATCGGTGGCTCCCGATACGTACATTCTGCACTGCAAACGCCCGAGAGGCAGATCAGAGCACCGTCCGTTCGGGGAAGTGCGGAGGAGGCTCTGAAAGGTCACTCGGGCGTTTTGCTCGTCCACGAGCGCAAAGCCCGTAGCGCGGGGGTAGCCCCGGCCGACCGGCGCCTGTTTGGACGCTGCCCAAAGCCCGCCGCGCGGCGGTAGCCCTGGCGGACCGGCGTCTGTTTGACCGAGGTCAACAGCGTGCCTCCGAAGTTTGAGGGAAGTCCCCAGCTCGAGACCACTGCAGGCGCCCGGAGCCAAACCGGTCAAAGTCCGCCAGCAAGA
>JBAULI010000053.1:0-4220 GCA_049578105.1 Acidimicrobiia bacterium | reverse complement strand
GTGCTCAGCCTGCTTCAGTTGGAGCAGGGCCAATGAGCGAAGATGCTGGGTCTCCAAAAAGCGGTTCCCGGTACCGTCAAGGGCGCGGAGGCTGTCTTCGAGAAGAACACGGGCCTCTGCGGTTCTGCCACGACGGGCCAGGACCCCCGCGACTATCTCCAGACATTGAGCCTCGTGTGCTCGGTCTCCCATCTCTACGAAGACCTTCATCGACCTCCTGGCGTCCGCTTCTGCCCGCTCGTCGTCACCTAGCGAGCTGTGTCTGGCCCAGGCCGAGTTGGCCAGGACCATGGCCTCACCACGGACATTCCCCAACTCCGAAAAGATGCGTCCGGCGCGGTCATAACCGGAAAGTGCATCGACGACACGCCCCAGCAAGTGATGCAACAAGCTGAGGTTGACCAGATTTACGCCCTCTCCGTGGCGATATCCGATTTCCTGGCACAGGGCGATCGCGTTTTCGAAACGATCCTGCGCCCGATCTCGATTTCCTTGTTGGTGATAGGCACGGGCCTGGATACCGGCCACTTCGGCCTGGCCACGCAGGTCGTCGAGGCCTTGGTAGATCGACCCGGCACGCTCCAGATGGGGAAGGGCCTCCACGGACCGTTGCACCTCGACCAGGGTGCTGGCCAGTTCCGTGAGGGCGTCGGCGGTCGCCTGATCGGACCCGACGGCGGCTTCGACGGCGGCCTCGAGGTGGGGAACTGCATCGAGAGGACGGCCCGACCAGCGAAGCGAGGTGCCGAAGGCGACCAATGCGGCTGACAGGGCGGCGCCATCGCCGCGGCTCCTCTCGATCTCCACAGATTCCCTGGCCGACTCCTCGGCACCGCCGAAGTCGGCGGTATGGGCCAGCAGCCAGGCACGGCGTATCCCCAGGTCACCGGCCAGCTCGGCGGTGCCCTCGGCCAACATCGCCATCTCGGAGATCACGTCCCGCTGCTCATCACGGAGTCCGAGGACGTTGAGGACACCCTCGAGATGACCGAGCAGGTGATACCGCTCCTCATCCGCCCAACCAGCGAGGGCGGCGGCGACACCGGCGGTCTGCAGATGCTGTCGGGCGGTGGCGTATGCATTGAGACCGGCGGCGCGGAGACCGGCCTTGAGCAGATAGGAGGCGGCCCGATCGGAGACCTCGCCCTCCCAATAGTGGTAGCCGATCGCCTCGACGTCGTCGGGGTCGAGGTCGCTCAGGGTCTCGGCAACCCGCCGGTGCAACCCCACCCTTCTCTGATCCTCGATCCGCTCGTAGACCACCTGACGGACCTGGTCGTGTGTGATCCGGTAGCGACCGTCACCCTCGTCCCGGAGCAGGCTCCGATGGAGCAACTCGTCCACGGAGTCGAGCACAATCGACCGGGAGAGGTCGGTTCCCCTGGCCAGCAGATCGAGATCGACCGCGTTGCCGCAAACCGCCGCCAGCTCGAAGACGGCGGCCACCTCGTCCCGGAGCAACGACATGCGGGAGTCGATGACCGATCTCACCCGGGGCGCCAGCGGCACGGTGGGGCCGGCCAGCTGACGTTGCAACATCTCGGCCGGGTCACCCTGCTCGAAGACACCCCGATCACGCAACGCCAGGAGTGTCTCCACGCTGAACAGGGCGTTGCCTCCGGTCTGGCGATGGAGCTGGGCAGCCACCGACGGGTCGAGACGACCCAGACCCAGGATCCGCTTCACCATCTCGTCGAGCTCGAACACCGAGAGAGGTGACAACACGACCCGGCCCAAACCGGCGACCTGGTCGAGCTCGCGGAGGACGTCCCAGACCTCGGGATCTCCCCGAGCCTCTTCGCTTCGATAGATGAGCATGAGAAGGATCCGTGACTCGGCGAGACGTGGCCCCAGCTGGGTGAGGACGCCCAAGGTGTCCTTGTCCGCCCATTGGACGTCGTCGACGATGACCAGATGGGGGGTGATCTTCCCCAAGGCCCCCAGGGTGTGGACCAGGGCGTCCTTCATCCGGGTCGACTCCTCGGCCGGTCGGAGAGAAGCAGGCTCCGACGACGTGCGATGACGAAGTTGAGGGGCGAGACGGAGTGCCTCACCCAGCCAGACCGGTGTCACCTGCTCCGAGAGCTGTTCCACACGGAGTGGGCTTAGCGACCCGAGCACCTCCACCAGCGGGGCGAAAGGCCGCAAGGCCCCCGGCGCACAGGCGCCACTCGAGATCTCGAATCCGCGCCACTGGGCATCCTCGGCGGCCTCGACGGCGAGACGGGTCTTGCCCACTCCGGGCTCGCCCTCCACCAGAACCACCCCGCCAGGACCGGCCAGGACACGTTCCATGTGATCGATCAGACTGCGCCGCTCCTCTTCCCGCCCGACGAAGGGGGCATCGGCACGGCTGCCCAGGAGTGAGGCGCTCGCCTGATCCCTGACCGGGCGGATCCCGGCCTGACGCTGTCGGACCACCTTCTTGTAGAGGTCCACCGTGGCCGGGGAAGGCTCCGATCCCAGCTCCTCGGCGAGCACCGAGCGGCATCGCTCGAACTGTTGGACCGCCTCTCCCGTCCGGCCGAGGAGGAAGCAGAGCCGCATGACCTCCTGATGGAACTCCTCACTCAGGGAGTCGTGATGGGTGAGACGACGGGCGTACCCCAGCGCCTCCTCGTAGGCACCGTTGGCCTTGGTCACGTCGACGAGACGGCTCAGCGCCACCAGATAGCGCTGCCGGTAGTGGTCCTGGTCGACCACCACCCAGTCGTCGAAGAACCCGGCCATGAAGTCTCCCCGATACAGCTCCACGCAGGCGCGGAGGGCAGCGGCATCACGGGTGGCGCCGGGTGTGGCGTCGCGACGCTGCATCTCGGAGAGGGCGAAGCCTCGATCGAACTCCTCGACGTCGAGCCAGAAAGGGAGGCTGGTGTCGAAGGCGAGAGTGTCGGTGGTCACGGCCAGATGGGACATGGCGCCGTCGCTGATCACGTCCTGGATCTGCCACAGGGTGTGACTGAGACGACGACGCGCCCTCCCCTCGGGGAGGTCGGGCCAGAAGGAGCCGGCGAGCAGGTCGCGCTGGATGGGGCGATCCCGATTCATCACCAGGTAGGCGAAGAGGGAGCGGCCGGCGCGTGAAGCGATCGGGGGGTAGGCGACACCACCACGTTCGAGCAGGAAGCCGCCAAAGAGATGGATCCGCATCGCTTCCATGGGTGAACGCTACCCGGTTGGAGGACCTGGAAATACAGCCACTCTCAGGGCTTGTTCAGCCTGACTGGATTACTCGCTTCCCTTCGCCCAGAACCCGACCGACGCCGGCTGCATCGTCTCGATGGCGACGGCGACCCACTCATCGGCCAGCTGGCTCAGGTCGAGCTTGTCCTTGAGACGCTCGGAGAAGTCGGATGCGACCACCTCGGCGTCGTAGCGGGACCGGTAGAAGCGACGATCGACCCAATGCAGGACACGTCTGCGCACCGGGTTGAACAGGGCCGCGACCGCAAGGGTCGCGGCGGCCACGAACAACGGCGACTCCACGCCAAAGCGCTGTGGCAGCCAGACGGTTCCCCCGGCATACGCCAATCCCAATATGCCGATCACGAGGGCATAGCCCACAGTTCGGGAGACGAGGCGGTCGATCTCGAACAGCCTGTATCGAAGGACCGCGATGGCTACCGAGACGGCGATGGCGATGGCGGAGAGACTCATCAGAAGGTCCGGCAACGCCTGGTCCCCGAAGCCCGTTGCCAGCGCCGAATAGACGTACACCACACCGAAGATCGCGGCGGCGAAGAGAAACCACTTGATCTGCTGACGTTCGACACCGGCCGAGCGTCGGAACCTCAGCACCATGGATGTCACACCGGACACCATGATCACCAGCAGCCCGACGACCCAGACCACGATGAACGGGCCGTCGAATATCGAGCTCGGTATGAAGCCGATCGGGTTGTCGACGCTCCAGGCCTCACTGAAGGGCGCGGTCGGGTCGGCGAACACCGAAAACACGATCATGATCGTGATCATCGAGACCTCCAAGACCGGCAACCATCGCCACCGCCGGGAGAGGAGGGACCCCGTTGGGAAAACGAGGAGGAGGTGGAAGACAGGGAAGATCAGGAGCACCCAATTGAAGTTGTCGAAGGCGAGGGCGGCCACCATCCCGAGGCCAATACGGTCGGGGGCGACATCCATCAAGCCGATGCCCCGACCGACGTAATCGCCGGCCAGAGAGGTGAGGGCGGGCACCATGAGCAGCCATCCGATGATGT
>JBAULI010000052.1:0-2804 GCA_049578105.1 Acidimicrobiia bacterium | reverse complement strand
ATCCAGCTGACCGAGGACACCCATTCCTTGGTCGAGGATGATTACGTATGTGAGCCAAAGGGGACGGTCGAAGTCAAGGGGAAGGGCCCGATGACGGTCTGGTACCTGACGGGGAAGAAGTCGCAATCGATGAACATCTCAGCCCGCGAGAGTGAAGGTTGAGAGGAAGTCGTCGAGCAATTCCCTGGACTGTGCCTGCCGGTCGGGATCCGAGAAGTAGATGAACTCGAAGACAGATTCGAGCGACACTTGCGTGACGACATGGATACCCGGTTGATCCAACGCGGTCTCCGTTTCACAGTCAAAGTCAAGGGTTCTCGCCGGGAATCCAAGTGATTCCATCTCGCCACCCGCACCGTAAGTGCAGGACCAGGTCTCGATTCCGAACTGCCTGAACGTCTTCAATCAACTGTTGAGAGAGACCGGCCCGGGTGGGTGGACCAATTGCGGGTACACATCGAGCTCGTCGACACCGAGACTGACGAAGTAGTCGGCTATCCATTCGTCACGGGTGGTCATCGCTCTACGCACTCCATTGTCCAGTCCACCAGAATCGATTTCCCCTCCTCATCCAATGCGTCCCAGGCAACGGAGAAGCCACCTATGTGGGGAAATATCTGACTCACGACGCCAGGGAGTGGGACACCCTCTTCGCCGAGCTCCGTGACATCGAGCACCACGCGCCCGAACACCGGTTCTCCGATGGGAACGGCCGTCACGAGTATTTCCTCACTGCCGATGAAGAATCCCTTGAAGGAGTGATCCCGATCCGGATAACCCGAGACCATAGGCCCGTCGAGGCTTGGGTCGTTGATCTGAGAACATCCGTCGCTGATCGTGGTCTGCGCCAGCTCGTCGTACAGGTTTCCCTCTGTGTACATGCCCAGGCCGTAGGACATCCGAACATCAGACACCGAGTCCGGTGCCCCGAGGTCGACCCCGTCGACGGCGATGGTTCCCACCGCCGAGGCATCCACCACCCACAACCACGAACCGTCCTTGTCCCCATGGTTGACCTCCCTGGTCGGGTGCCCCGTCGCCGTCCACGTGACCTCGACTTCGATCGAGACAGGCTCGGCACCGGGCTGATCCGGATCGAAAGCGATTATCTCGACTGGGCCGGCATGTCGGGTGCCAAGCCTCGTTCCCTCGGTGTGATGCTCCACGTAGCCCTCCCGATGCTCGACCAACTCACACTCGTGGAAACGCTGGTATTCGGCCCCAACACTGTCGTATTCGGGGAATTCATCGAGGAGGATGTCGGTCAGCTCTCCGACACCGAAGTCGACGCGGACGACAACCCTTTCACACTCAGGCCCGAAACTGAATGTCGCATCGCCACTGTCATTGAGGGCGACGGCCCCGCCCAGACCGGGTCCTTGCTGCTGGGCCTCATTGATGAACTGAGCGGCCGACGGTCCCGAGTCGGAGAAGAACGGAGCGGCGGTTGTGCTGCCCTCCAGATAGAAGACTGCGTGGTTGACCCCATTCTCAGCCTTGACCGAGAGGACCGGAGGGATGAATGGGAAGACGGTAAAGCGCTCGATCTCATCGATCGAGAGACCGAGGTCACCAAGATCGAATACGCATGCCCGGGATTCGCCGTCCCTCAGAACCAGACTCAGCTCGTCGCCCGCCTGCACCAGATTCCCGGCCGGCAGTTGCGCCGGAGTAGCCATTTCAGCTCTCGGGGCTCCAAGCTCGAGCAGTTCGATCGGAGCGCCTTCTTCCGCTCCCGCATAGCTCCCGGTTCCCCGGCAAGTGCCGGACTCCTCGACTGCGAATTCGTCAGGAATGACGAGATGGGTCTCAACCGGTGCGTCGGGGTCGACCGGCTCGACCTCGTGGTCGCTTCGGGCCACGAGGATGATCCCTACGACGAAGAGGAGCACTGCGACGACCCCGGCGACTGCGTCGCGCACCTGACGACGCCGATGTGTCCGAAGCATCAACTCGAGACGCATGTCGAGATCGACCAGACTCTCAACCCTTTCAAGAAGCGAGGTGTCGCGAGGATCGCCGTAGTAGCTCACTCCGACCCTCCCAAGGCGAGTTTCTGCATCAGGGCTTCTCTCGCCCTCTGCAGATGGGTCCTAACGGCAGACTCGGATATGCCGAGGACTGCGGCTATGTCCGGCGTCGTCATGTCATCGACACTGCGGAGGACGACAACTTCACGTTGGCGCCGGGGAAGCAGTTTCACCTCGTCCCAGAATCGAGAGTCCTCACCGACCATTGGGTCGATCGGCTCGACGGAGGAGAAGGCAAACCGCTCGAGGGCCTTCAACTCACTGACTCGACGCCGGAGGAGAGAGCTACAGAGGTTGATCGTCACCCGGCGGAGCCAGGCACCGGGCTTGTCGTATTTCGAGACCTCCGACCATGCCCGAAAGGCTCTGAGCAGTGCCTCCTGGGCCAATTCCTCGGCGGCCCAACGGCTTCCCGAGATGCCATAGGCGATGGCAACCATCCGTGGGAACTCACGACGAAAGAACGACTCGAAAGGCTCCGCCGCTTGAACGACCTGGCCTTCCGGGTCGTCTCGATATCGGTTGTGCGCCATTTGAGGCCCCGTGCTCACGACGTGTATACACACTCACGATGGGTCGGCGCCGTCTACGTCACCCTCGTATGTGGTGCCAGACCGCACCAGAGTCGTCGACCATCGACCAATTGTCGATCAGCACCTCGAACTCGGCGTGAAAGGAGGCAAAGGTCGGCTTGGAGCGCCCGGCACATTTGATCCGGTTGAAGTCCACGTAGAGGAACTTCCGCCCCTCTGGGTTGGCCGATCCATCGTCGAA
>JBAULI010000051.1:0-9177 GCA_049578105.1 Acidimicrobiia bacterium | reverse complement strand
GTCGATGGGCACAGCTCTTCCCTCGGAGCTCGAATGGAGTCGCTTCTTCGACATCGACGGAGATGGCGACAGCGACCTGATCTCCGCAATGGCCGTCCAAGGGTCCAACTCACTCGTCGCCAGATCGTCGACGCCCTCCGGCTTGAGCGACCCCCACACGGTCGCCACTTTCGAAGGGCCGGTGAACGAGGCAGTCCTACGTCGCCTGGGCTCCGGGAGACCGGTAGAGGCGATCGTGAGCGTTGCCTGCGGAGAGTCTCCGTGCGTCGAGCCTCGAAAGATGCTGGCGGGCCGGCTACTGACCGACAAAGCATTCGAAGAGGCGACGGTCGCGCCTCGCCGCGTCGTTCGCGGGCGAAACCTCCCCATCTGAACCCACATCGACCCGCCAGGGGCTGATAGGTCGAAGTCGTCCTGATCCGACACCGGAGGATCTCGTCGTGGAGAATGAGTTCTGATGGTCGCCACCGAGCTTCTCAGAACCCCGAGATTGACCCTCACCCCGCTGACCGCCACCGACGCCGTCCAGATGGTGGAAGTGCTCTCCAACCCATCTCTCTATGAGTTCATCGGTGGTGAGCCGCCCACACTGAGCTCGCTCGCCGAGCTATATGCGTTCCAGACCGCCGGCTCGCCCCGGGAAGACGAGATCTGGCACAACTGGGTGATGAGACTCGAAGACTCGGCGATCGGATATGTTCAGGCAACCGTGATCGCAAACGAGGCCGAAATGGCCTGGGTCGTGGGGATCCCCTGGCAGGGCCGTGGCTATGCGACCGAGGCTGCCCGGAGCATGATGGATTGGCTCGCCCTGCGCGGGGCGACGCAGTTCACGGCCCACATCCACCCCGACCATTCCGCATCTCAGGCGGTGGCGAGATCTGTCGGGCACGAGGCAACCGGCGTCCTCGACGACGAGGACGAGATGATCTGGGCCTCGGGCGATTGAGTTTCGCCGGTCAAGCCCTCGGTGCGTAGGCAACGGATCGGAAGGGCCATGCCATTGTCAACCACTCGCTCAGAGACTCCCAGACCACACGATCCATCTCCGAGCGCTCTGCCGTAACCCACGAACGCACTACTGCATCGTGATCGGAGTCACGACTCGGATAGACGTAGACACATCCGATGACCTCATCGCCGTCCAGGATCGAGTAGGTGAACGACTTCCTCTCCCGGAACTCGCCGGCGTGCATCTCCATGTCCGCCATGTTCTCCTCGAGTGTCATCGGTGTCGGCCACTCACGGCCCCCCATTCCCGGAGTGGCCCGGATGTGGTCGATGCTGCCCATCCAGGCCTCGTGATCTCGCTCGTTGTGAACCGGTGCCAACGGTTCGAGGCGAAACCCTGGCCCGTCGAATCCCACCGGTACCTCGAAATCGACCGGGACGAATTGCGGCATCATCGGCCTTCGTACCAACCAAGCACGCGGAGGGCCCGCAGAGTGTTCCATCGGCTCGGTTTCCCGGAGCCGGCCTCCATCTCGAAATGGACCTTCCCAGGATGGCGATTCTGTAACGGCCAGGTGCCGTCCTTGCGTCGTTTCGACCGGATCACGTCGACTGCCTCCTCGCAACGCGGATCTGGCTCGACACCGGCCTCGCACAGGTAGTCGAGCGCCCGCAGCACGTCATAGAACCATCGTGGCGGGAACGACATCAGGAGCCAGCGCTTGTTGATCAGCTCACCGGTCCGCAGTGAGTACATCAGCCGGCGCTCCATCAGATATTCGTGCGCCCGGGCCCGGGCCTCAGCCATGGTTCTGTCGCCCCCGATCGCCTTCTCGTATTCGAGCAGGCCTTCGAGAACCGAGATGGTGGTGTTGAAGGAAGACCTAGGCGAGGTCGTCTGGCAGTTCCACCCGCCGTCCTGGCGTTGATTCTCCAGGATGTATTCGGGTTGGTCGAGCCTCGAGGTGTCGTCGAGGAAATACGAGCCGAGGGCGAGAGCCATACCGGTGATGCACATCTCGGTCGAGTACGAGAAGAACGGCCAGTTCCGAGCGCCCATCACGACGTGGTCTTGCACCCGATCGATGGATGAGCGTACGGCTGGGTCACTTCGATCGGCCCCAAGGTGACGGAGGAGGAGCAGGGTGTAGGTCGTCGAGATCCACTTGGGTGAGTATGAGCCGCCACCCCAGTTCCCGTCATCGCCCTGGAGGTCGAGTAGCCGGGCGCCCCATCCTTCTCTCGCCACCCGTTTCCGCTCTGCTTCGATCACCTTCCTGTCACTACCGATGAGATCGCGATGGACCTGCCACCTGATGGCGGGATCCGAATCCAATAGCCAGTCGACGATCTGTGCCAAGACGTCGCACATTCTCGCGTCGGAGCGGGCCGGTGGTGGCCGGTTTCACTGATGTCTGGTCGCCGAAAGCCGGTACCGTGCATGGGGGTCGAAAGGACCAATCATTTCGAGTCGCAAAGATGCCGTGCGCCGATACAAGGAAACACCGCGATCCGCAGGTGTCTACCGGGTGGTTCATCTCTCGAGCGGACGGACCATGCTCGGCGCGAGCCCGGATGTCCCGGCGAGATTGAACCGGATCAGGGCACAGCTGGGCTTTGGCAGCCATCCCAACAAGCAACTCCAGGCAGACTGGGATGCCGACGGTCAGGCAGGCTTCGAATTCGAGCTCCTGGACCGACTCGCACCACCCTCTGATCCGTCCGAAGACGTCACCGACGACCTCGAAACGCTCCTCGAGCTGTGGCAGGACAGACTCCGGCTCGACGCCGGTTCCAGCTATTGAGCTCCGTCTGACGAGTCAGCTCAGTCTGAACGAGCCTCGCTACGGCCCCTCACCCGATACGGTCGCGTCGATGAGACCTCTGCGAGGTCACTGGTTCTGGCCAATACCGGTGCTGGCGCTCGCCTTCTTGATCGCCTCCTGTGGCACAAACCACCAGGCTTCGGCCGATAAGTGGGGAAACGAAGCGACCGACTTCCTCGATGAGCTTTCGAACCGGTACGCGGAGAACGACTTCTATGGGATCCTCGACTTCTACGAGAGCACGTCCTTCGTCGAGATATGGCGTGGCGATCTCCACGGCGGCGCCATCATCCCCAACATCCTGAGATGGAACGCCGGCGACATGGCCCGTCGGGTCGATTCCGTGCTACTCGATGACAACGATGCACTCGAGCTCGTGACATGGGAGGATTCGGGACGGGCAAGCGCGATCATCGAGACCATCGCCGCCGGCCGAATCTCCCACGAAGTCGTCTACGAGCTCGTCGACACTCTGCGGAGGAGCTTGCGCGCCAACCCCGAGGTCATTGCGACGTACACGGATCTGTATGACCGATACGCCGGTGCATGGAACGACGCCGATGCGGACGAGATCGGTGACTTGTACTCCGGGGACGCCGTGGTCACCGACTCGTTGACGGGTCTCGAGGCCGACGGTCTCGAGAAGGTCACCACGACGGCTACACCAGGCACACTCACCCCGTTTGCCATGTCCGGTCTCGCCGGGGACAGCGGCCAGACCGATACGCGAGGCCTCTTCCTGGGACCGGCCCCATATGGCGATGACCCGTCACGAGCCTTGGGCGTCTACACCACTGTCGATTCAGCCGGGTGCTCCCAGCAGATGGCCGTCGTTTGGCAATTGGAGCAAGGACAGATCGTCGACGAGCACCGCTATCACGAAGTCGAGTCGTTCCGGAGTTGTCACGACGAACTGCCGGAGGGATGGTGGACCGGGCTCGGGCTCCCCACCCCAAGTGACGAAGTCGCAACCGACTCGGTGACGACTCCCGGAGGCTCCCAGATAGAGGTTCGCAACGGTGGTCCAATGCTGGAGCAAGCCCTCCTGGGCGGCTTCGCCAGATTCGCCGCGGTCGGCCTCGAAGAGCCACGCTTCGATGCCGTGGCCTTCGAGCCGAGTCGCAAATGTGTGAATCGCTCCGGTCGGGTGATTCAAACGGGTGGGGAAAGAGTGCTCTACATCTGCCTGTTCGAGTACGAAGTCTGTCCTCAACAGACCGCTTGCGACGACATCCGGCTAAGCATCCGGGCCACGATCGCACACGAATTGGCCCATGCCTGGATGATCGATCAAGTGGACCGTGATACCGAGAGTCAGCTTCTCCAGTTCTCAGGCAGGACCGAATGGGACGACCCGGGCATTCCCTGGGCCGATCGAGGTGTCGAATTCTCGGCCGAGGTGATGGCCTGGGGCCTCCTGGCCGACCCTCCCCAGATGGCGAGAATCGGTGCACCGTCATGCGACGTCCTACTCGGGGCGTTTCGCATATTGACCGGTGCCAACCCGGCCCACGACGACGACACCTGCTGATCGAAGCAGGTCGCCGCTAAGTTCTGGCTCCGCCGACCGACTGGGACAGGATGCCGGACCAAGAGATGCTGAAGAAATACGCCGAGGTCGCGATCGCCGTCGGGCTCGGTGTCGAGAGCGGCGACCGCGTCGTGGTCTCATCACCGATCCAACTCCCCGAGTTCACACGGCTCTTGGTGGCCACCGCCTACGAGCGCGGAGCCCAATCGGTGGATGTCCTCTGGCTGGACGACGAGGTTCGACGCTCGAGATTCGTCCATGGATCCGAATCGGCGGCCGGCGCCATCAGCGGCGACAGTCAATTCCGGATGACCGGTTTCGAGGGCGGTGCCTCGTACCTGCGAGTCCACGCCGAAGATCCGGCTCTTTTCGCCGGTGCCGACATGTCTCGAGTCCAGGAACATCAGAGGGCCAACGGGAAGTACCTGAAGCCCCATCTGGACGCCATGGGGGCCCTGGAGATCCCGTGGTGCGTGATCTCGGCGCCGGTGCCCGCATGGAGCGCCAGCGTCTTCCCCGACGATGACCATCTCCAAGCTGCCGAGAAGATGTGGGATGCCATTTTCCGGGCTTGTCGCATCGACACCGAAGACCCGGTCGGCGCATGGCAAGACCATCTCGACGACCTGAGTCGTCGACAGAAACATCTCACCCATCGTCGGTTCGACCGAATCCGCTACGAAGGACCCGGCACCGACCTCGTCCTTGGGATGACCGATGGCGTGAAATGGACCGGTGGCGCAGTGAAGACTCCCGCAGGCAGGCCGTTCGCACCGAACATTCCCACCGAAGAGGTGTTCACCTCACCACATCGGATGAAGGCCGAAGGTCGCATCCAGGCCACCAAGCCTTTGAGCTACTTTGGCGATCTGATCGATGGTTTCGCCCTGGAGCTGACAGGCGGAGCGGTCACCGGAGCAACCGCCCAGAGGGGGCAGGACGTCCTCGAACGCGTCTTGGGGACCGATGAGGGATCGGTGCGATTCGGGGAGGCGGCCATGGTGCCCCAATCCGGCGCCGTGGCGGCGGAGAAGTTGGTGTGGAACAACATGCTCTTCGACGAGAACGATGCCTGTCACATCGCGTTGGGCGCCTCCTACTCCTCGTGCTTCGAGGGAGCCGAGGACATGACCGAGGCCGAGCGACTCGACGCCGGGCTCAATCAGAGCAGCGTCCACGTCGACTTCGTCGTTGGTTCATCCGATCTGAGTGTCTTCGGAGTTCACCGGGACGGCACCGAGGAGCCGATCATCTCGAATGGCGAGTGGGGATTCTCGGTCTGAGCATCGATCAGATGTGAACCGAGCTCACGTAGCGGTTTCGGTCATGTCCTTCAGGACGAGCCAGCGGGAGATCCCAAATACCCAAAGTGCCGTCAGAGCTGCTACCAGAAGCGCCGCCAAGAGCCAGGGCGCCGGCGCCATCCAACCGAGAAACAAGGCAACCGCGGCGGTGGCTGCCATTGCCCCGATCATCGGGCGGAAGAGTTGGGGGTATCGACCGAAGTCGCCCAGAGTTCGCATCTTCCAGGCGAGCGCCGCCAACCCAAAAGCCACCGATCCAGCCAGGAGCCATGCCGTGGCAGGCGGGGTGGTCGCATCGCTGCCGTGCTCGATGAGACTCACCATGGCGGCGCCGGCCGCTGCGATCGCCATCGTGGTCGGCAGATGCGCCACGATCCATTGCATCCGTACCACTGGGACGCCATCGGGCAGCCGTCGTCCCACGAAGTCGAAGTAGGTCCACCAGTAGGCGAATCCGATCGAAAGTCCCAACAACCCGGTGGCGATCGTCTCGACGTTCCTATCCGCCTCGGACAGTCCCCCGACCACGCCGACCACCACCTCGCCAAGGACGATGATGACGAAGAGCCCGTAGCGCTCGGCGAGTGAGTCGGTGACGACGAGACCCGACTGCGTCCCGCCGATCCGCGCGAGAACATGCCCGGCGATCACCCAGAACAGCACCACGCCTGCCCAGACGAGGATCCTGGTCTCTTCCGGGAGAGGGATGCTGATGCCAACGGCCACCATGGATATGACCATCCCGATCAGATAGCGGGCGGTGGCGGCCATGTACTCCTCGCTGTCACGCCGGCGCACCGAATACCACAGCCAGGACAGGACCCCGAGGAAGGCGATGTAGACGATGGCGAACCCTCGACCGTCCGCGCCCGCAGCATCGGCCGTATACACGGCCAGAAGCACCAGGAGGAGCATCTGGATGAAGACGAAGACCCTGGTCCGGCCATCCTCACGGCCGTGAAGGTCGTAATAGAGAGTGCCGTTGAGCCAGGCCACCCAGATCAACCCAAAGACAACTGCGAAATCAAAGACTCCCTGCCAGTCGATGTTCCCAGCGAGAGCCCGGGCTGCCCGACCGACGACCACCACGTAAACGAGGTCATAGAAGAGCTCGAGAAAGCTGACGGTGCGGTCCTCGATGATCTCCCCGTGGCGACGAGGGGGAAGCCAGAAGCGACGCATGAACTCGGTGAGCACGTGGTCAGAGTATTTCAGATCGGGAGTCGGTGTGCCCTTCAATGGATCTCCAGGTCGTCGTAGGTGTGGCAGGCCACCCGTCGTCGGGCTCGAGCGCCGTGTGACAGCGAAGGAAGCTGCAGTGCGGCCAGCGTTCGTATCATCACCGGCCGTGACGAGCGAGGCAGAGTGAAAGGGCTGGACGCCCTGGCCCTTGGAGGGTTGGCGCAGTCGTCACTGCTGCTGGCCGGAATGGCCGTGTATCTGGTGCGTCCGTCCAACCGGGTCATCGGAGCACTCGCCGGGTTCGGTGCGGGTGCCCTGATCTCGGCGGTTTCCTTTGATTTGGTCCCTCAGACGGCGTCGATGCCCCAGTGGAAGGTGGCGGTGTGGCTTCTGGTGGGAGCGCTGTTCTTCGTTGTGGCGGACACCATCGTCGACCGGAGGTATGGGGAGGGTGACGACGCAGGCCCACTCGGGATAGTCGTCGGGTCGGTGGTCGATGGTGTCCCCGAATCACTGATCTTCGGGATCCAGATCGCCACCGGTCAAGCGATCAGCGTGGCATTCCTGGCTGCGGTCTTCGTTTCGAACCTGCCCCAAGCCCTGGCACCTTCCGCCGCCCTGGCGAAGTCCGGATGGTCGAGGGCGAAGATGGCAGCCATGTGGAGCGGAGTCGTCCTGGCGTGCGCAGTGACTGCGTGGCTGGGATACGTCTTGGGCTCCGTGCGCCACGTCTCTGGCGATGCTGCGGCGGCGGTCGCCGCCGGAGGCATCCTGGCGATGCTCACCGACTCGCTGATGCCCTATGCGATGGAGAAAGGTGGTGCTCAAGCGGGGATTTGGACGGTGGTCGGGTTCGCCTTGGCGCTCGCCCTCTGATCGCGTTGGGTCAAAGGCCCGCCCGTCACAACCGGAGTTGTCCGACAGTCAACGCCATCGGCCGACCTCACGAGCCGCACCCATCAAAGGTCTTTGCGTCCCTCCGTCTCTCCGTCGACTGCCTGACCCGTGGGGCGGAATCCGTGATTGAGGTAGAACCGCCCGGGCGACCCCTTGCCCTCCACCCAACTCGTCAACAGCGTCTGGTCACCCATCAACCGGCACTCCTCGGCCACCAAATCGAGGGCCAGCCCACCGACGCCACGTCCCTGGTGGAGCCGATCGACTAGCAGACGCCACAGGAAGGGCTCGGGGTGATGCACGGTGCTGAGTGCCAGCATGAGAAACCCGACCAACTCACCGTCGGCTTCGATCGCCCTCATCCAAGGGACCACGGGTGCCCCATCGACCACCTCGGGAAACAACGCGTCGGCGAACGACTCCAGCATCGAAGCGACAAAGGTCTCCTGGGTCCGATGAGTACGCAATCTGGAGACGGCGCGCTCGTTGTCCACGGTGACCTCGACCAGACGGACCTCGATCGGTGACGAGCGTTTCCGATCGCGCCACGAAACCCAATCCTTTCGGGTCATGCCATAGATCCAGTCGTCCGACACGACACCGTCGAGCCAGAAGGAGGACCGGGTGTGTCCTTCGAACAGAAACCCCGTTCGCTCCAGAACCATTGCCGATGCGACGTTGTCGGGGTGGAGCATGCCAAACGCCCGGGTCACGCCGAGCTCCTCGAATAGGTACTCGACCAACGCGTCTAGTGCCTCCATCGCATAGCCGCGCCCCCAATGCTCCCGCCCGAAGGTGTATCCAACCTCCGCGCTCCGCCCTTCCCAAGTGAGGTGGACGGCCAGGTCTCCCAAGGCATTACCACTCTCCTTGTCTGCGACGATCGCCATCCACCATTCGTCGTTCTCCGGGCCCTCCATGTCCTCGAGCTCGGAGACGATCTGACTCGCTTGTGCCTCGGTGAAGGGCAGAGACCAATTCTGATATTTGGCAACTTCTGGGTGATTGCGCCGAGCGGCCAGGCCGGCGGCATCCTCAGATGTGAAGGCCCTTATGGTCAGACGCTCGGTTTCGATCGGGTTGAACACGAGGGGATTAAAACAGCGTCCCCGAGCGCTGGTCCCGGTATTTCCCACCTGCCAGTGCGATTCGCCAACCGTGAGTTTGAGGTGGCAAGATTCTGAGATGGTCCGCGTCGAGCCGTTGACACGCGCCTGGGGAGAAGCGTTGATCGAGGGGGAGGAGACCTTCTCGGAACGGTTCGGAATACCGGTCGTAGACGGTTGGGCCGTGTTCCCCGAAGCTCTGCCAGGAGCGCTCAGCTCGGCACCGGAGGAGGGTGACCGGTGGGGTGCTCACCTCTTCTTCGATGACGACGGCGCTCTCGTCGGTTGGGGTGGTTGGAAGGGACCACCGGTCAACGGTGTCGTAGAGCTCGGTTACGCGGTGGCCCCGACCAGGCGGGGACGGGGCATAGCCACCCGGG
>JBAULI010000050.1:0-43574 GCA_049578105.1 Acidimicrobiia bacterium | reverse complement strand
ACGACGCCACAGAAGCAAACCGCAGGGACCGACCCACCGTCCCATCCACCACCGTGTACTCAACCGGCACCGGCTCACCCAACGGATCCTCCGGCGGCTCCAACGAAACCGACGCGGCCCACCAGCCCACAGCCACCAAGCCAGCAGCCACCACGATCGCAAGAACCGTCTTACCGAGTCGACCCACAATCGATCAGGCTAGAGCAAATTTCGCGAGCTGGCCCGAAGCCGCGACTTGATCCTCAACCAGTCCAACGAAGCCACAGCGGCTTAACTTCCGAAGAGCCCATCTACCGGTGGTCCTTGAGGGCAAGCTTCCTGGAGGGCGTACCACGCGCCCGGCCCCAGTTGGTCGGTATTCAAGTCTCGATACGGAGACCAGCCCTCTGTGTCATAGGTGTCGATGAACACGTCGAGCGAAGGGGGATCGAAGTTGGTGTAGCCCTCTGCCTCCAGACAAGGAATCGACTCGTTCACGAACCAGTCGTAGAGAAACGTCAGCTGTTCGACCGTCAACGGCTGCCGGTACTTCGGATCCACCGGAAACATGCGCCCACATAATTCGTCATCGGCCTGCATCTCCGGCTGCTGGTCTTCCCCAATGTGGGTGTATGAGATCCCCCCGTCGGGAGTGGTGGTGACCGGCCAACCCTTGTCGATCATGCACTGCGACCGGACCAAGGTCCACTCGTCGGGATGGATGAATCTGACGAAATCCTCAGTTGTGGTCACCGTGACTTCGACGGGCGCGGTGCTGGTTGTGGTCTCGGTGGTGGTGGTGGTGGTGGTGGCCGACGGCTCATCGACTCCCCTCGTGGTCGAGGTCGCCTCGCCTCCAGAGCCTGCGTCGGTGCAAGCCACGAGCAAGACTGCAACAAGGAAGACGACAGCGGTCAGACTGGCCACCGTTCCACGACGCCCGAGACTCTTGATCAGCGCTCGATCCGGAGATTCGGTCACCTGGGTGTCCTTGGCTAGCCGGCTTTCTTTGCCTTGGTGGCCTCGACCGAGGCCTTGAGGGCGTCGAGCAAATCCACCACCTTGGTGGGTTCTGGCGACTGGACGGCGATGATCTCCTCACCGGCCACCTTCTTGGCCGCCAGCTCCTCGACGGCCTCCCGGGTCCGGTCCACATACTCGTCTTCGGCAAACGGGCGCGTCAGGTTGTCAATCAGTGACCCGGCCATCTCGATCTCCTCGGGCCGTATCTCCACGTTGGCGTCCAATTCCTCGAACTCCGCCTCCCGCAGCTCGTCGGGCCAGTACATGGTCTCCATGACGATGACTCCGTCCTGGGCGCGCAGGGTGGCCAGCTGTTGCTTCTCCCGTATGGAGACCTTGGCGATGCCGACCCGGCCCTTCTCCCTCAGCGCTTCCTCAAGGATCTTGTATGCCTTGATCCCGGTCTTCTCGGGGGCCAGGTAGTACGAGGACTTGTAGTACATCGGGTCGATCTCGGACTCGTCCACGAACTGGACGACATCGACCAGCTTGTTCCCATCGGTGTGAACCGATTCGAGCTCCTCGTCGGTGAACACCACATAGCGGTCCTTCTCGAACTCATAACCGCGGACGATGTCGTCCCAGACGACTTCCTCACCATCCGCCTCGGCGACACGCTTGTAGCGGATCGGCGAATGGTCCGTCTTCCTCAATTGCTTGAACTTGGGCGTCTTGTTGTCGGTTGCCGTGTAGAGGCCAACCGGGATGGTGACCAGGCCGAAGTTGATTGCGCCTTTCCAGATCGCACGTGGCATGACTCCGATTCTATGTGACCCCTGGGACCAAATTCACAGGCAGGTCCGAATGTCCACCCGGGCGCAGTTCCTGTCGGGGGAGTATGGTCTATTTCAACAACTGTTGAAACTAACGCGGTCGAGGGAGGATCCGCCATGTGGGCAATGATCGTCAAGGAGTTCAGACAGGTGCGGCGGGACAGGCGAACACTCGCCATGATGATCCTGATGCCGCTGGTGCTGCTGGTGGTCTTCGGTTACGCCGCATCGTTCGATGTCTCGGACATCAAAGTGATGGTCGTGGGGCCCGGTGCGGATCAGGCGGCCGAGCTCCTGCCCTCTCCGTTCGTGGTCGAGACGGTCGACACCGGCGGTGGGCGCACCGAGTTGGAGGATGCCTTGCGACGGGGTCAGGTTGAGGTGGGTCTCCTGGCAGACCCCTCGAATCGCCGGGCGCTGATCGATGGCTCGGAGCTGTTCTCGGCGAGGGCGGCCGTCCAGGCGTTCACCGCGATGTCCTCACAGGTGCCGGGGGGCATCGAGACCGAGGTCCTCTACAACCCTGACCTGGACACCTCGGCGATCCTGGTACCCGGTCTCGCCGGTCTCATCCTCCTGTTCATCGGCACTGTCATTACCAGCCTCGGCGTGGTTCGGGAGCGCCAGGCCGGGACCCTGGAGCAGCTGGCCGTCATGCCTTTGAAGCCGAGGGACGTATTCATCGGCAAGATCGCCCCCTACTTCTTGGTGGCGGCGGCCGACCTCGTGATTGTCCTTCTGGTCGGCGGCCTGCTCTTCGACGTGCCCTTTGCGGGCTCCCCGTGGACGATGATTCTGGGTTCGCTGCTCTTTCTCTTCGTCACGCTTGGCCTGGGCGTCCTCATATCGAGTGTCTCGGAGAACCAGGGCCAAGCCATCCAACTGGCCTTGATGACTCTGTTGCCACAGGTTCTCCTGTCCGGGATCATCTTTCCGCTCGACTCGATGGCGGCCGGCGTCAGATGGATCGGATACCTCCTCCCGCTCACCTATTTCAACCTGATCGCCAAAGGGGTCATGGTGAGGGGCGCCTCCATCACGGAGCTTTGGTTCCCACTGGGTCTGCTCGCACTTCTGGGCACCGTCGTCTTCACCCTGGCGATAGTCAGGTTCAGACGTGATCTGGCGGCGGCCGAGCGTAAGCACCGCCGTGTCGGAGCGGCGGCGTGAGCTGGGGCCTCGACTCGGTTTCGGTCAGGTTCGGCCGCCATCTGGCTCTCGACGAGGTGAATCTCGACATCGAGGTGGGCGAGGTGGCCGTTGTCGTGGGTGGGGACGGGGCCGGGAAGACCACCCTGGGACGCGTGCTTGCCCGTTTGGCGGCGACCGACGGCGGATCTGTCCGCCTCCCGGGACGAGACAAGGTGGGTTATCAACCTGAGGCATCGGGTACCTGGCCCGACCTCACCGTCGCCGAAAACCTCGAGTTCGTCGCCACCGCCTTCAGGAAGGGCAGGGCCGCCGGGAGGATCGACGCTCTCCTGGAGATGACTGGCCTGACCGAGGCGAGGGACCGGCTGGCGGCCGCCCTCTCCGGCGGCATGCGTCAGAAGCTAGGGGTGGCCATGGCCCTGCTGGCCGAGCCCGAGCTCCTCGTTCTCGATGAGCCGACGACCGGTGTCGATCCGGTGAGTCGAGCCGAGTTGTGGCGTTTGATCTCGCGGGCCGCGGCCGATGGGTCCGCCGTGGTGATGACCACCACCTACATCGATGAGGCAGAGCGAGCCAGCCGCATCCTCGCCCTGGACGATGGCAAGACGCTCTTTGCCGGCAAGCCGGACCAGGTCGGGTCTGCGGTCATTGGCACGATTTGGGGGAGTGACACCTCGGTCGATTGGCCCGTCCGTTGGAGACGGGGGCGCGAATGGAGGTTCTGGTCTTCGGGGGAAGCACCTCCTCATGCGCATGAGGTCCAGCCCGACCTCACCGACGAGCTGATTGCCGCGGCCTTCGTCGAAGAAGGTTCAAAGTGAGCGTCCTCGCCGAGACGAGGAGTCTCGTCAAGAGTTTCGGCGAGCTCACAGCAGTCGATCACGTATCGACGACAGTCGCCGACGGCGAGGTGGTCGGGCTGCTCGGCGCCAACGGAGCGGGGAAGACCACGTTGATCAGATGTCTTCTCGGTCTGGCTGATCCAACCGAGGGAGAGGTCGAATTGTTTGGCTCACCACCGTCGCGGGCCGGCCTGAGACGGATCGGATACGTCCCTCAGGGACTCGGCCTCTACACAGATCTGACGGTCGGCGAGAACCTCGTCTTCCGTTCTCGCATCTACGGGGCGAGCTCTGTCGAGCTCCCACCGGACCTCACTCCCTACCGGGACACACGGGTCGGAAGTCTTTCGCTCGGGCTGCAAAGAAGGGTCGCATTCGCCATCGCCGGGTCTCACGGCCCGGAATTGCTCGTTCTCGATGAGCCGACGTCTGGTGTTGGCCCGCTGGGCCGGGCGCGCCTGTGGGACACGATCAGGGAACGTGCCGAAGCCGGAATCGGGGTGCTGGTAACCACACACCACATCGAGGAAGCAGAGCAATGCGATCGCTTGGTGATGATGGCATTGGGCCGTGTCGTGGCCACCGGGTCGGTCGACCAGATCACAGCCGGCACCAGCACCGTGGTGGTCGAGACGAGGGACTGGCAGAAAGCCTTGACGGCCTTGGACGAGGCAGGCGTGACAGTCTCGCTGGCAGGGACCGACCTTCGCGTGCCAGGCGGTAATCCGGACCAGATCGACGAACTCCTCCGGCGCTCGGGAGTCGACGTCGAGCTCACCACCCGGCCGGCGACTCTCGAAGAGCGCTTCGTCACGCTGGCGTCGTGAGCACACGAAGAGGACCTCGGTCGGCCGGTCCGGACACGAGAGAGACGATCCTCGAGGCGGCCAGATCGGCATTTGCAGCCCGGGGTTACGACAGGGCGACGATCCGGCTGATCGCCTCACAAGCCGGTGTCGATCCGGCCCTGGTTCATCATTACTTCGGGAAGAAGGAGGATCTGTTCGCCGCCGCGGTCAGGCTGCCCATGCGCCCCTTCGAGGCGGTCGATGAGCTATTCGCCGGCGGCATGGCGGAACTGCCGGGCAGGTTGACCGAGCTATTCTTCAGGGTCTGGGAGGTCGTGGAGACCCGGGAGGCCCTGTTGGGCCAGATTCGGATGGCCTTCATCGACGAGCGTCCACCACCAGTGCGCGAGTTCATTGCGTCGGCAATTCTGGAGAAGGTGGCCGAACGCCTCGACCGACCCGATCCCGATCTCATGGTTGAACTGGTCGCATCGCAGCTGGTCGGGGTGGCCGTCCTCAGGTATCTCATGAAGCTCGAGCCCCTAGCCTCGGTCGACGTCGATCGCCTCGTTGCTGAGTTGACCCCGCGCGTCGCCTCTTATCTGGTTGGCTGACCGATCGAAGTCGGTCTGGTTCTCATGGGGCCGGGGACCTTGACGACCACAGGCGAACACCTTCACACGGAGGCAAGTGCAGATCGCGAAATTGTCTGTGGACCGTCCGGATAGTCAGACCTACCGTTTCTTCGGGAGGCGCATTTGACCCTCTATGACAAGTACGGGCACTTCAAGGTCAACTTGGTTGCCCATCAGCTATACGCCGATGTGGTCACAGACCGACGGCTGGCTCCGTTCTTCCGAGATGTGAGCATTCCCATGCTCGTCGAGCATCAGGCGATCTTTCTTGCGACGATCCTCGGTGGACCAGACAAGTACACATCCGAGGACATCAGACGTGCCCACGCTGATCGCGGCATCGGACCTGACGACTTCGAGATCCTGATCGACTATCTCAAGGCTCGTCTCACCGATAATGACTTCGAGCCGGCCGACGTGGACGACATCATCGCCACCTACCGCACATTCCAGGGCTTCGTGACGGGTGAGGAGCGACGCTCAGGCGACGGCTGATGGCTGCACCGTTCGCCAGACCCCGTATTTCGGTGGGGTGGGTTGGGTACCGCGTGCTTGTCTTTACCTTGCTGGTGCTGTCGGCTTGTTCCGGACCGGCGATGCAGGTCTTGTTCGTAGGGAACAGCTATACGTCGGTGAATGACCTGCCCGGGATGGTGAGCAAGCTGGCCGCCTCGGCAGGGCAGAGGGTCGAGGCCTCGACGGTGGCGCCTGGTGGATGGTGGTGGCGGGACCATGCCGCCTCAGCTGAAACCATGGGCGCCATTTCGAGCCGGGAATGGGACTTCGTGGTGCTCCAGGAGCAGAGCATGGTGCCCGCCGATCCCAAGCTGCTACTGGGGTCGAGTCTGCCTGCCGCCAGTCAGATGACGAGGGCGGCTCGCAACGGGGGAGCTGAAATCGTTCTCTTCCTGACGTGGGGCCATCGTGGCGGCTCGAGAGAAGTGAGTCAGGCCAGCTACTCGTCGATGCAGATTGCACTTGCCGACGGATATCAGCTCGTCTCCGAACGCCTCATCGCCGACATCGCTCCCGTTGGCATGGCGTGGTGGATGGCGCTGGAAGAACGGCCCGACATCAACCTCTTCCAGGCTGACGGCAGTCACCCCACTCTGGCCGGAACCTACCTGGCCGCGTCGGTGATCACGGGCATTCTCCTCGATGTCGACCCCGAAACGTTCACCGAGTCTTTGGGCCTGTACGAGCCGACCGCGGCCGCTTTGCGCGGGTTCGCCTCTCGGGCAGTCGACGGCGAGATCCCGTGGAAAGACTGATGTGCGCGAGCTTGACATGGGGAGAGTGGACCGACGGTCACTCGACGAAGAGGTCTGCGCAGGTGAGGCGCTCCCGGCAGGATTCGAACCTGCGCACCCGGCTCCGGAGGCCGGTGCTCTATCCCCTGAGCTACGGGAGCGTGAAACGTCATTGTACGCCTTGCCACCCGCTCACTCTTTTGGGGCCGGGTAGCGTTGCGAGCCGTGAGCCCTGAACTCGAGATGGTGCTGAGAGTCGCCCTGGCTGCAGTGTTGGGGGGTGCCGTCGGTTATGACCGCCAGCGCTCGAACAAGCCCGCAGGGTTGCGCACGCACATGTTGGTTGCGGCAGGCTCGGCATTGTTCGTCACATCGGCACTGCTGGCGATCGATGAGTTTGGCGGTCTCAATGGGACGAACCTCGACGTGCTTCGAGTCACTTCGGCGGTGGCAACCGGGATCGGGTTTCTCGGAGCAGGGGCGATTCTGAGGGGCGACCATCGAGTCCGCGGTCTGACTACGGCCGCCGGCGTCTGGGTGACTGCCGGAATCGGGCTCGCCGCCGGTCTCGGTCAATACCTGTTGTCAGTCGGCGCGACTGTGATCGCCGTCGTCGTCATCGCCTTGCTCGGAAGTGAATGGGTACCTGAGCCGGGTGCGAGATCGACTAGCTCGGAGGAGTGAGCGGCGGTCCTACCCTCTCCACGTGAGATATGTGTCGACCAGAGGTGAGGCGCCGCCGGTGGATTTCACCGGGGCACTTTTATCGGGTCTGGCCCCTGACGGTGGCCTCTACACACCGGAGAGCATTCCTGTCATCCCCGAAGGTTGGGGAGACCTGAGCTACGTCGACGCCCTGACCGGGGTGTTGGAGCTGTTTGGCGCCAAAGACGTCAGGGATCTGGTGGCAGAGGCGGCTGGCCGATTCTCGCATCCCGAGATCGCGCCTTTGGCCGATGTCGCCGACCGCTCGGTGTTCGAGTTGTTCTGGGGCCCGACACTCTCGTTCAAAGACCATGCGCTCCAGGTGGTCGGCCGCCTGCTGGATCGTCACGTAACGGAGATCTCGACCGTGATCGGGGCCACCTCCGGAGACACCGGTTCGGCAGCGATCGAGGCGTGTCGCGGAAGGCCGAACCTGAGGGTTGTGATCCTCTTCCCATACGGGAGAGTCTCCGAGTTCCAGAGACGTCAGATGACGACCGTCGACGACGACAACGTCGTGGCAGTGGCGGTGAACGGGACGTTCGACGACTGTCAGGCTCTGGTCAAAGGCGCCCTCGGTCGACACCGCGACCTCCTGGCCGTGAATTCGATCAATTGGGCGCGTATCGCCGTCCAGACCGGCTACTACGTGTTTCTCGCCTCCAGACTCCCGGACCCGTTCGATCTGGTGATACCCACGGGCAACTTCGGGAATGTGCTCTCGGCGTGGATTGCCCGTCGCATGGGAGCCGGCATCGACAAGATCGTGATCGCCAACAACGAGAACCACCGGCTCGCCGATCTGGTCCGCACCGGTGTCATGGGCAATTCGCCGGTCGTTCCGACTCTGGCCCCTGCGATGGACATCGCCGTGCCATCGAATCTCGAGAGGTTCTCCGAGGATCCCGGAGCCGAACTGCGCGCCGGTTTCGCCACCGACGAGGAGATAGAGGCAACCATCCGCTCCGTCCAAGAGAGCGAGGGGTACCTGCTCGATCCTCACACCGCAACGGCGTGGAAGGTCGCTTCGGAATATCGGGGCGTGAACCGCCAGGTCGTGGTGGCCACGGCCCATCCCGCCAAGTTCGCCGAGGCGGTCGAGCGTGCAACCGGTACCACGCCGACACCACCACCTGGGTTCGCGGACCTCTTCGAACGTCCCGAGAACGTGGTCCGAATCGACCCGGAAACTTCAGACCTCGAGGCTCTGATCCGATAGAAGATCATCGTTGCTTTGCGCAATCGTGCTGAAAGGCTACGATTAGCAGTGCTGTCGACGCCAAGGGACGCCGCAGCTCCCACTCTAAGTCCTCATTCGAGGCATGCCCCATTGCAACGCGATGGTGCGTCATCCCGGTCCGATTGAGCCCACGAGGGACGACCCATAGGGACGAATCGCGAAGGATCCAATGACCACACGAGCTCAACTCCAGAGCAAGCAGATCGACGAACTACGAGAGATCGCCAGCGCGGTCGGCATCGAGACGGACGGTCTCCAGAAATCGAAGCTGATCTCGGCGCTGATGGATGCCGGTCAGGTCGTCGAGGCCTCACCGACCGAAAGCGTCGAGCTCCCACAGGCAACGCCGCGCGCCGAGAAGCCGTCGGACGACGACTCCGATTCGGGCTCGGACGGGAACGACTCCGGGAAGGGGCGCTCCGAGCAGCGCCAGGGAGACCGAAACGACTCCTCGGACGACTCACGCCAGGGGTCCAATCGCAACCGCAACCGCCGGAGACGGGGTGGTGGTCGTGACGAAGACTTCATTCCCGAAGAGGATCTCGAGACACGTGAGGGTCTCCTCGACATTCTCCCCGAGGGCTACGGCTTCCTCCGCGTCACCGGATATCTGTCGGGTGACAAGGACGTCTACGTCTCGGCGAATCAGGTTCGCAAGTTCAGACTGCGCAAGGGCGACATCGTCTCAGGCCCCATTCGGCCGCCCCGATCCAAAGAGAAGTTCCCCGCAGTAGTGCGGATCGACAAGGTCAACGGTATGACCTCGGACGAGGCGATGAAGCGTCCCAAGTTCGAGTCACTTACCCCGCTTTTCCCCGACCAGCGTCTCCGTCTCGAGGTCGACGGCAAGGGCGACGGGATCCTCACTCGGATCGTCGACTTGATCGCCCCGATCGGCAAGGGACAGCGTGGCCTCATCGTCTCGCCGCCGAAAGCGGGCAAGACCACTGTCCTCCAGGAGATCGCCCAGGCGATAACCACGAACAACCCGGAGTGCTATCTGATGGTGGTCTTGGTGGACGAGCGTCCCGAGGAAGTCACCGACATGCAACGTTCGGTGAAGGGTGAGGTCATCTACTCCACGTTCGACCGGCCCGCCGAGGAGCACACCCAGGTCTCGGAATTGGCGCTGGAGCGGGCCAAGCGTCTCGTCGAGATGGGCACCGACGTGGTCATCTTGCTCGACTCGATCACCAGACTCGCCCGAGCGCACAACCTGGCGACACCGGCTTCGGGTCGAATCCTCTCGGGTGGAGTGGACTCACAGGCCCTCTACCCGCCAAAGCGGTTCTTCGGCGCAGCTCGCAACATCGAGGAGGGTGGTTCCCTGACGATTCTGGGGACCGCACTCGTGGAAACCGGGTCCAAGATGGACGAGGTCATCTTCGAAGAGTTCAAGGGGACCGGGAACATGGAGCTCCGCCTCGATCGCAAGCTCGCCGACAAGCGGATCTATCCGGCCATCGACATCGAAGCATCGGGAACAAGGAAGGAAGAGCTCTTGTTCGATCGAACGGAGTTGACGCAGGTCTGGAAACTCCGCAGAGTCCTTTTGGCCCTCGAGTCCGGTGCGGCTCTCGAGTTGCTGATCGACCGATTGAAGACGACCAAGTCCAATGCCGAGTTCCTCGCCGAGGTGGCGAAGTCAGGCAACTGAGTTAGGAGATACGGTGAAGACCGAGATTCACCCCACATACGCCGAGACGAACGTCACATGTTCGTGCGGCAATAGCTTCACCACCCGGTCCACGAAGCCGGGGGAGATGCACATCGAGCTGTGCAACGAGTGCCATCCCTTCTTCACCGGCAAGCAAAAGCTGGTCGACACCGGTGGAAGGGTCGAGCGATTCAACAAGCGCTACGGGAAGACGACATTCACCAAGGCCGGCGAGCCGGTCGCGGAAAGCACCGAGGCCGAAACCACTGACGCAGGGTGAGCAGAGCGCTCCACCGCTGACGGGTCACATCGACCCGGCCAGGACGGTGGGCGGGCAGGCCGTCATCGAAGGGGTGATGATGCGTGCCCCGGATGCATGGTCGGTGGCAGTGCGCCAGCCCGACGGGACCATCGCTGCGCGGCGCGAGCAACTTCCCAGACTGTCTGAACGCTCGGGTGTCGCTCGAATCCCCCTCTTGCGGGGTGTCGTCGTCCTCTGGGAGTCACTCAGTCTCGGCTTTCAGGCCCTGAGTTGGTCCGCCGAGAAGGCAACCGGGGAAGAAGAGGAGCCTCTCACCAAGTCGCAGATCGGATGGACCATGGTCCTCGCCCTGGCGTTCTTTGGTGGTCTCTTCATCCTCCTCCCTGCCCTGGTCGCCGGTTTCGTGTCCGAGTCGGGGATCGTCTTCAACGTCATCGAGGGGGTTCTTCGCCTCGCCCTCTTCGTGGGCTATATCTGGGCGATCGGCCGTTCGGCCGAGATCGGACGGGTCTTCGAGTACCACGGTGCGGAGCACATGTCGATCCATGCTTTCGAGGCCGGCCAGCCCCTGAGTGTGGATTCGGTGCGCCGCTACCCACCCGAGCATCCGCGATGTGGCACCAGCTTCCTCCTGATCGTCATCCTCGGCTCCATCGTCTTGTTCTCCCTCTTCGGCAGACCGGGATGGGTCTTCCTCGTCTCCTCACGCGTCCTCGGCATCCCTGTGATCGCCGGGCTGGCCTATGAGCTGCTCCGATGGTCGGGCACGCGTCCCGATGGCTCACTGGCCCGGGTCCTGGCAGCGCCCGGGATATGGCTCCAGAAGCTGACGACGAGAGTCCCCGACGAGTCACAGATAGAAGTGGCGATATCGAGTCTCGTGGTCGCTCTGAGCGAAGAGCTGGTCGACGAGGTGATCGCTCGCGGTGGTCTCCCCGAGTCTTCGCTTTCGATCCGGCGTGTCGCTCTGGAGGGCACCTGATGGACGAGGCATTCGCGGCCAAGCTCGCCGAGATCGAGCAGGTGTACAACGAGACGGAGGCAGCTCTGGCGGATCCCGAGGTTCTCGCCGACCACTCGCAACTGGCCGAGTTGGGCAAGCGTCACTCCGATCTGAGAGATGTCGTCGATGACATTCGACGCCTTCATCAGGTCGAGACGGACCTGGGGGAGGCCCGCGACATGTCAGACGATCCCGACATGGCCCGTCTCGCCGAGGATCTGGAGGGCGAGAAGGAGAAGCTGCTGGAGCGGATAAGGCTCTCACTGATCCCCACCGACCCCGACGATGCCAAAGACGTGATCGTCGAGATCAGATCGGCGGCAGGTGGCGATGAGGCGGCCATTTGGGCCGGCGACCTCCTCCGGATGTACGAGCGGTTCGCCGATCGACGCGGATTTCGCATAGAGACCATGGATTCCTCACCGTCCGAGGCAGGCGGCTTCGACAAGGTGACGATCGGGGTCAAAGGCAAGAACGCCTACGGGGCCCTCAAGTACGAAGCCGGGGTCCATCGTGTGCAACGGGTCCCAAAAACCGAGTCGCAGGGACGGGTTCACACCTCCACGGCGACGGTCGCCGTCCTGCCCGAAGTCGAGGAGGTCGAAGTCGAGATCGACCCCAATGACGTGAAGATCGACGTCTATCGCTCGACCGGCCCCGGTGGGCAGTCTGTGAACACCACCGACTCGGCGGTCCGGCTGACCCATCTGCCCACCGGTCTGGTGGTCACTTGCCAGGACGAGAAGAGCCAGCTCCAGAACAAGGAGAAGGCCATGCGGATCCTTCGCGCTCGGCTCTATCAGATCGAACTGGAGAAGAGACAGTCGGAGGTTGCCGGAGCCCGGCGATCACAGGTCGGGTCGGGTGAGCGGTCCGAGAAGATCCGTACCTACAACTACAAGGACAACCGGGTCACCGATCATCGGATCGGTCTGACGCTGAAGCGGTTGGATCAGGTGCTCGACGGTGACCTCGACGAGTTCGTCGAAGCTCTCACCGCCGACGAGCAGGCATCGATCCTCGCCGAACGCGCCTGATCGTTCAGGCCGCGTTCCAGGGGGTGGGAGTCAACTCTCCACTCCGAGATGGGCGACCCCCTTGCGCTCCATGTTGCCCCACCCCTTCGTTCCCTTGCCGCCGATGAGAGCGCGGATTCTCCATGCCACCGTTATCTGTCGCATCCCGAGGTTCTCGATCAGGGCCATGACGATCAATCTCACGGTGTCGGAGGCGGAGTTGAAATAGCCGTAGGTCTCGTCGAGCAGGAGCGCCACCATCGAGTTGAGCAAGCCGACACCAAAGGCGAGGGCCAGGAGGATCGCCAGGGAGTTGACGTTCAATGCCCCCAGGAGGACCGCAACCGGAATCGTGATCCAGCCGGTGAACTCGATGATCGGGGCCAGGTATTCGAAAAGGAACATGGCGGGCCATGTGACCAAGCCAACCTTCCCGTACTTGCGATTGAAAGTCATCGGCATGAAGTCGCGAACCGCCATCATCAAGCCGCGGTGCCACCGGATCCGCTGACGTCTCAACACACGAAGTGTCTCCGGAACTTCGGTCCAGATGACAGCCGATGGCTCGTACACGATCCGATAGGGGATGTCGTTGTCGATGTGGTGACGATGGAGTCTCATCGTGAGGTCCATGTCCTCGCCCATGTGACCCCGGGTGAACCCGCCCACCGCGATGACGGCCGATCTCCTCCAGACCCCAAAGGCCCCCGACACCAGTGGCAGGGCCTCCATGTCCGACCACGCCGGCCGACTGGCCAGGAATGTCCGCAGGTACTCGAGGATCTGCATCCTCGGGACCAGCTTCCGCGGCACCTCGGCACTGATCAGGTGGCCGAGGTGAACCCTGCTCCCGTTCAGGGGTCGGATGTTCCCGCCGACCGCAACCGTCCGCTCGCGGTCCTCGACCACTCGTTTCATGGCACCGACCAGGCACCTGGCGTCGAGGATGACGTCGGCGTCGGTGCACAGTGCATACGGGTATCGGGCTGCATTTATGCCTGCGTTGAGTGCGTCGGCGCGACCGCCGTTCTCCTTGTCGATCACGGTGATCTCGACGGTGCCTCGACCGCGATAGATGCCGCGTACCGGCTCGGTAGGGATGTCGGGCCGATACGGGATTCGCACCTGCTCCAATCCGAAGGCATCGATGAGGGCCTTCAACGTCTCGTCGGTCGAGCCGTCGTTGGTGATGACGATCTCGAACCTCGGATAGCCGACGATCGACATGGAGCGCACGGAGTCGACGATGCCGGTCGCCTCGTTGTACGCCGGGATGACGATCGAGACCGGGGGGGAGGCCTGACTCGACAACATGTCCGAGACACGACCGAACCGGTCGAGATGATGCACCCGGCGCATGACCGCCGCCGAGCGGATGCCGAGATAGATCATGTAGCTCTGCATCACGATGAAGTAGACCAGGGTGGCGTAGCCGATCCAGCGGATGATGTCGTAGATCATGTGACGACCAACTGCTCACGCACGTATTCGATGAGTGTGAGGTCCGACTCCGTGGCCGCTCCCTCGTCGAGTCGTTGCCGCGCTGCCGCCAATTCTCCGGAGTCGGCGAGTGCTTCGGCGGCGGCGTCACGGGCGAAGAGATCGTCCGACTCGAGTGCGGTCATCAACAGGTTGATCCCACCCGGGAGACTGGCCAACGCCGCCGCACTGTTGCGACGGACCCACCAGTTGGTGTCATCCAGGCCCTCCGCCACCATCCAGTTCACCGAGGGGTCACCGATGTCGCCCAGGGCGGTGACGGCCTTGGCTCGCAGCCTCCAGTCGTCCGCCGCGAGCAGATAGCTCAGCGGCCTGATCGCCATCGGGCCACCGACCTTGCCGAGAGCATCGATGGCGGCGATCTTGATCTCGGGGTCCTTGGCGACATTCAGGACGCTGGCGAGCGTCGGTCCCACCTCGCGATCCCCAATGGTCCCGAGGATGCGTATCGCCTCGATCACACCTTGACTTTGCTCTCCCTGGAGATTGACCCGGATGTAGGCAGCCAGCGGCCAGGTCGCCTTGCTCCCGAACCCGATAAGTGTGTCGGCGAAGCGGGTCCGGACCCAGGGTTGCTCGAAGGCGAATCGCTCCAGGATCGCATCGATGGCAGCCGTGTGTTGCATTCTCCCCAGACCCCGGGCCGCCTGGATCCGTATCTCGGGCTCCCTATCGTCGAGATGCTCTATCAGCACTCTCGCGGTGGACTCATCGCCCATCTCGGCAAGAGATACGGCGGCCCGAAGCCGACGACCCAATGGGTACCGGCTGTTCAGGGCCTTGACCTGCTTGTCGGCGAGCCCGAGACGATCGACTATCCCCGAGAGAGTGTCGATCTCAGGTCCGCTCACCGTGTTGCGGAGGTCGATGACGGCGTCGAGGAACGCACTGTCCCCGGTGGCGTTCCGTCCGATTGGGTCGGTGTGGTTCGGTATGGCCAGATGCCGACTCAGGAGCCCCAAATAGGCGGCGCGTCGTTTCTCGTGTTTTGTTGTGCGTCTTCGGTGTATCGCCTTCAGCGCGACCAGCCCGATCATCAGGATGAAGTTGATGGCGAAGACGACCCCGACCGCACCAAGTCCGATCGTTGTTGGGTCCATGAGATCTCAACGAAAGGTATCGGCACCCCTCACGGGCCGGTTGAGACAAGACGGGTCAGACAGGGACTCGCTGGCGGATCCGCGCCATCAACTCTTGTAGGCGAAAAGGCTTCCTCACGAAGTCGACCGCCCCGATGTCGAAGCTGTGAACGATCGTGTAGTCGTCGTCCACCCCGGACAGCATCATCACCGGGGTCTCGATGCCCTCGGCCCGCCACCTCTCGATGATCTCGACGCCAAGCAAGCCGGGCATCAACTGGTCGAGGAGTACCAGGTCGAAACCGCCGGTCTTGCCCTTTTCGTAGGCGTCCATCCCGTCGGAGGCAGTCTCCACCTCGTAGCCGGCGATCTCGAGTGCCGTCACCAGCAGGGTGGTCACCGTCTCGGCGTCATCGGCGACAAGGACTTTCTTCGCTTCGCTCATTGTCGTCGTTTCTCTGGACCAGGTTGTGATGATGGCATATGGCGCTGCGGTGCGGGCGTTTCGAGCACGATGCAGTTATCTTCTTCGTCAGATTCCGGAGATCGCGTTGGTGACAGATGTCCACTATCCCAGATCATGAGAAGACGCGTCTCGAGGCCGTTGCCACCGAAGAGCGCCCGCTCGAGGAGCTGATCGCCCGACGTCTCTCGGGTGAGCCGCTCCAATACATCGAGGGCACTGCCGCATTCGGCCCGCTGGAGCTATTGGTGGACGAGCGTGTCCTCATACCCAGACCCGAGACCGAAGGCGTGTTCGAGATGGCGACCCGAATGGTCCGCTCGCCCGAGGTGATCGTCGATCTGTGCACCGGCTCGGGGGCGCTGGCACTCGCACTCAAGAACCACTTCCCCGGGGCGGCGGTCTTCGCCACCGACGTTTCCAGCGCGGCAATCGAGGTCGCCGCGTTCAACAGGTTCCGCAGCGGTCTCCAGGTCTATCTGGCGGAGGGTGATCTCTATGAGCCCCTTCCCGCCGCAATCGTCGGCACGGTGGACTTGATCGTGGCGAATCCCCCGTATGTCGCCGAAGTCGACTTCTCGGACCTTCCCCGGGAGGTCCAGCGGGAGCCCCGGGTCGCATTGGTCGCCGGACCGACAGGGCTCGAGGTGATCGAGAGGATCGGGGCAAGTGCGGCCGAGTGGCTGCGCCCGGGTGGCGTCGTCATCTGCGAGATCGGAGAGCGGCAGGGGATAGCCGCATCCAGCTCGTTTCACGATCTTCCCGCGGTGGTGCGACAGGATCTCAACGGGCGAGATCGCTACGTGGTCGCCGTCAAGCCGTGAGTTTGGAATCGGCCGTCGAGGCGGTTCGGTCGGGAGAAGTGGTCGGGATGCCCACGGACACGGTGTACGGGATCGGGGTGGATCCGCTCAACGAGGATGCCGTGGCTCGTCTCTTCGAGCTGAAAGGCCGTCCCGAAGGCAAGCCGGTCGGGGTGCTGGTGGCCAACATCCACCAGGCGTTGGAGCTGGCGGAGATCGAAGGGCCGGCACATGAGCTTGCCCTCCGATTCTGGCCGGGCGCCCTCACGTTGGTGGTGAGGCCGCGGGTGATCATGGCCGACTGGGTCGGTGACGCTCAGCGCAGGACCATCGGCATACGTGTGCCGGATCACACGGTCGCACTCGATCTATTGCGCAGTGTGGGCCCGATGGCCGTCACCTCGGCCAATCTGAGCGGTCAGCCCGACGCCCTGGACGATCGTGAGGCGCGGATGGTCTTTGGCTCGAGGGTGGCGGCGTACCTGGAGGGGGTTTCACCTGGCGGAGAGGGCTCCACGGTCGTCGACGCCACCGGCGCTCATTTGGTCGTTCTCCGACAGGGGCCGGTGTCTATTGCTGGCGGACTGTCCTGATTGGCGGCGGACTTTGCCTCGGCTCAACCTCATGGCGAACAAGGTCCTGTCCTTCGCGCGATCACAGCCTCGGCAAACACGCCGGTCCGCCGCAGCTGCCGCCGCGCGGCTTGGCAGTTGAACCAATCGAACGTGTGGGAGGACGCCTCCCTTCAGCAGTTACGCTCGGGGCATGATCTCCATGGACCCGCTCGAGCAGATCGATCCGGCAATCGCCGGGCTCATTCGCAAAGACCTGGAACGACAGAACAGTCACATCCATCTCATCGCCTCGGAGAACTTCGCCTCGCCGGCCGTGATGGCCGCCTCAGGATCGATATTCACCAACAAGTACGCCGAGGGCTATCCCGGGCGTCGCTACTACGAAGGCTGCCAGGTGGTCGACGAGATGGAGCAGTTGGCCATCGATCGGGCCAAGGAGCTCTTTGGCGCCGACCATGCCAACGTCCAATCGCACAGCGGAGCCCAGGCGAACATGGGGGTTTATTTCGCACTCCTCGAGCCGGGTGACAAGGTCCTGGGTATGCGTCTGGATCAAGGTGGTCACCTGACGCATGGGTCCCCAGTGAACTTCTCAGGCCTCTATTACGACTTCGTCGCCTATGGAGTGGACCCCGACAACGAGCTCATCGACATGGACGAGGTCAGGTCCCTGGCACAGGAGCACAAGCCCAAGATCGTGCTGGCCGGATACTCGGCCTATTCCCGGACCCTCGACTACGAGGGTTTCCGCTCGATCGCCGATGAGGTTGGAGCCATCTTCATGGTGGACGCCGCCCACTTCATCGGTTTGGTGGCGGGCAAGACCCATCCATCACCCGTCCCCTATGCCGACATAGTCACCGGCACCACCCACAAGGCGTTGCGCGGGCCTCGTGGCGGTCTGATCCTGAGCACCGAGGAGCACGCGAAGACGGTCGACAAGGCGGTGTTTCCCAACGCACAGGGGGGCCCGATCGAGAGTCAGATCGCCGCCAAGGCAGTCTGCTTCAGTGAAGCTTCCAAGCCGGAGTTCCACGAGTACACGGAGCAGATCGTGGCCAATGCGGCCGTCATGGCATCGACGGTCATGGAAGAGGGCGTGCGCGTGGTGTCCGGCGGGACCGACAACCACATGTTCCTGGTCGACTTGCGATCCGTGGACCCCGACTTGACCGGCAAGGACGCCGCCCGCATGCTCGATGGCGTCGGCATCACGCTGAACTTCAACACGATCCCGTTCGACCCCCGGCCGCCGTTCCGGGCGTCGGGTCTCCGAATCGGGACGCCTGCCATGACCACACAGGGAATGCGAGAGGAGGAGGCCGCCCATGTCGCCCGACTGATCGTACGGGCCCTCAAGGAACGCCGCTCCGCTCCATCGCTGGCGCAGGTGGCGGCGGAGGCGTCGGAGTTGGCCGCGTCCTTCCCGCCGTATCCCCACGACTTCCCCGGTCATGTCTGAGCACCCGATCGCAAAGTCTCCGCCGTTGCCCTCGGTGCCGCAATTTGCAGGCTGCTAGGGTCGATTTGCCCCACCCACGAGCCTTCCCTAGTCTTTGTGAAAGATTTCACAAGCCGATCGATCAATCGCACACCCGATGAATAACCAGACCCCACACCAGCAGATCGGGCGCGCCGTCAACGACGGATGGCTGCGTGGCGGATCCTTCGTTGGCTCGATTCTCTCCGGGACGCTGCTGGGCCTACTGGCCGACCACTGGCTCGGCACCGCTCCGTGGTTGGTGGTGGTGGGCATCCTCGCCGGCTCGTATTCGGGGTTCATGAACATGTGGCACTACTCCAAGATGGACGAGGGCGCCAGTGAGCGGTGAGAAGGTCGAGACGAGCGTCTGGACCGGGGTCGAGATCACGATGGCCCGGCATACGGTGATGCGTGGCGTCTATGTCGCTCCGATCCTGGTCGTGGCCTTCTGGTTGATCCGTGGTTGGGACGGAGCCTGGAGCTCGGCCCTCGGCATTGCAGTCGTGATTGCCAACTTCTTGCTTGCGGGGGCGATCCTCTCGATTTCGGCAAGGATCAGCCTCCAGGCCTATCATGCCGCCGCTCTGATCGGTTTCTTCCTTCGTCTTGGTCTGTTCATCGGCGCGGTCTATGTGATCGCCAACTTGGTGGACGTCGACCGGCTGGCGTTCGGGATATCGGCAGTGATTGCATATTTCGCATTGCTGACACTCGAGGCAATGTCGTTCAGCAGAGGAAGGGACAGGGAGTTGAGTTGGCGCCGATGATGATCCTCGCCGCCGAGTGCGACACGGCAAACGCCGTCATTTGCGCACCGGCCAATGTCAATGACCTCTTCGAATTCGACACCTGGTTCAGCATCGGGGGCCTCAACTTCACCAGGACGACCTTTCTCATGCTGCTCGCCGCGGTCTTGGTGGTGGGGTTGCTCTACTTCGGTCTCCGTGACCGGCGACTGGTGCCGTCCAAGTTCAACGTCATCGTCGAGTCGGTGATCGGCTTCGTCCGAGATGACGTGGGTCGCGGAATCATCGGACCTGAGTCACTCAGGTACCTGCCATACCTGGTGTCCATCTTCCTCTTCATCCTGGTCGGCAACCTCTTCGAGGTGACCCCCTTCATCAACTTCCCGATCAACTCGAGGATGGCCATCCCGCTGTTCCTCGCCCTCGTCACCTATTTCATCTTCCTGGTCGTCGGATTCGCCAAGAACAACTTCCGCTACCTGATCGACACCGCATGGCCGCGTCACGTCCCGGTCGGCCTTCGTTGGCTGGTGGGTTTGATCGAGCTGGTGTCTGTGTTCTTCCTGAGGCCGTTCACGCTCGCCGTCCGGCTATTCGCCAACATGGTTGCCGGGCACCTGATGTTGACGCTCCTCCTTGGGTCGGGTGTCATCTTCATCGCAGCCGTGGGTGACATCGGAGCCCGCAGCCTGATCGGAGTGCCCTGGTTCGCCTTCGGGCTCTTCATCTACGTATTCGAGATCGTGGTCGCCATCCTCC
The DNA here is from genome assembly GCA_049578105.1 of Acidimicrobiia bacterium. Lineage (GTDB taxonomy): Bacteria > Actinomycetota > Acidimicrobiia > Spongiisociales > ZC4RG35 > JARDZU01. The sequence goes on along the minus strand of JBAULI010000050.1, from coordinate 23,841 downwards.
AGGCCTACATCTTCACCCTCTTGACCGCCGTTTACATCGAGTCTTCGATCCACTTCGAGCACTAAGGAGAGATAGAAAAATGGAAGGCAATATCGAGCTCCTCAAGGGAGCGATCGCCTTGGTCGGCTATGGGCTTGGGGCCATCGGCCCCGGCATCGGCATCGGCATCGTGGCCGGCAACGCCATAACAGCGATGGCGCGTCAGCCCGAGATGCAGGGAACGATCCGGGCAACGATGTTCCTGGGTATCGCCTTCACCGAGGCTTTGGCCCTCATCGGCTTCGTCCTCTTCTTCATCGCCTAGGAGATAGCGATGTATTTCTTGACCGCTGCGGCCGTGCTGGTCGCCCAGGAAGAGGGAGGGAGCTCGGGGCTAAGCCTGGTCTTGCCCGAGCCGGCGGAGCTGATCGCGGGGATCATCGCCTTCGCCATAGTCTTCTTCTTCGTGTGGCGCTGGGCACTCCCGACCATCAACAAGACACTCGAGGCCCGTCAGCAGGCCGTCACCGGTCAGCTCTCTGAGGCCGAGGCGGTGAAGATGGAGGCGGAAAGTCTCCTCGCCGACTACAAGGCTCAACTGGCAGAAGCCAAGGCCGAGGGCAGCCGGATCATCGAAGAGGCCAGAGAGCAGGCCGAGCAACTCAAGGCCGACACCCTGTCACGGACCAACGAAGAGGCCGCCCAGATCCTGGCCAAGGCCCGCGAGGAGGCCGGCACCGAGAAGGCGCGCGCCCTCGCCGAGGCCAGACGGGAAGTGGGCGAGATCTCCGTCGAGCTCGCCGAGAAGATCGTCGGCGAGTCTCTGGACGACAAGATCCAGAAGGATCTCGTAGAGCGTTACCTCGCCGATCTGGAAAGGCTCTAGATGGACGACCGGATCACCGGATACGCCAACGCGGTGCTCGAGTTGGCACGAGCCGAGGATCAGTTGGAGCGAGTCGAGGCCGAGTTCCTGGCCCTGGGCCAGGCGATGGACGCCTCGGCTGAGCTGAGGTCGACTCTCACCGATCCCCAACTTCCCCTGGCCAAGAAGCAGGGCATCATCGATGACTTGATCGATGGGCGCGCCTCTTCGCTGACGGTGGGTCTGGTCCAGTTCATGGTTTCCCAAGGTCGGGCGTCCGAGATCCCGGCCATAGCCCAGGCCTTCGTCGAGGCCGCCGTTGCCTCTCGATCCAAGGCGGTCGCCGAAGTCCGGTCAGCCGTGCCGTTGGACGACGCCACGGTGGAGCGGCTTGCTGTCGCCCTCGGCAAGGCGACAGGCAAGAGCGTCGAGGTCAAGGTGATCGTCGATCCGTCGGTCCTCGGCGGGATCGTGGCGCGTGTGGGTGACACCGTGATCGACGGCAGTCTCGCCCACCGGGTCGAGTCGCTTCGTCAAGCAGTCAAGAGTCGTTGAGGAGAGACATGCCCGATTTGACCATTACTTCCGATCAGATCACCAAGACACTCCGGGACCAGTTGGCCGGCTGGAGCCCGGAAGTCGACAAGGAGACGGTCGGCTATGTGACCTCCATCGCCGATGGCGTGGCCCGTGTGGAGGGCCTCCCCAATGTCATGGCATCTGAGCTCCTCGAGCTCCCCGGTGGCCTGACCGGTGTCACGTTGAACATCGATGAGGACGACCTCGGTGTCGTTCTCCTCGGAGAGGCGAGCCACATCGAGCAGGGAGATCCCGTAAAGCAGACCGGCACCGTCCTCTCCGTTCCGGTCGGTGATGCCTTGCTCGGTCGCGTGATCGACCCATTGGGGAATCCTGTGGATGGGAAAGGCCCCATCGACACCACCGAGCGTCGTCTGCTCGAGACCCAGGCCCCATCGGTGGTCGAGCGTCAGCCGGTCAAAGAGCCCCTTCAGACCGGCATCAAGGCAATCGACTCGATGACACCGATCGGCCGCGGGCAGAGACAGCTGATCATCGGTGACCGTCAAACGGGCAAGACCGCCATCCTCGTGGACACGATCATCAACCAGAAGGTCAATCAGGGCACCAAAGACGAGGTGAAGTGCATCTATGTCGCCATCGGCCAGAAGGCTTCGACGGTGGCCGAGATCGTGTCCACACTCGAAGAGCACGGTGCCATGGATTACACGGTGGTGGTGAATGCGCCGGCATCCTCGGCGCCGGCCCTCCAGATGTATGCCCCCTACGCCGGCTCGGCGATAGGCCAGCACTGGATGTACAAGGGCGAGCACGCCCTGGTGATGTTCGACGATCTGTCCAAGCAGGCGGTGGCGTATCGCGAGATCTCGCTCCTGCTGCGCCGGCCACCTGGCCGCGAGGCATACCCGGGAGACGTCTTCTATCTGCACAGCCGGCTGTTGGAGCGCTGCGCCAAGATGTCCGACGAGCTCGGTGCCGGCTCACTCACCGGTCTCCCGGTCATCGAGACCAAGGCCAACGACATCTCGGCCTACATCCCCACCAATGTGATCTCGATCACAGATGGGCAGTGCTTCTTGGAGTCCGACCTCTTCTATCAGGGAATTCGACCGGCTCTCAACGCCGGGACTTCCGTATCCCGAGTCGGTGGAGCCGCACAGGTCGCCGCGATGAGGAAGATCGCCGGACCGCTTCGGCTCAACCTGGCCCAGTTCCGCGAGCTGGCGGCCTTCGCCGAGTTCGGGTCAGAGCTGGATGCGACATCCCTGGCGCAGCTGGAACGGGGACGTCGTGTCGTGGAGATCCTGAAGCAGCCCCAGTTCCAGCCGATGCCGGTGGAGGAGCAGGTTCTCTCGATCTATGCCGTTACCGACGGCCACACCGATGACGTGGCCCTCGACGACATCAGACGATTCGAGACTGAGCTGCGCGAGTTCTTCCGGGGCCGTTACCCCGGGCTCCTGACGCACATCAAGGACACCGGGAAGCTCCCGGAGGAGTCCGAGATGAAGTCTGCAATCTCCGAGTTCAAGGAGACGTTCGAGGGCTCCGGGGTCGAGGAGTAGCGAGGCTCAATGGCTTCAGCCCAGCTCCGTGACACGAGGCGACGCATTCGCAGCGTGGAGGCGATCAAGAAGATCACCCGCGCCATGGAGCTGATCTCGACCAGCAGGATCCCAAAGGCACAGGCCAGGGTCAACGCATCCAAGCCGTACACCGAGAAGCTGATCGAGGTGATCGAGAATGTGGGCGCCGCCGGGGCGGCCATGTCGCATCCTCTCCTGGAACGACGGGAGATCCAAACGGTGGGTCTCCTCGTCGTCTCCTCCGATCGAGGCCTTGCCGGCTCATACGCGTCCAACGTGATTCGGCTCGCCGAGGGACGGATCCGTCAGCTGGACCGTGATGGCAAAGACGTCGCACTCTATGTCGTGGGCAAGAAGGCGCAGGCCTACTTTCGCTATCGGGGGTATCGCATCGAGAACGCGTACCTCGGCGTCACCGACACACCCGGCTATGGGGACGCCAGGGCCATTGCAAACAAGACCCTCGCCGACTTCGCCACGGACAAGATCGACTCGTTGGAGGCATCGTTCACCAGGTACCAGTCCGCCCTCAACCAGGTGCCAACCCAACTCGAGCTGCTACCGATCACCCCGCCGGCGATGGGTGATCAGGAGCGAGCGCACCGGGTCTCATACGAGTTCGAGCCATCGCCCGAGGAGATCCTCGACAGGTTGCTGCCGCGATACGTCGAAGCGACGATCTTCAACATGTTGCTCGAGGCGTCGGCGTCCGAGCACAGCGCACGACGTAAGGCGATGAAGGCTGCGACCGACAACGCCGAGGACCTGATCAGGGTCCTCCGCGTCCAGGCGAACCGCGCCCGCCAGGCTGAGATCACGACCGCAATTTCCGAGATCGTCGGTGGCGCCGAGGCCCTGACCAAGGGCTGATGAGACGGGTTGAGAACCAAGGAATTGCACGCAAGTCGAATGGAGAACGAAAATGAGTGATGTCACCAGTGTTGGGCGCATCGTCAAGGTGGCCGGACCGGTCTTCGACGTCGAGTTTCCACCCGATGCCCTTCCCGAGATCTTGTTCGCCGTCACGGTGGACTTCGACATTGGCGGTGAGAAGCGTCATGTGATCGCCGAGGTGGCCCAGCACCTCGGTGGCAACAAGGTGAGAGCCATCGCACTCGCCCCCACCGATGGCCTGACCCGTGGTGCCGAGGTGCACAACACGGGTGGGCCCATAACGGTTCCGGTGGGTGACCAGACCCTGGGGCACATCTTCAACGTCTGGGGTGACTCACTCGATTCCCCCGATCAGGATTTCTCGGAGCCGAGGTGGCCGATCCATCGCACCCCACCGGCCTTCGAAGACGTCGAGCCGCAGAAGACGGTCTTCGAGACCGGGATCAAGGTCCTCGACCTCATCAGCCCGTATCTGCAGGGCGGGAAGATCGGCCTGTTCGGTGGCGCCGGGGTGGGCAAGACCGTCCTCATCCAGGAGATGATCAACCGTGTCGCCACCCAACACGGCGGTGTCTCGGTGTTCGCCGGTGTCGGGGAGCGCACCCGTGAGGGCACCGATCTCTTCCTGGAGATGAAAGAGTCGGGTGTCATCGACAAGGCCGCCTTGGTGTTCGGGCAGATGGACGAGCCACCGGGGGTCCGTCTCCGTGTCGCCCTGTCGGCTCTGACGATGGCCGAGTACTTCCGTGATGTGCAGCGTCAGGACGTCCTTCTCTTCATCGACAACATCTTCCGATTCACCCAGGCCGGATCCGAGGTGTCGACACTTCTCGGTCGGATGCCTTCGGAGGTCGGCTATCAGCCGACACTGGCTGACGAGATGGGTTTCCTACAGGAGCGGATCACGTCGTTGAAAGGTCGATCTATCACCTCGCTGCAGGCGATCTACGTTCCGGCCGACGACATCACCGACCCTGCACCCCACACCGCCTTCGCACACCTCGATGCCACCACGGTGCTGTCGAGACCGCTGACCGCCCTGGGTATCTACCCGGCGGTGGACCCCTTGGACTCGTCGAGCCGAGCGCTCGATCCGCAGATCGTCGGGACGGATCACTACTTCGTGGCCACCGAGGTTCAGCGGACGTTGCAGCGATACAAAGACCTCCAGGACATCATCGCCATCCTGGGCATCGATGAGCTGTCCGAAGAGGACAAGCTCGTGGTCGGCCGGGCGCGGAGGATCCAGCGGTTCTTCGCCCAGCCGATGTTCGTGGCCGAGCAGTTCACCGGTCAGCCAGGCGTGTACACGCCGTTGGAAGAGACGATCAGTGCCTTCAAGGCCGTCCTCGACGGGGAGATGGACCAATACCCGGAGCAGGCCTTCTACATGGTGGGTGGTCGTGAGGACGTGGAGCGGAAGGCCGCAGAGTTGACCAAGACGAGCACGGCCGCATGACCGAGGCCGCAGCCCTACGGAATCGGGAGCGGGCCGGCCTCGACGAGGGGCTCGATACCTGATGGCCAACACGTTTCAGGTCGATGTCGTGTCACCAGAGGCGACCATCTGGACCGGTACGGCCACATTCCTGGTGGCCAAGACCCCGGAGGGCGAGATCGGGATCCTCGCCAACCACGAGCCATTGATGGGAGCCCTGGTGACCGCACCGGTCATGGTCGAAGCCGAAAACGGGCAGCGGACCATGATCGGCGTCCATGGGGGCTTCATCCAGGTGCTGGACAACAAAGTCACCCTCATCACCGATCGCGCCCAGATCTCAGAGGGTGGTGGCAAGGACGAGGCTCGCGAGCTCGCCACGGAGCTGGCGGTGCTGGCTGAAGCCGAGGACATCGACGCCCCCGTTACCGTGACTGACTCAGCCCAAGGAGGCGACGAATAGCTCGACCGTCGTCGAGAAGCCGTCGCCGATGCTGGAGACGATGACCGGGAAGAAGATCGAGGACAACACTCCCACGCTCTCCACCTCCAGCCTCACGGCGACCTGAGTGCCTTCACCCGAAGACTGAGTCTCGACTGTGGTCAAACCCTTGAGCTCCGTGGTCAGGATGTCCCAAGCGATCGTCTCTCGTTCCACCCGGGCGGCGGGCGTGGCCCTGCCGATGAAGGTCTTCCCGATGGCCACGCTCTCGAACATGAATCCTTGGAGCCTTCCCGAGTCGTCGATGATCGGGTCGTAGACCCGGTCGACTCCTGGGACCGTCTCCCACGTGGCCGGTTCGTCCAACGCTGCCCACACCGCGGCCAGGTCGGCTGCGGTGAAACCAGAGTGCTGAAATGTCTCCGAGGGCACGGCGGCAAGATAACTGCATCGGACCTCGCTGGGTGTCAACAAATGCGATCGGGGCGACATGCGTCGCCCCGATGCCCCTGGGAGGAGGGATCTGTTGTCGCCGCCGGTCCGAAGACCGCGGTGACTGTGTTGTAACAAGCGGAGGTGTACGGACGGTTAACGAGACCTGGCGTGAAGTCGAACCTTCTCCAGGGGTCGGTGTCCGACCCGCCGGGCTCATCTCAACTTTGCAGACTCAGGTCGATGTAGGCCGCGGTCTCGTCGTCATTGAGTGGTTGCAACTTTCCCAGAGATTCGGCGATGACGACCAGGTGATCGCTGGGGACGAGGGTGAAGTCGGATTTCGGATTGGTGTAGGTCGTGCCGTCCCTGGCGACCGCAAGCAAAGTTGCGTGGTGCTCTGTCCTCAGCCGTCCCGCCAGGTCGTCGAGGCTCAGGTCGATCAGATTCTCCGGGATACCCACTCGATACAACTCCGAGCCTTCTCCCCCTGAGACGATATCCGTCACGAGCTCGGACAGGCCCGGATAGAGCGCCGATCGGGCGAGAAGGTGTGACGCCAGCATCGAAGTGACCAATACCTCGTCGACGTTTGCGCGTTGAAAGTGGGGGACGTGGTCGGGATTGTTGACCTCCACCACGGTTCTCACCTGCGGGGCGATGGTTTCGATCGCGAGAACGGTGAGGATCGACTCCATGTCCGCCTGGTTGGATCCGTCCGATGGGCAGACGATTGCTGAGAACGCATTCTCTATCCCGGCTCTCCGCAAGTCGGCTTCGTTGCTACCCGATCCCCGCACGAAGTAGACGCCATCGTCTACCGGACTGCGCTCGGAATCGCAGAGCAGGACGATCTTCATCACATAGTCATCACCCGACAACTCCGAGATCAAGTCCCGGGCCGTGGAGTTCCAACCACAAACCACGATGTGATCCCGATATCCGGCTGCACCCATTCCTTGTCCCTCCTTCAGCAGAAAGTCGATGACAAAACCGACCAATGCCCCTGTGATTGTGGCGACGATTGCGACACCAAACAGCCCCAGCAACCAGGAAACGGCCCAGCCGAAGGGGGTGGTGACGAAACTGGCGCTTCCCTGACCGAGCACCGTGGCTCCGGACCAGTAATAGGCCTCGAAGAACGCTCCGAGTGTGTGATCGGTCTCCGCCAGCCACACGATCGCACCAGCGATCCCCAAGACGACCGCGAGGCCGATGATCAACGACGTGAAAAAGCGCTTGTCGACCTTGGCCCCGACTCGCCGAATGTGCCAGGCGACACGTCTCAGAAAGGGCGAGTCGAAAATTCGTCCGAACATTTCGGCGCAACCTAGTCCCAGGGTCCCGGTGGTGCGGCCACGAGGCGGCGCTAATTGGATTCTCCAACGATTTGCTGGACCGTAAGCTTGCCCTGACACGCGATCTCATGTTGATAGCCCGCGACCTCCGTATCGACGTCGGCCCCCGGAATCTGCTCCAGGGGGCTTCTTTCAGTGTGCAGGCAGGTGACCGGATAGGTCTGGTGGGGCGAAACGGTGCCGGGAAGACCACCCTCATGAGGACGCTGATGGGGACTCTGAACCCGTCCGAGGGAACGGTCCTCAGGTCGGGCTCGATTGGGTACTTCTCCCAGGAGGCTGCCCTGCCCGAGCTCGAGCATCCAGACGCGACGGCCCTGGAGAGGATTCTCATGGCCAGGGACATCGGGGCGCTCCAAAGGCGGATCGAGGAGGCGAGGCGCCGTCTGCACGATCTCACCGGCTCGGCGCGCGACCGCGGGATCGAGCGGTTCGCCCGACTGCACGACGAGTTCGAGACAAAGGGCGGATTCGTTGCCGAGGCCGAGGCAAAGCGCATGGCGGCGGCGTTGGGCATCGGCAATGAGGAGATCTCTCAGTCGGTGGTGACCATGTCGGGTGGTCAGAGAAGGCGGGTGGAGCTTGCGAGAATCCTCTTCGCCGACACCGATGTCTTGCTGCTCGACGAGCCCACCAACCATCTCGATCTCGATGCCAAGGCTTGGCTCATCGAATGGCTTGCCGCATACAAGGGGGGCATGCTCGTGATCTCGCATGACCTTCCTCTGTTGGACAAGGCCATCACCAGCGTGCTCGCCCTCGAGAACGGTGAGATCGAGGCGTATCGCGGCAACTATTCCAACTATCTGGTGGAACGGGACAGGAGACGGCGCCAGAGAGAGAGGGAGCGGCGACATCAGGACGAGGCGATCGCCCGTCTCGAGGAGAACATCCGCCGGTTCAAGGGGACCACGGAGAAGATGGCCAAGGCGGCTCGATCATGGGAGACGAGAGTCGAGCGAATGAAGCGTGACCTGGTCGAGGTACAGCGGAGTGGAAAGAAGGTCAAGGTCTCGTTTCCGCAGCCGGATAAGTCGGGCCGTGTTCCGCTGTCCGCGATGGGTTTGGCCAAGTCGTTTGGAGACAACCTGGTCTTCGTGGACGTCGAGTTCGCCGTCGAGCGAGGGGAGCGGATGCTTCTCATCGGTCTCAACGGCGCCGGTAAGACCACACTGCTGCGAATCCTTGCCGGGGTGGAGACCCCCGACCTGGGTGAGGTGTCGCTCGGTCACATGGCGAGCGTTGGCTATTACGCCCAGGAGCATGAGCAGGTCAGACCGGGCACGACGGTGCTCGACCACATGTCCGATACCGGCCTGCCGGATCAGACAGTTCGCTCGTTGCTCGGGCTCTTCTTACTTGCCGACAAGGTCGATCAGGATGCCGGATCACTATCCGGGGGAGAGAAGACCAAGCTCGCCCTGGCCATGCTGGTGGCGCAGCGTCCCAACGTCCTGTTGCTGGACGAGCCAACCAACAACCTCGACCCTCAAGCCAAGGAGGCGCTCTTGGACGCACTCACGATCTATGAGGGGACGATCGTCTTGGTCAGCCATGACACGGATTTCGTTGCCGAGCTCGGGCCGGACCGGGCTGTCCTGATGCCGGACGGGGAGATGCGCTTCTTCGACGAGGCGCTGCTCGATCTCGTCGCACTCGCCTGAGCCGATCAGCTGGTGGTTGCTCCCGATACGGTGGCGGTGAGATGACCCGACGCGGTGAACCACGCCCCGATCCCGGATGAGAAGAGAGATCCGATGAGGGGAATCCTGAACAAGTACTTTCCGACGACTTCGACGCTGGCCCCACTCCATCGGTCGGGCGTCGGGTTGGCGTCTCCTTTGGTCACATAAGACCCGTCAGGACTGATCCCGACCACCCGGTGGGTGACGACCTTGCCATCCACTTGGAAGACTCCGACGTCATCGATGTCGAGCTGGTCCGCCCTACCGATGAAGATCAGGTCCCCCATCTCGATGGTGGGCGCCATGGATCCTCCGTCGACGGCAACCACCCGGTACCAGCGGTTGTCGAGCATGCCATAGCCGATGACCAGGGTAAGGGCCAGGGCGACGAGGAGGAGCACGGTCAACATCCGACTGGCCACGTTGATTGCCAACTGCCTGCCGGTGAGATGCCGAGGCCGGCTCAGGTGTCGGCCGCTCCTGATGTCCTTCGTCGTAGATGTCATCTTCTTTGGTGGGAGGGTCTCGTTGGACGAGACCCTCCCAATGTCATGATCAGGGGGCGTCCGGCTGATAGCCGTCGACAACTATGTCGAAGGTCGCCGATGCGCCTTGGTACTGATTGCCTGCGCTGTCGTCGAGCTGGAAACACATCCACCAGACGTCGGTCCAACCGCCATTCGGAGCGAGGTTCGGACGACCCACCCATGGCGTGTCGGCGAATGAACCTTCGACGTTTGGAAGCGTGTCCTCGTCTACGAGAATCGTGTTGCAGTTGGCATCGCCGGCCACAAAACCGTTCAACAAGCGGACATTGATCTTGTTCTTGAAACCACTGACCGTCTGAGAGATATCCCCAATGGAGATGTCATAGAGGGCCGGCAGGGTTCCGAGATTGCGGATCTGGAACGAGTACGGGCCTTCCCAATCACCCCCTGGTGCGAGGTTGCTCACGGTGAACGGTCCGCCAAAGACCTGGACGTCCAACGTCCCGGCGCCGATGACGTTGTCCTCGATTGCATCCGTGCTGGTGAACCAAGCGGCGCTGCCGACCACCCCGAAGGCCATCAGGCCCATCAATGCTCCCAGCACGATGACGATCAGAGATCGTCTTCCCTTCCCCATTTCCCACTCCTTCCGCCAAGAGGCGTAGTGCGGGAGTTTGGTTTGACGGAGAAAGGATTCCCCCGTCCTACCCTCCCGTTGCGCAACGAATGCGCCCATTCAGGCTGGTCGAGGGAAAGGCCGCCGATAGGGAGGATTTCGAATTCGTCGCAGGTGCACTAGTCCCTTGCCAACGAACGTTCGTTTGTCTACCGTGAGGGCATATGAGCCCCGTGGACAGATTTCAAGCGATCATCGACGCCGAGGACAAGATCGAGCCGACCGACTGGATGCCCGAGGCCTATCGGAAGACCCTGATACGCCAGATCGCCCAACACGCCCATTCCGAGGTGATCGGCATGCAGCCGGAAGGCAACTGGATCAGTCGGGCGCCGACATTGCACAGAAAGGCCATCCTGATGGCGAAAGTGCAGGACGAGGCCGGACACGGGCTCTATCTCTACTCGGCGGCCGAGACCCTGGGCGTGAATCGCGACGAATTGCAGGAGCTTCTGCATCAGGGAAGACACAAGTATTCGTCCATCTTCAACTACCCCACCCTGTCCTGGGCCGACATGGGGACGATCGGATGGCTCGTCGATGGAGCCGCCATCACCAACCAGGTCATGCTGACACGGTGCTCTTACGGCCCCTATGCGCGGGGCATGGTGCGCATATGCAAGGAGGAGTCGTTTCACCAGAGGCAGGGCTACGAGCTCCTACTGGCCCTTTGCCGTGGCTCCGATGAGCAGAAGCAGATGGCCCAGGACTCCCTCGACCGCTGGTGGTGGCCGTCTCTGATGATGTTCGGGCCACACGACTCGGAATCGACTCACACCGAGCAATCGATGACCTGGAAGATCAAGCGGGTCTCCAACGACGATCTACGCCAGCAGTTCGTCGACATGACGGTTCCCCAAGCCGACTATCTGGGTTTGACGATCCCTGATGCCGACTTGCGGTGGAATGAGGAGCGCGGTCACTACGACTTTGGTGAGATCGATTGGGAAGAGTTCTGGACCGTGGTCAAGGGGAACGGCCCGATGAACCGTGACCGCATCGAGCACAAGGTGACCGCGTGGGAGGAAGGCGCCTGGGTTCGGGAGGCGGCGACGGCACATGCGGCGAAGAGACAGAAGGGGGCCGCGTGACGTACGACGTTCCTGTGGCACCGGGGGAGAGCGCCGACATCGAGGAGAGCACCACTCTGTCCAGGGAGGCATGGCCGATGTGGGAGGTATTCGTGAGGGCGCGCAGAGGGATCTCTCATGTCCACATCGGAAGTCTTCACGCTCCCGACCCCGAGGCGGCCCTGCAGAATGCTCGCGACGTCTATACCCGGCGTGGCGAGGGTGTGAGCGTCTGGGTGGTCCCGAGCACCGAGATCAGTGCCTTCGAGCCCGAGGACGCCGAAGAGTATGTGGACGCCAACGAGAAGAGCTACCGGCTGGCGACGTCATATGACATACCCGACGAAGTGGGGCACATGTGATGGGGCCTCTCACGACTTCGAGCTCCCAGGGGATGCCGGTCGTGGACCGTGACAGTCGTGCCCTATGGCTCCTCGGACATGCCGACGACAACCTGATCCTCGCCCAGCGCCTCGGCGAGTGGATCTCGAGGGCGCCCGAGCTCGAAGAGGACATCGCATTGGGCAACACCGCACTCGATCATCTCGGGGTGGCCCGGGCCCTCTACACCCACGCCGGCAAGATCGAGGGTGCAGGACGGGACGAAGACGACCTGGCGATGGGGCGAAGCGAGAGGGAGTTTCGAAACGTCGTGCTGGTCGAGCAGCCAAACGGCGACTTCGCGCACACCATGGTCCGTGGTGTGCTCTTCGATGCATATCAGGTCCTGCTGTGGGAAGGCCTCTCGACTCACGACGACGAGGTCCTGGCCGGCGTCGCCTCCCGTGCCCTCAAGGAGGCTCACTACCACCTGAGGCATTCGGCTGGGTGGGTGGTGCGTCTCGGGGACGGCACCGAGGAGTCGCATCGAAGGGCTCAAATTGCCCTGGACGACCTCTGGAGGTACACGGGCGAGTTGTTCGAGGGCATGCCCGACTCGAATGCTCCTCGGTGGAGGGCGTCGATCGACAGGATCCTCGAGGATGCCGGGTTGGCCATCCCGGATGACTCCTATCAACGGGCCGGGGGAAGACGTGGATTCCACACCGAGCATCTCGGCCATCTCCTCACAGAGATGCAATGGATGCAGCGGAGCCACCCGGGGCTGGAGTGGTGACCATTCTCGCCAAGCCCGATCTCGCTCTGGCAGCCCGCGTGGCCGGCGAGGTCGCCGATCCGGAGATTCCGGTCCTGACCATCTCCGATCTCGGCGTGTTGCGTGATGTCTCCGTGGAAGGAGCGGTGACGGTCGTCACCATCACTCCCACGTACTCCGGGTGCCCGGCGATGCGGCAGATCTCGGACGACATCGAGGGAGCTCTCGAGGCTGTTGGTTTCGAGCAAGTGGAGGTCAGGACCGTCCAACATCCGGCGTGGACCACCGATTGGATGACCGAGGCCGGGAAGTCCAAGCTGGCGGCGTTCGGGATCGCCCCACCTGGCCGGGAGATACTTTGCCCGAATTGTTCCGCAGGCGATCCGAGGATCCTCGCCCGCTTCGGCTCCACGGCATGCAAGGCGTTGATGGTCTGTTCGGCATGTGGCGAGCCGTTCGACTACTTCAAGGAATTCTGAGTGAGTCTGGAATTCCACACCCTTCGGATCTCAGAAGTGACGTCGCTGACCGCCGATGCAGTCACGGTCACCTTCGACGTACCGCCAGAATTGACACAGGAATTTCGATTTCTTCCCGGCCAACACGTGACCCTTCGGGCATCGATCGGCGGTCAGGACGTTCGTCGCTCGTACTCCATCTGCTCTAATGCGAACGAGGGCAAGCTCCGGGTTGGCATCAAGCGGCTCACCGGTGGCCTCTTCAGCAATTGGGCGGCATCGATGCTTCGAGCCGGTGACTCGATGGAAGTGATGTCGCCGGTGGGGGAGTTCTGTATCGACCCCCGTTCTGAGACGAGGGCACATCGGGTCGCGATCGCCGCCGGATCCGGTATCACCCCGGTGATCTCCCTGATCTCGACCACGTTGGAGCTCGAGCCCGGGTCGTCCTGGACGCTCCTGTACGGGAACCGCACCGCCAACAGTGTGATGTTCTTGGAGGAGCTGGAAGGTCTCAAGGATCGATACCCCGACCGATTCCAGCTATTTCACATCCTGAGCCGCGAGGGATCGGATGTCCCGTTCCTCTCAGGCCGCATCGATGCCGAGAAGATCGAGACGGTCCACGAGCGCCTGCTTGGGGGACTGGTGGCCGAGGGGTGGTATCTGTGCGGGCCGTTCGACATGGTCACCATGGCCCGCTCGACTCTGATCGATCTCGGGGTGGACCCCGCCGACATCCACGACGAGCTGTTCTTCGCCGGGCCACCCGATCCGGCGGGATCACTCCCTGAGCCGGCGTCTGGAGAAGGCTCGGTCGAGCTGACCGTGATCCTCGATGGGCGCGCCGTCGAAACGCGAATGAGACCGGAGACGTCGATTCTGGATGCGGCCCTCCGTGTGCGCTCGGAGCTCCCTTTCTCGTGCAAGGGCGGCATGTGCGCCACTTGCAAGGGGCGTATCGAGGAGGGCCAGGTGCGCATGGAGAAGAACTATGCGTTGATCGACAGTGAGGTGGAGGCGGGTTATGTGCTGACCTGCCAGTCCCATCCGCTCACGGACCGTGTCGTCGTGCGATACGACCACCGATGACTGTCGGCGCTCGCAACACCAGGGCCGATGTCGTCGCTGCGGCGGGGCGTCTCTTCGCCCGAAATGGCTATCACGGGACGTCGATGCGGGACCTCGGCCGCGAGCTCGGCCTGCTCGGCTCGTCTCTGTACGCCCACGTCGAGTCCAAACAGGATCTGCTCGTCGAGGTCGTCGAGGAGGGGGCGCGGCTGTTTCAGCAGTCGGCGGCGCTGGCAGTAGCCCGAGAAGGCCCGGCTCCGGACCATCTGCGTGCTCTCATCGCCGGGCACGTCGACGTGGTCCTGGAACATCGAGACGTGGTGCGTACCTTTCTCAACGAGGCGCGCATGCTCGACTCGGGCAGACGCCGGCGCATCCTCGCCGCCCGAGACGAATACGAGAAGGCTTTTCGCAGCGTCATTGCAGCCGGCGTGTCCGAAGGCTCTTTTCGACCCGATGTCGATCCCAAACTCGCTTCGATCCTGATCCTCTCGATACTCAATGCCTTGGAGCGATGGTTCCGGATCGAGGGAGAGCTCACCCGTGACCAGCTGATCGAGCAGGTATCGGGGTTCTGTCTCGACGGGATCACGTGAGCGCGGTGATGCGCGGGGCGGCAGGCTGAGAGGCACCCGAGGACAGCATTCGGCTCAACTCACCTGACGGGGGAGCGCAACGTCCTCACCAGCCAGGCGCCAAAGACGACGGTCGCCACCAACGACACCGCTGCGGCGCTGAGCATGTATCCCGCCCCGGTCTCGACGCCGGATGTGAGCCATTGCCCGGTTCCCAGGAAGCCAAGCACCACAGAAGCGGCAGCAAATGAGGCGGTGGTGGCGATGGGAACGAAGCTGGCCGGTATTGCTTTCGGCCCAAGTCGATTGCGGGCGCCCCGCCATGTCAGCCACCACACGACGAGGAGAATGAGGCCGAGTACACCGGCGGTGAGCCGGTATCCCACGGTCTCGTCCAAGTGATGCGCCACCGCCGCCTGTTCACAGGTCGACGCCTCAGGATGGAACGCCATGAAATCGGCGCACCTCTCCGGGGTGTAGGAGATGCCAGGCTGGTCGCCGGCGATGAATTTAGGCCCCAGGGCGGCGGCGCCTCCGGCGGCGACGATGCCGCTCAAACCGATGCTGATGAGGATGATCGAACCGACGAGGGCCAGGGACATGATCGCCTGCGCCAGGATCTGACCGGGCGCGGCCAGACCACGCATCAAGTCGTAACGACGGGCCACTTCCTCGGGTGTGCCAAATCGGGCGATCGCTGCGCGGGCAGCCTCCTCTGGCTCCTTGCCGGCGGCGAGCTCGGCTGCCTCTGCCTCACGGAGATGGTCCTCCGATTCTGTGAGGGCGCGTCGCACCTCATGACCTGGGCCACGGAGGGTCTCGATCAAACGGTCGAGGTAGGCGTCGATCGGGTCCTGGCCCATCATCATGCCCACCCGAGGACCGACTCGACGCCGCTGGCGAAATCCTTCCAAGCCGATCGCTCTTGCTCTCGTGCCGATCGTCCATCGTCCGTCAGCCGGTAGACCCGTCTCCGGCGGGTATGACCTTCGGCCCAGAAGCTCTCCAACAATCCTCTCCGCTCGAGTCGATGCAGTGCGGGATACACGGTCCCCTCAGGCAACTCGAACCGACCACCGCTCATCTTGGAGAGCTCGCTGATGATGGCATAGCCGTGCTTCGGCCCGGTCGAGACGACACTCAGGATGAGGAGGTCGAGGTGACCATGTATGCGCTCTGCCATTACCTAGAAAGTCTAGGCTATGTCGTCACGAACGTCAATACTGCGATCGAATGGGTCGTCTCTGACTCAGCCGCCGTTGGAGCTGGCGTCCTTGACCGTCCAGGTCCCGTGGGAGGAAATCAGCTTGGCCAGGTCGCCCTCGCCTTGCTTCTCTTTGGCAGCTGCCACCTGTGCGTTCAACTGGGTGTCGTACGTTGCCCGCTCGACGTTGCGGAATATCCCAAGCGGGGTGTGCCCATACGGACCGTGTGACAGCCTGCTCAGCGCGAAGGCCACGGTGGGGTCGGGCCTGGTCGGGTCGTGAACGAGGATGGCTCCCGGATCGACGCTGGCCGAGTCGACTACCACGGCCGAGCCGTCTCTGAGGACCACGGCTTTGGAGCCTTCGTCGAACACGATCGGCTTGCCGGGCTCGAGATCGATCCTGTTGTGCACCCGCTCCTCTTTCCCGGTGAGCTGGATGAATGCCTTGTCGTTGAACACGTTGCAGTTCTGATAGATCTCGATGAAGGCCGAGCCTTTGTGCTCATAGGCCGCCTTGAGCAACTCCTGGGTGTGATTGCGGTCCATGTCGAGGGTGCGCGCCACGAAGCTCGCCTCGGCGCCGATCGCGAGCGAGACGGGATTGAACGGGTAGTCGATCGACCCGAAGGGTGACGACTTGGTGGTCTTGCCCGGCTCCGAGGTCGGTGAGTATTGGCCCTTGGTCAGACCGTAGATCTGGTTGTTGAACAAAAGGATCTTGAGGTTGACGTTGCGTCGGAGGACATGGATGAGATGGTTGCCGCCAATGGAGAGCCCATCGCCGTCACCGGTGATGACCCATACCGAGAGGTCGGGCCGGGTGCTGGCAATGCCCGAGGCGATCGCTGGAGCGCGACCGTGGATCGAGTGCATCCCGTACGTGTTCATGTAGTAGGGGAACCGGGACGAGCAGCCGATTCCGGACACGAATACGAATTCCTCTCGCGGACGGCCCAACCCAGCGAGGAACTGCTGGACCGAAGCCAAGATGGTGTAGTCGCCACAACCCGGGCACCAGCGGACCTCTTGGTCTGTCTGGAAGTCGGATCTCGTGTAGGCAGGGGCTGTCATCTGATCATCTCCAGGATTCGCTCGGTTATCTCCGAGACCTTGAACGGCTCACCTGCGACCTTGTTGAGGCCCTTGGCATCGATCAGGTACTCCGCTCTTATGACTTTTCGCAACTGGCCTGTGTTCAACTCGGGGATGAGCACCTTGTCGAAGCTCTGCAAGACGTCGCCGAGGTTCTTGGGCATCGGGTTGATGTAACGCAGGTGCGCCGTGGCCACTTTCTCTCCCTCGAGACGCACCCTTCTCGCCGCTGCCCTGATCGGCCCGTAGCTGGATCCCCACCCCAGGACCAGGATCTCGGCGTCCTCGTCACCGTCGACCACGATGTCGGGTATGTCGTTGACGATGTTCGCCACCTTCCAGGCCCGGCTGTCGGTCATCAGCTGATGGTTCGCCGGGTCGTATGACACGTTCCCGGTGATGGCTTCCTTCTCCAGACCGCCGACCCTGTGCTCGAGGCCCGGTGTCCCGGGTACCGCCCAGGGACGGGCAAAGGTGTCGATGTCTCGCATGTATGGGAGGAATTGCCCATCGGGGCCGTTGGGGTACTTGGCGAACTCCACCTCGATTGGCTCCAGGGAATCGACGTCGGGCAATAGCCACGGCTCGGATCCGTTGGCCACCTGGTTGTCGCTGAGGAGCAGCACCGGCGTCATGTACTTGAGTGCGATGCGGGCCGCGGTGATCGCCATCTCGAAAGCGTCCGAGGGCGAGGCGATGGCAAGGACCGGGATCGGGGACTCGCCGTGGCGTCCATAGAGTGAGAAGAGGAGGTCCGACTGCTCTGGCTTCGTGGGCAGGCCCGTCGACGGTCCGCCCCGCTGGACATTGATCACGACCATGGGCAGCTCCATCATGAACGCGAGCGAGATCGACTCGCTCTTCAGAGCGATGCCGGGCCCCGATGAGCCGGTGACCGCGAGGTTGCCGGCGAAGGCGGCGCCAATCGTGGTGCCCACCCCGGCGATCTCGTCCTCGGCTTGGAAGGTCCGCACACCGAAGTGCTTCTGGCGCGACAACTCGTGCAGGATGTCCGAAGCCGGGGTGATTGGATAAGTGCCGTAGAAGAGCGGTAGACCGGAAAGCTTTGAAGCCGCGATCAATCCCCATGCAAGAGCCGTGTTCCCGTTGATGTTGGTGTACGTGCCGGGTCGTAGCGCCGCCGGCTTGACCTCGAACGTCGTCTTGGTCACTTCGGTGGCGACACCAAACGTGTAGCCGGCTTTGAATGCGGCCACGTTGGCGGCGGCCACCTCCGGGGTCTTGGCGAACTTCTTCTCTGCCCAGTCGATCGTCGGCTCGGTGGGGCGATGGAACAACCATGCCAGCAGTCCGAGGGCAAAGAAGTTCTTCGAGCGGAGGACGCTGCGGCCGGACACACCGGTGTCCTTCACCGCCTCCTTGGTCAACTCGTCCATCGGGACCTTTATCACCCGGTAGCCGGTGAGCGTCTCGTCGTCCAAGGGGCTCTCGTCGTATCCGGCCTTGTGGAGATTTCTCTCGTCGAAGGTGTCGGTGTTGACGATCAGGGTGCCGCCCTGACGCAGGTCCTTGAGGTTCTTCTTCAAAGCAGCCGGGTTCATTGCGACCAAGCAGTCCGGTTGGTCACCGGCCGTGAGGATGTCGAAATCGGCGATCTGCACCTGAAAGCTCGAGACACCGGGGAGAGTCCCGGCCGGAGCGCGGATCTCCGCGGGGAACGACGGGAGAGTCGCCAGGTCGTTGCCGAAGAGAGCACTTGCGTCGGTGAAGCGGGAGCCTGCCACCTGCATCCCATCGCCGGAGTCGCCGGCGAAGCGGATTACCAATTTGTCGAGTTGTTCGGCGGGTGTGGTCGAAGGGTCTGCTGTGGCGATCTGATCTGCCACTTTGGGTCACTTCCTTTTAGGTGTCATGGGCACGCGTTGACCAGGCTATTGAAGTTTGGGTTCTGCTGAGAAGGCCGCATTTCGATGCCGTGCCCTCCCATCATATCGCTGTCTTGCTTTACACAGGCGCCCCCGGCGCCGGTCTGAACCGGACCATACCGATACTTTCCAACGATTTACCGAAAGCAAGGATCGATGTCTCTGAGCCGGGCGGCCCAATCGCCTGGAGTGACACGGGTGGCGCCTGCGGCCCGGCGAGTGGCATCGCGATGGCCGGGCACAGCGAATGGTTGACGAGTGCGGTGAACCAAGACAGGACCGTCCGATTGTGAACGCCGTCGATCGTGTCCTGGCCGATCTTCTTTCGCGTCACAGGAGTAGTCGGTGTCAGGAGAAGGTCGAACTGGTCGAACGATCCGGCAAAGCTCTGTCGAATGGTTTGTTGCCAGGCGACCGCCTCGTCCATCTGGCGAGGGGTCACGGCGGCACAATCGTCGAGGCGCCGTGCCACGTCGTCCCCATAGGGGAGACCTCGAGCCCTGAAGTCTCGATGGACCTCGGTGACCTCGCCCGCGATTGCATGGACGAGCTCCTTCGTCGGCATCACTTCCGGCATCGCGAAATGTTCGACTCGATGGCCCAGCGAATCGAGATCGGCCAACGCACGCTCAAAGGAGACTCGAACCGTTTCGTCGAGTGGGGCGTCCTCGTACCACGGTTCCGGGATGCCGAGGCGGAGTCGGTGTGGAGCGGGTTGGTGCGTCTCATCGCCGCTCATCACCCGATAGGCGATCTCGAGATTCGTCATCCCGTCGGCCAGTGGCCCCACGGTGTCGAGTGAGGCGGCGAGCGGGAAGACTCCGGCTAGTGGGATCCGGCCGTGTGTGACCTTGAGCCCGAAGCACCCGCAGAGGGCAGCAGGGACCCGGATCGACCCTCCGGTGTCGGTCCCGATGCTGATCGGTGTGATGCCGGCCGCGACTGCGGCCCCCGAGCCTCCGGAAGAGCCACCTGGGGAGCACGTCGTGTCCCAAGGGTTGCGGACCGGCCCAAAGTGGGGATTCTCCGACGTGAAGCCGAAGGCGAACTCATGCAGGCCGGTTCTTCCGATGATGACCGCTCCCGCCTCTTCGAGGCGTTGGACCACGGGGGCCGAGATGGCTGCGTCGTTTCGATAGAAGGCGGAGCCGGCCGTGGTGACCCGGCCCTGATGATCGATGAGGTCTTTGAGGCCGACCGCAATTCCCGCCAGGGGAAGGACAGCACCGTTCCGCACGGCGGCCTCGATCGAGGCGACCCGCACTCCCAGGTCGTCCGCCTGCTCCAGCTGGGTGAAGGCGTTGAGCCGGTCCTGGCTGTCCAGCGCCGAGCGATGGGCCACCACCGCCGGGGTGGACGCTGACGGGCTCGACATGTCAGATCAAGCTAGCCATCGCCAACGGGCACAGCGCTATTCGACGGTCAGCCCCGTGTTGTCGGGAACCAGTGATATCCAAACCTGGCCTGGCGGGACCGGGATCACATTGCCCGAGGAGTCGGTGAGGGTGAACCAGTCCTTTTCCGTGGCTCTCTCCCAGGTTCCCTCCATGACCTTCCCGTCGGCAAACACGAGAGCCCTGCCGGTTCCGGTGGTATGGCTCGAGGGGAGTGCCTTCCCGGAGACACCGGCGGGTGGGCCGAGTGTGTATTGCTCGACGTAGAGGGCGACCAAGACAGGAAACCCGATGCGCCCGGTCTCGCCGTCTTCGGTCTTCCACTCCGACTCCCGTCCATCGGCGGTTCGGAGCCAAGTGCCGGTTGCGACGTCCCAGTCCCACTCGACGATGTTCCCGAGAAAGTCGATCCGCACATGACTCGCTGGTGTCGCCGCCGCAGGCAGGTCGCCGAATTCCCAGATCGGCCCGTTCGGTGGCTCATCGGGGTAGCCCAGCCTGTCGGCTTCCTCTCGAAGTAGCGAAGTGTCAACGTAGAGATTGTGCGGTGCCGACCGACCAGAGATGCGGAAGGTGGCAGGACGAACCTCGCCGATCAGGTGGACGTCCATGGATCGAATCCGTTGTTGAACCCATGCCTGAGCTCCGGAGATGACGAAGGTCGGCTCGTTCAAGGCAGTGAGGAGCGTGGGGTCCGTGGGCCGACCGGACCTCATGGGGCCGAAGTAGTCCACGTCGCTCTGCTGCCAGAGCGTCATGAATCGCGTGATGCCCTCGACCATCAGCTCGACCACCCCATCGGCCCTCTCGATGCCTGATTGCGGCCGGGCGGCCGGATGATTGTCCATCTTGACCGCAAGCAACCGTCGGTCGAGCAACGCCGGGTCGGTGACGGGGAGACCGTTTATCGGGCTGGTGGGCAGATCCGGCTCTGAGGCCGTGGTCGTGCTCGCGAGCGTCGTCGTGGTCGACTCGCTCGAGGACGTCGTGAGTTCTGAGCTGGTGGTCGTGTCGGCGTTTTCAGCGTTGCCCGAGCAGGCGACTAGCACCAGTCCGAGCGCGACCAACCAAGCAAGTTTGGTTCGCATAGCGAAGACTGTATCTGGTGACGGTGCCTAGCCATGGTCACGCACGCAGCACTAGACGGTGAATACCCCGCCGGTCACTGGAAGGTTCGGTATGGCCGCCTCCGGCTCGTCCACAGAGATGGCGAGCTCGATTCCATCGGTGCTCGTGCCCAGGACATATAGCGCCTCGATGTTCACCCCGGCGTCGGCCAGCGCCCTGGTCAGACGGGCCAGCTCCCCCGGGCGATGCGGCAGGCGAGCAGTCAAAACCTGGTGCTCATCGTGGTGCAGGGCAGCCTCTTGGAGAACCCTCCTGGTGATAGCGGCATCGTCCACGATGAGACGCACGGTGCCTTCTCCGTCGTGCCCGTAGGCGGCGAGTGCCTCGATGTTCACACCCTGTGCCGCAAGCAACTCGGTGAGGGCGGCGAGACGCCCGGGTTGGTTTTCCATCCGGACCGTGAACTCGGTCATGTGAGCGACTCTACGCGTACGGGCTCGCCGGATGCCCGGCACCCGGGTCAGCCGGTTCTATTCGCCCCCGAGTGGCGAGATAGGCATGCCAGATCAGGCGCGCCGCGACCGCCCTCACGGGTCTCCATGGCTCGGCGACCATTTCCAGCTCGGCTTCCGTCATCGGCTTGGACATCCCGAGAGTCTCCGCTGCCCCGACCTGCAGGGCTCGGTCACCGAGTGGGAATACGTCGGGGAGGCGTAGGGCAGACAGGAGGTATGCGTCGGCCGTCCAGGGACCGATCCCGCGAATGCCGATGAGCACCCGTCGGGCATCCTCGGCGCTCATCGACGAAAGAGCGTCCAAGTCCACCTCGCCGACACCGATCGATCGGGCCAGACCGAGCAGGTAGGAGGTCTTTTGCCGGGTCACGCCGACATCACGGAGATCCCCGTCGTCGAGGCGAGCCAAGGTCTCCGGTGTGATCTCGCCCACGAGGTCCGACACTCTGCGATACATCGCTGCTCCCGACTCGAGTGACACCTGTTGCTCGAGTATGAGCCACACCAAGGTCGGAAACCCCGGCGCCCGCTCCCAGAAGACGGGCATGCCGTGGCGGTGGATGATCTCCGCGAGCGCCGGCTCTTCCTGCCCGAGAAGCTGCACCGCCTCGGTGAATGTCACGGGGTCGAGATGGGTCACCACCGGGCTGAGTGCGTCGAGCGGGACAGTTCCGAGCGTGCGCGAGTCCGCTTCGGTCGCTTCACGATTGTCGGAGAGCACCCAGGCCTCGTCCGCACCGAGTGTGCGCCGGCCGTCCACCGGATCTCCCGGGCCTGCCGTCATCCTCTTCACCATCCAGAAGCCTGGCCGGCCGGGTCTTTGGAATGCCACGATCTCGCCAACCCGGGGTGCACGCGACGAAGTCACCACGAACTCGTCGCCAGGGACGAGTGTGGGGCGCATCGAGTCTTCGACGACACGGAACCGCTGCATAGATATCGCCGATAGAGGGTATGGTCGAATGTGAACATCGACAACGAAGGAGAGTTCATGCGACAGGTCACCGTTGCCCATGCCCACTGTGATCTCTACTGCGGGGTCTATGACCCTGCACAGGCGAAGATCGAGGCGATGTCGGTTCTGAAATCTGCCGAGAAGTACCAGGATTCAGACGACGAAGTGTTCCGCGCCCGAGCCCTGGCCATCAAGGAGGAGAGGGCCGAGTTGGTCAAGCACCACCTCATGGTTCTCTGGGCGGACTTCTTCACCGCGGACCATCGCAAGCAATTCGAGAACCTCGATGACCTGTTCTGGCGGGCCATCCATCAGGCCGGGGATGCCAAGAAGTCCGTCGACCCCGAGGACGGGCGCAAGCTGATCGCTCTGATCGATGAGATCGCAGACATCTTCTGGCAGACCGAGAAGGCGCAGTCGATGGGGGTCTACCCGCCCTCCTGATCTTCGGATCGCCCCCGCAACTTGGAGCGGCCCCACCTGTCGAGGCGTCGCGCCCACTCGTACTCCTGGCCGAGTAGTCCCACCCCTGCAACGATGGTCAGCACCCCAGGCCCCGGCAGGACGAGCATCGCCGCACCGGTGACGACCAGTGAGAAGCCGGCGACTTTCTTGGCCAAATGGGGCACGACTAATACCGTATCCGACCTGGATATGGGGTGTAATCCGGTGTCACCCTGATTCGACCCTGAGAAAGGGTCGCTGGTTTCACACGTCGAGGGCGTCTTCGTCCAATTTGGTGAACAATGTCGACACATCACCGAGAGCAGAGCCCTCGGCGACGATCGGCCGGTCCCAACTCTCGACAGCCGAATCGATTCCAAGCATGACACCCAGACGCGCCGTGGTCCATGGGAGATAGGGCGAAAGGGCAACGCGTACTCCCGAGATTGCCTGGATCGCGGTCCACAAGATGGTGGCCGCCCGAGCTGGGTCCTCCTTGATCACCCGCCACGGTTCCTGGGCGTTGAGATAGGCGTTGACGGTCGCCGCCCCATCCATCGCCGTGCGCAAACCTGCCCGCAACTCGACGGCTTCGATGCTGCTCGCTGTGTCTGTCATCATCTGGTC
>JBAULI010000049.1:0-10751 GCA_049578105.1 Acidimicrobiia bacterium | reverse complement strand
CCTGCGGGTGTGCGAAATCTGTTCCGGGCTGCACTCGTCATCTTCGTGATCACGGTCGTGATCGGGATCCTCAACGGCACCGATGTGTGGGACCCACCGCGCAACACCCTTCTCGCCCATGTCCACGCCGGGACTCTCGGCTGGATCACGTTGTCCGTCTTCGGTGCGGCGATTTGGATGTTCGGCCAGCCCAACGACGCCAAGACCGGGAACATGGCGATGTATTGCATCGTGGCCCTGTCCCTGTATGTCCTGGCGTTCTGGTCCGGTGACATCTTCAACACCACCGAGAGCATCCAGCGGCCCATAGGCGGCACGCTCGCCTTCATCGCCATCACCTGGGTCTTCGTCTGGGTGGTGAGGAGCAAGAAGGGGGAGAAGTGGAACGTGGCCGAATTCGGCATGGGTCTGGCCCTGTTCTTCCTGCTGATGGGTGCCGTCCTCGGTGTCTTGCTCGGTCTCCAGTTGGCCGACGTGGAGGTGGTCTCCGCCGAGAACGCCCCTCGTCTCGGTGACGCCCACCCTGCCGCGATGGTGATCGGATACGTCGTGCTGGCCATGCTCGCCATCATCGAATGGCGGATCAGGGGCAGGTCGACACCGCTGATCGGTGACGCCAGGGCCGGTGTCGTCCAGATGGTCTTCATGTTCCTGGCGGGCTTGTTCGGGATGTTGGGGTTCTTGCTCGACACCCAAGGCCTTCTCATCGCCAACACGCCGCTTCAGATCGCCGGGCTCCTCATCTTCCTGTGGCGGCTGCGCAAGGAGTTGGCACCGGCACAGTGGGGCGGCGGGATAGAGAGAGTGATGATCCGCACTGCCATCCTCGGGCTGGTGGCGGCGGTGGTCCTGACTGCCATCGTGGTGCAGAAGTTCGTCTCGACGAGCGGGGACGACGATGCGGTGTTCGCGGTGAT
Source organism: Acidimicrobiia bacterium (assembly GCA_049578105.1). Lineage (GTDB taxonomy): Bacteria > Actinomycetota > Acidimicrobiia > Spongiisociales > ZC4RG35 > JARDZU01. The sequence goes on along the minus strand of JBAULI010000049.1, from coordinate 9,834 downwards.
ACAGCCCTATCTGCTGGCCCTGGATCACACCACGTTCATCCTGGTGGTGACCAACGTCATCTTCGCCATGCTGACTGCGGCGTCGGCGGTATCGGAGATCTCGAGCAAGGTCATCTATTGGGGGATCAACGTGGGTGCCGTCGGGTTCGTGATCGGTCTCATCACAGAGAGCGCACCCCTGAAGCGGACCTTCACCCCGATCCTCGGGTTGGCGCTGCTTTACGGGATCTATCTCCACCTGACAGCCAAGCCAAGAGAGTTGGAGGCGGTGGCGGGCGTCTAGGAAGCGAGTGGCAAGGACAACTCGAAGATGCTCTTTCCGTCCGCGTAGCTGTAACTGAGCTCGCCGCACATCAGCGACGCCAGTTTGCGCGAGACGGTGAGGCCGAGCCCTATCGATGCGGTCAGCTCTTCGCTGTTCGACGCCCGCTGGTAGGGCTGGAAGATGTTCTCCCGGTCCCCGAGCGGGATGCCCTGCCCGTCGTCGATGACGGCAACACAGGCCACAGTCTCACAGTCGTATGTGCGGACCTCGATGTTGACGCCTCCGTAACGGAAGGCGTTCGAGATCAGGTTGCGGAGGATCTGTCGGACCCGGGCGGGGTCGCCCATTGCCCGGATGGTGGGGCCGGTCAACTCGATCGTGTGACCGCCCTCCCCACTGAGCGCTTCGAGGACCTGAGCCGACTGGGCGCGGAGATCGACGGACACCTGGGCTACCTTGAGTGTCTCGTTGTCAGCCCTGGCCGCGACCAGCAGGTCCTCGACGATGTTGGTCAGGTCGGCGGTCTGATCGGCGATGCTCTTCACGATCTCCAGCTGCTCATCGGGTGACAACGAGGGAAGCTCCGATCGCATCAGCTGGGCGAATCCGAGCACCGCGGTGAGCGGAGTGCGCAACTCGTGCGAAACCGAAGCGATGAGCTGGTCTTTCGAGTCCAGCATTCCCCGCAGCTCGTCCTGGGCCTCCACCTGCTCGGTTATGTCGACCACGTTGGCCACCAGATGCAGAGGCTGGCCGTCGGGGTCACGCACCAGGGCGGTGGAGATCAGCCCGTATGCCGTGGAGCCGTCCTTGCGGAGGTAGTGGAGCTTGGACTTGGCCGAATCGAGCTCTCCCGTGACCACCTGACGGAACCGCGTCATGCTGTCCTCGCGGTCGTCGGGCGCTACCACGTCCATGATCGTGCGGCTCTGCAACTCGTGCTCGGTGTAACCGAGCATTTCACAGCCTGCGGCATTCATCTTGAGAAATCGCCCATCTTTTGGGCTGACCAGGGCCATACCCGAAGCCGCGGACTCGAAAACGGCATGAAAATGGCGATCTGAATCCAATTTCGGATCTGTGATGCTGCTTTCGGGTTTGGCGTGACCGCTCATCAAGGACGCCCTTGGACGAATCGCGGGCATGCTATTAGGGATCGGCACTCCCGCACCGGCACTGGAGGGATGGTTGTGAGCGGTCTTTCAGCGCAGGATCAGCAGCTCGTCGCCGAATTCGTGCCACAGGTAGGCGGATCGCAACGCATGGTCATACAGCCTTTGGAGCATTTCCCGCCCGGTCACCGCCTCGAGCAGACGCAGATGTGAGGACCGGGGCTCGTGCCAGCCGGTTAGGAGGCCGTCGATCACCCTTATGCCGCGTTCGGGCGTGACCACGAGGTCGGTGAGCCCTTCCCCGGGATGTAAGGCCCCCTCACGGTCGCCCACGGTCTCCAGCGCCCTAACCACGCTGGTGCCCACGGCGATCACCCGTCCCCCGGCCCCTCGCAGGCGGTTGAGCGTCATGGCAGTGGTGTCGGTGACACGGTATGGCTCTTCTCCAGGGGACTCGTCGTCCTCGAACGACGAGACGCCGGTGTGGAGCGTTATGGGCAGCACGAGCACTCCGTTGGCGACGAGACGGGTCACCAGGTCGGTGGTGAAGGGCCGACCTGCGCTGGGCATCTCCGAGGAGCCGCGCTCGGTGGCGAAGACCGTCTGATAGTCGGAGAGGGGCCATTCCGGCCCATCGAGGTAGCGAATCGGCCGGCCGAAATGGTCCAGATAGCGATCCACGTCGTCGGTGGGCTCCACTGCAGCGATCCATAGACGCGGAGACCGGGGGCTTCTCGCCAGGAGATGAGCCTTGGCGCCGCCGTCGAGGGCGAGGGTCTGTGGGGCGAGGTCAGGCCCGGGAACGGTCCCTCCGTTCGCCGTCGGTGTTCGGACTTCCAGAGACCACAGGCCCTCCGCCAGCGGTGAGGCGAGGTGGACCCGCAGCGATTCGCCGTTCTCGTCTACGGCCGCGACGGCGGCCGGGATGGTCTTCGAGTTGTTGACCACGAGAGCGTCGCCGGGACGGAGGACGTCGACGAGGTCGGTGAAGGTTCGGTCACTCGTCTCACCCGTGCCCCGATGGGCCACCATCAATCTCACCCCATCGCGTGCCAGGCCGCGTCTCTCAGGTGGAGCGACGGCCACGTTCGCCATGGGCATGGTGAAGTCGATTGGTCGGCTGACCAGGGTCACGATTCAACCTTCAGCGCACCGGCCCGGTATCTGCCCGAAGGGCGCTTCTGGCGCAAGATCTCGAGCAAGGGCGGCACACTCTCTTCCGGTGGCGGCCGGTCTGAGATGTCTTCTCCGGGGAACGCCTGCTGATGCATCACCGTGTTCATGTCGCCGGGGTCGAACCAGATCACGGTCACGTCGGGCTCCTCTTCGGCGAGGACGTTCGAAATTTGCTCCAGGGCGGCCTTCGATGATCCGTATCCACCCCAACCTTCGTATCCCTCCACGGCGGCGTCGGAGGTGATGTTGACGATGGTCCCGTGGTGGTCTCGCAACGTGGGTATCGCCAGTTGAATCAGACCGAGTGGGCCGAAGACGTTCGCCTGGAAGACGCGGGTCAGGTCGGTGAGCGGGTAGTCGCCGAGATTCGGCTGTGGGCTGGGCCCCAGGAGCGACGCATTGTTGACCAGGAGGTCGACACCGCCCATTTCGGCGGCGGCGGCGACCAGGGCGCGTCTGTGGTCATCGTCGGCGATGTCGCCGGCGATGGCGCGGACGGTCGTGTGCTCCGCCAACTCGGCGGCTGCTACATCGAGGGCGTCGGCTCCACGGGCGTCGATCACCAGCGACCAGCCCTCGCCGGCGAGGGCACGGGCCAGGGCGAGCCCAAAACCCCGGGAAGCCCCCGTGATCACCGCGACCTCACCCACAGCTACCACCTCGATCATCTCTATCTCGCTCGAACATCCCCCCCAAGCTACAACTTCAAGTTAACTTCAAGTCAAGACGGGTCTGTGAACCGAAACTCGCGAAAACGGTGCACTTGCGTTCACAGCGGGGGTGGGTGGGCACCGGTCCGGGTGGGTGAGGTTCTTCTGTGAACCGAAACCCGCGAAAACGGTTCACTTGCGTTCACAGCGGGCCGGCCCGCTGGCCGAGCAGGGAGGAAACCGTACAATTGGGTCTGCCAACGGGGACGTAGCTCAGCTGGAAGAGCACCGGCTTTGCAAGCCGGGGGTCGTGGGTTCGAGTCCCATCGTCTCCACCCTCACCGAGGCGGATTGAATTCGCCGGCTCGGTGGTTGCACCTGAAGGCAGACAAGAGGAGTTTTGAAATGGCCAACGCGGTGATCGTCGATGCGGTCCGGACCCCGGTCGGGCGGCGCAATGGTGCATTCAAGGACTTCCACCCCGTCGATCTGGCGTCGATTCCCCTCCAGGCCCTGGTGGAGCGCAACCAGCTCGACCCCTCAACCATCGACGACGTGATCATGGGGACCGTTTCCCAGACCGGTGAGCAGGCCTACAACGTCGGCCGAAACGCAGCCCTCGCCGCCGGATTCCCCGAGGAGGTCCCGGGCGTCACCATCGACCGTCAATGCGGATCGTCCCAGCAATCGGCCCATTTCGCCGCCCAGGCGATCATGGCCGGCGCCCAGGACATCGTCCTCGCCGCCGGTGTCGAGAACATGACCAGGGTTCCCATGGGGATCACTGCCCAGCAGGGCCCGGGTCTCCCCTTTGGCGCCAGGATGCTGGAGCGTTACTCACAGGGCCTGGTCCCACAAGGAATATCGGCCGAGATGATCGCCGAGAAGTGGGGGATCAGCCGTGAGGAGCTGGATGCCCTCGCTCTCGAGTCCCATCGGCGAGCGGCGCGCGCCACCGAGGAGGGCCGCTTCGAAGGTCAGATCATCCCGGTAGGCGTGAAGGCCGACGACGGCTCGTCGGTCACCGTGACCAAGGACGAGGGGATTCGCTGGGATACGTCGATGGAGAAGCTGGCCGCCCTCCAACCGGCCTTCAAGGCGGACGGTGTGGTCACAGCCGGCAACTCGTCTCAGATTTCCGACGGTGCCGCCGCACTGCTCATCATGTCCGAGGAGAGAGCCGCCCGGTTGGGGCTGACTCCAAAGGCCCGTTTCGTGGCCTTTGCCATGGCCGGCGTCGACCCGGTGATGATGCTGACCGGCCCCATCCCCGCCACGGAGAAGGTTCTGGCCCGTGCCGGCCTGGCCATGGACGACATCGACCTGTTCGAAGTAAACGAGGCCTTCGCCTCGGTGCCGGTGGCATGGCGCATGGAACTGGGTGGGACCGACCCGATGGGTCTGTGGGAGCGGACCAATGTGAACGGCGGTGCCATCGCTCTTGGTCATCCGCTCGGGGCCTCTGGTGCCCGCCTCCTCACCACCCTGGTGTGGGAGCTGGAGCGGACCGGTGGTCGTTATGGACTCCAGACGATGTGTGAGGGTGGAGGAATGGCCAACGCGCTCATAATCGAGCGTCTGTAGATGTTGGCGATCCCAAGCGGCGCCACCCGTTCCTGCTGAACGATGACCGGCAACAGCGCCATCGATGTGATCCTGGCAGTGGCCCTCGGATATGGGATTTGGCGGGGGTCTCTGTTCATGATCCGCATGCTGTCGACCCCGCCACCCGAGATCGATCCGGACGACGTCGTGGCGGTCGATCAGGACTACAAATGCACGGTTTGCGGCGCCGAGCTCACCATGCGCGCCATCAACGTCCAGGATGAAGCCGCCCCGCGACATTGCCGTGAGGAAATGGTCCCGGTCTGGCGGCCGTAGTCCTGTGAACGGAAATGTGCGGTTTCCGCACATTTCCGTTCACAGACCAGTCTCCGCCCTTCAGTTGAAACCCTGCCCGTTGTGGTCAGGCCCAGCCGAATGTGTATCTGCCGAAGAAGATCAGAGCGAAGATGAACGGGCCACCGAGCAGGACGATCACACGACCCCATTGAGTCGGTATCAGACGCACGATGAGGGCCATCACCACGATCCCCACGGCCCAGAGGCCGATCAGCATGGCGAGAACGATGCGCTGCAGGTCGCCGAACTCGGGGTCGTTCGCCCCGAGGAAGCCGACGATCCCGACCACGATGGCCCCGACGACGTGCAGTCCCAGCAGCCCCTTGTCGAGCCGGGTCAGAGGCATGCGTCGTCGTTTGGCGGTGGTGTCGGTTGTCATCGGGTCCCCATCTGCGTCGTGGGTCGGGAGGACGACGCCGCGCGCAGGATATCGGCCGGCTGCGGGGGCGACGGTCGTGTCCGCCGCAAATTTTTCGCCGGAATGACACAGTTGTAGTTATCCAGGGATTTGTCCACAGCATGTGGAGAACTACACCCGTGTAACTCGATTCTCAGGAAACGTTCGATCGACTACGCTCGCCGACGTGCCCGAGTCGAAACGTCGTAAACCGAAGAGCGCGCCGGTGTCTGCCGCGTCCACAGCCGCCGAAGCCCGATCCAAGGAGCCCAGCCCCACCTGGTACGTGGTGGTGATGGCCGGGCTGATGGTCATCGGTGTGATCCTGGTCCTGGTCAGGTTCGTGTTCCAGCTGGATCAGCTGGTCTTGGTCGGAGGATTGGTGGCGATAGCCGCCGGGTTCCTTATGACCACCAACTACCGGTAGGGCGCCGGCCTACGGGGCGACGGTGGTCGTTGTCGAGGGCACCGTGGTGGTGGTCGTCGACGTGGTCGTCGTCGGTGGCGCCTCGAACTTGCCGACCGTCACCGTGACGATGTCCCCGGGGACCAGGGTCGCCCCCACCTGCGGGTTCTGCGACACGATGATCCCGTCCTGACCGGGATCCGCCACCGGCTGGGTGGTGGCCGAGATCCGCATAACGAGACCGAGATCCTTGAGGATGGCGTCCGCCTGGTCGGTGGTCAGACCGGTCAGCGGCGGCACCTCCACCGGCTCCGGGCCACGTGAGACGACGAGGAGGACGGTGTCACCGGACTTGACCTCCGTCCCCGGCTCGGGGTCGGTTCGGATGACCAGACCGGTGTCGACCGTGCTCGAATACTCCTCGTTCACGGTGACCTTCAGACCGAGATCGGTGAGGGTGGCAGTCGCATCACGTTCGGTCTGCTCGGTGAGGTCGGGCAGATCGTGCACCTCGGGGCCGGTCGAGACCACCAGATTGACCGGCGCCTGGGAGCCGATGCGAACTCCGGCGCCCGGGTTCTGCTCGATGACGACGCCCTCGGCGAAGGTGGCATCAGCCCGCTCGTCGACGGTGCCCACGGTCAGGTTCGACTCCTCGAGGAGACGTCGGGCGTTCTCCAAGGTCTGGCCGATCAGCGGCGGCACCGGGAACTCCTCCGCCCCGGTGGACACGTAGACCTGGATCACGGTTCCTCCGGCCGCCTGGGTGCCGAACGGCGGGTTGGTCCGTGTGACGTTCCCCACCTCCTCGGTGTCGGAGGACTCGAGGAAGACGGTCACCTCGAAGCCGTCCGCCTGGAGTCGGGCCAGGGCGGCGTCTTGGGTCAACCCGGTGACATTGGGGATCTCGATCAACTCCGAATCGCCGTTACCTCCGGCAAGTCGGAAGAGGAAGAAGAGGAGGATGGCCAGGGCGATGAGCAGCCCAAATGCGGTGAGGATGAAGGGAAGCTGAGATGCCGGCTCTTCTTCCAGCTCGCGGTAGACCTCGTCGGGTGGCACCGTCGCCGGCGGCACCGGAGTGGTCATCAGCCGTGTCGAGTTCTCACCGTTGGCCGGGGCCCCCACCGGCACCGGGACCGGCATCCCCACCGGCTCGCCCTTGAGCACGGTGAGCAGGTCGGATCTCATCTCGGAGGCGGTCTGATACCGGGCTGCGGGGTCCTTGCGCATTGCCTTCGTGACCACGGCGTCGAGCGATGCCGAGACGTCGGGGTTCAGTGAGGATGGGCTGGGAGCATCGGTGGAGACGTGCTGGAAGGCCACCGACATCGGGCTGTCACCGGTGTAGGGCGGCCGCCCGGTGAGCATCTCGTAGAGGACGACGCCCAGCGAGTAGACGTCGCTTCGCTCGTCTGCGGAAGCTCCCTGCGCCTGCTCGGGGCTGAAATAGGTGGCGGTCCCGATCACCGCTCCGGTTCGGGTCAACTCCTGGCTGTCATCCCACGCCCGGGCGATGCCGAAGTCGGTCACCTTCACGGTTCCGTCCTTGGCCAGCAGGATGTTCCCCGGCTTGACGTCGCGGTGGACCAGGCCGGCCTGGTGGGCGACGGAGAGGGCGGCGGCAACCTCGGAGGCGATCTCGGTGGCCCGTCGGGGGAGAAGGGCGCCCTCGGACTTCAGGACATCGCGCAACGAGCGCCCATCGACCAGCTCCATGACGATGAAGTAGGTGTTCTGGGCCTGGCCCCAGTCGTAGATGCCGACGATGTTGGGATGGCTCAGGTTGGCGGCGGCCTGGGCCTCACGACGGAACCTCTTGACGAATGCCTCGTCGGCCGAGTACTGCGAGTGGAGGACCTTGATCGCCACTCGACGATTGAGCAGCGTGTCGACACCCTCATACACGTCTGCCATCCCGCCGCGGGCGAGATGGGACGTGATCTGATAGCGATCTGTCAGTGTGGTCTGGGGTTCCATGGGAGTCGACGGATTGTAGGAATGGTCTCGATGCAACTCACGGGGTTCTCTGCAGCCAGACCTCGATGAGCTGTGCCGCTATCGGCGCGGCAACCGACCCACCTGAGGCGGATTCGCCCAGGTCGCCGCCCTCCTCGACCACCACGGCAAGGGCGATCGAGGGATCCTCCACCGGTGCGAACCCGATGAACCAGGGGTTGGGAAGCCCACTGGGGCTCGAGGAGGTCCCGGTCTTGCCCGCCACCCTGACACCGGGCACCGCCGCCGCCCGACCCGTTCCCTCGGTCACGACGCGCTCCATCATCTGGGCCAGGACATCGGCGGTCGCCGGGTCCATCGCCCGTCCCAGCGGATTGGAAGTGAAGTTCTCCACGGTGTTCCCATCGGCGTCGAAGAGACGGTTGACCAGGTAGGGGAGGGGGGTAACGCCATGATTGGCCACCGCCGCCGCCACCATCGCCATATGTAACGGCGCCGCCCTCACATCGCGTTCCCCGATGCCGCTCTGGGCGAGGGCGGCGGGATCGTCGGCCAGCTCCTCGACCGGGTAGACCGCCTGGGGGACCTTCCAGGGGAAGTCGAGATCGGTGTTGAAGCCAAGGGCGTCGGCGGTGATCCCGATGTCCTCCGCCCCGAGGCGAATGGAGAGGTCGGCGAACACGGTATTGCAGGAAACCACGAATGCCTTGAGAAGGGTGATCGACTGCCCGTCGTTGCAGGAACGTCCACTGGCGTTCGAGATGGTCGCCGTGGACCCGGGCAGCTCGAATTCGACAGGGTCGGGGAAAGTGGTGGCCGGATCGGCTTCGCCGGTGTCCAGCGCCGTTGCCGTGACCACCGTCTTGAACGTGGAACCAGGTGGGTAGATCTCCTTGGTCGCCCTGTCGTTGAGCGGTCGGTCCTGGTCGGCCAGGAGGCCCTCCCAAGCGGCGGCCGCATCCGACCCCAATAGGGATTCGGGGTCGAACGAGGGGGAGGAGACGGCGGCCAGGATGGCCCCGGTCTTGGGGTCGATGGCCACCACGGCGCCCTTCTGACCACCCAACGCCTCATACGCTGCCCGTTGCAGCGGCGCATAGACGGTCATCTCCAGACTCTGAGGCCGGAGATCGCGCCCGAGTATCACCGAGACCAGGTCACTGATGGTGAGGTCGCGCTTGGAGCGCAGCTCGCTGGAGTAGGCCTGTTCGAGACCCGAGGAGCCTACGAGAAAGGAGTTGTACCCCACCACATGAGCGAAGGCTTCCCCTTCGGGGTACTCGCGGATGAAGGATCGCGGGTCGTCGGGGTCCTCCACGGATCGCGCCACGACCGTCCCGTCGGCCGTCACGATGAGACCCCGCTCCTTTCCCCGGTCGGCGAGGGCCGGCCGCGAGTTGCGGGGGTCGGCCTTCAGGGCGTCGGCGTGGATCACCTGAATCCAACTCACCGCCATGAGAAGGGCGAAGAAGCCCACGAACACGCCGATGGAGAGACGACGCACCGGCCCGTTCACTGTGCTTCCTCGTGACTGATGCGGAGGAGGAGAGCGACCAGGACCAGGTTGCCGACGAGGGCCGAGCCTCCGTACGACATGAAGGGGAGGGTGATCCCGGTCAGGGGCACGATCCGGACGATCCCGCCGATGATCAGGAAGACCTGGACGGCGAACACCAGGGTGAGCCCGGCGGCGAGCAGCTTCCTGAAGGTGTCCCTGCTCCGGAAGGCGATTCCGAGCCCGACCGTTATGACCAGGGCGAATAGGGCCAGCACAGAGACCGTCCCGGCGAAGCCGAGCTCCTCACCGACGGCGGCGAAGATGAAGTCGGTCGAGGCGTTCGGGATGAGATCGGGTCTGCCCAGGCCGGGTCCGGAGCCGGAGAGACTCCCGGTACCCATGGCGAACAGGCCCTGGGCGATCTGATAACCCTGGTCCTGGTAGTGATCGAAAGGGGCCAGCCAGGCGA
>JBAULI010000048.1:0-2828 GCA_049578105.1 Acidimicrobiia bacterium | reverse complement strand
CGAGGGATTGGAGTGCTTGATCGGTGTCGGCATTCATCGCCGCAGGCATGATCTGTGGTCCGGTGTCGCCGGTGAGCGGGTTCCACGTCGAGAGAACGTCTCCGGCGAAGAGGGTGTCACGGTCCTCGAGGAGAAGGGCACAGCTGCCGGCAGTGTGACCCGGGGCATGGATGACTTTGGGACGCCCCGGCACGTCGAGGGTCTCTCCATCGCCGAAGGTGGACACCTCATGGACGGGGATGATCTTCGATGCGCCCCGGCTGCCGAGGGACATCATGGTCTTGTACATCTGCATCTTGAAGAGATAGGCGCCCATCCCCCCATCTGGCTTGGCTGGCTCCCCGGTCTTGACCGAATTCTCGTCGGCCTCATGGATCCAAACGGGACTGTTCGCGGACGTCCGCGCCCTCTCGGCGAAACCAGTGTGATCGGCATGGGCGTGGGTGAGGAGAATCGCTTCCACGTTCTCGAGACTTCGGGAGAGGCTCGTGAGCGTCTTGGTGAAGAGGTCCCAGTCTTTGGGAGTCCCGGCATCGACCAAGACCACCTTTCCCGAGTCTTCTATCAGATAGAAGTTGGTCACGCCTCGAGTGACCCGATGGATGCCTTGTGCAACTTGCATATGTCCTTGCCTTACCGATCCCGGCCGGTGCGGAAGGATCTCTGCGCGTCACGCCAGGATCTGTTTGCCTGCCTTCGACCCTAAGCCGAATCGTCCCAAGTCCCAAAACCAGGCTGGGAGGGTCTGGCTTCCGTCAGAATGCGCCCGGTTCGAGCAAGATGAGCCATCTGGGCAACCAAGGAACGGGCAAGATGACTCGGTGGAGATGAACCGGATCGTCATCATCGGTGGCGCTGCCACGGGATGGGCCACGGCTCATCACTTGCTCACACTCGACCCCGCGCTCAAGGTGACGGTGATCGAGAAGGACCCCACCCTGCGTTACTCGTCGACGATGTTGTCCGACGGCAACGTCCGCATCCAATTCAACCTCGAAGAGAACGTCGCCATATCGGTCTATGCGATGGAGTGTCTCGAGTCATTCGCCGAGGAGATGACGGTCGATGGCCATATCCCGGAGCCACAGATGCGCAAACAGGGGAACCTCTTCCTCGTGGATGAGGCCGGTGAGGCCGATGCCAAGGCTGGTCTCGCCACCCAACAGCGTCTCGGCTGCGATTCGGTGTGGCTCGACATGGCGACGATCGAAGACCGACATCCGGCACTTGCCTCGGATCACCTGATCGGCGGCACGTTCGGCCCGAGGGACGGTTCGGTCGACCCCAACGGCGTTGTCGAGGGATACCGGCGCATGGCCCTCTCTCGCGGTGCCCAACCCGTCACCGGGACAGTGCAATCCTTGGCATTGGCAAACGGTCGGGTCACCGGTGCCCGGCTGACGGACGGCTCGACGGTCGATGCGGAGGCCACGGTGGTCGCCGCAGGCGCCTGGTCCGCCGGTCTCCTCGACACAGTCGGTGTGTCGATCCCGGTGGATCCGGTGATGCGAACCGTCTACGTCGTCGCTGGGGAGGTGGAGGGCAGCGAGTCGCTTCCCAGTGCCTTCCTGCCCTCGGGCGTCTACGTCATCCCGGAGCATGACAGGACCTTCCTGATCGCATGGTCGACCAGCGACGACCCGATTGGATTCGATTTCACTCCGGCACCGCGATCCAAGTTCTATGACGTCATCTGGCCCGAGCTCGCCTCGAAACTCCCCGCCTTCGACCGTCTCGAGGTCGTTCGCTCCTGGGCCGGCCTCTATGCCCAGAACCGGTTGGACGCCAACGCGATCCTCGGTGAATGGCCGGACATCGCGGGCCTATTCCTGGCGACCGGGTTCAGTGGTCACGGCTTTCAACAGTGCCATGCGGTCGGAAGACACATTGCCGAAATGGTCACCGAGCGCACCCCGAGCCTCGACCTCAGCCGTCTCGGACCGGAGAGGATCATCTCCGGAAGGCCATTGATGGAACATGCAGGAAGGATCATCTGAGATCCGACCTCATCCAACGGATCAGCTGAGGAGACTCTTCATCTGGCGATAGATGAGATTGGTCGCCCGGCGTGGAGCCACACGTGTGAATAAGTTCATCGTCAGCGAGTCACGCCCTACGAAGATGTGGAACTTGTCCGACTCGATGCCGTCCAGGATGATCCGGGCGGCGTCCTCGGGGGATGTCGTCCTGACCTCGGACTCCTCGGCCGAAGTCACTCCACCGGGTATCTCGACCCCGGAGTTGGAGGTGATCTCGGTCGCCACCGCGCCGGGCATGATCACCGAGACGCCGACCCTGGTGTCGATCAGCTCGGCATAGAGACCCTCAGTCATCAGCTTGACCGCTGCCTTGCTCGCCCCGTAGATCGTCTGGCCCGGGACCGGGAGGAAGCCTCCCATGCTCGAAACATTGGCGACATGGGCCACGGGTCGTGTGAGTAGATGAGGGAGGAAGGCCTTGACCATGTTGACGGTGCCGTAGAAGTTGACGTTCATCACCCGCTCGATCACGTCGTGGTCCAGGTCGTTGAATCGGACGAACGGTTGGATGATCCCGGCGACGTTGATCAGGGCGTCGACTGCCCCATGGGCGGCCAAGACCTGTTCGGGAAGCGCCGCTGTTGCCGACCTATCCGTGATGTCGACCACGAAGGTGGCGAGACGATCCCCGGCGGCGGCAAGCTCGACGGTTCCCTTCAGGCTCTCTTCGCGAACGTCCACGGCGGCGACCCGGGCGCCACGACGGAGCAACTCCAGGACCACCTGACGTCCGATCCCGTTGCCACCTCCGGTGACCACCACGACCTTTTCCGAAAAGCTCTTCATTTC
>JBAULI010000047.1:0-2268 GCA_049578105.1 Acidimicrobiia bacterium | reverse complement strand
CGATCTGGCGACGAGTGAGTTGGACCCTTGGACGGCCATTGCGGAGATCAGGTCGCTGTCGCCATCTCCGTCGATGTCGAAGAAGCGACTCCATTCGAGCTCCGAGGGAAGAGCTGTGCCCATCGACTCGGGATCGAGGAATGACGAGCCGGTGGAGAGTTGTCGATACCAGCACACCGCATCTCCACAGGCCTGGGTGAAGACGAGATCGTCTCTCCCGTCACCATCCACGTCGGCGGCCAGTGGTGTGCCCGCCGCAGACGGCGGACCGCCGAAGTCGAGAGGGTCGGCAAAAGAGTCGCCCAGACTCAGATGCGCTCGCCAGCACGGCCTCGGATCCGAGCCACAGATCCCCTGATACACGATGTCGTCCCTGCCGTCCCCGTCCCAATCACCGGTGATCAGGTAGTTGGTGGACTCAGCGAAGCGGGCTCCGTCACCCCAATTGGAGCCGGGTCCGATGTCGCTGCCGGTGGAGAGATGGACCCTCCAACATCGGATCGAGGCATCGCACCGGCCCCGATACACGAGGTCGTCGGCCCCGTCGCCGTTGAAGTCGCCGGCCGAGATCCCGGTCCGCCGCGTCTCGAGTGAGAACCACGCATTGTCTCCGAGTCGCGGGGGGTCGACGTCGGTGGGATCCACGGATCGGGTCTGAAAGCAGGCCCCGCCCGGGCACGGTCCCCACCATGCTTGATCCTCGAATCCGTCGCCTGTGAAATCGCCAGGTATCGATCGCAGAGTGGAGTCGCCGCCTCCACAGCCGATGCGCTGGGAATCGACTGCCACCTCATCGATGACCAGACCGAGGTCTCGATCGGCGACCCGCTTTCCGCCGTAGTAGACGTTGAACCAGAAGGACTCGATTCGGATGTCAGGCTCTCCGGGTCGGCGAAACTGAATCCCGTCGGCGTCGAATGCGGGTGTCCCATCCACCCAAGCTCGCAACGACCCGTCGGAGAGGCCCAGGGTGTTCATCTGAACCTCGCCCTCGATGCAATACCAATCGCCGGGCTGGAGCTTCCCGGCTTCGTTCCAGGCCATCCCATCCCCGTATCGCCCTTCCTGGCCGAGGTGGTACACGTAATAGCCCAGCCTCGCTCGCGGGTCACTTGCCGACGTCCCGAAGAACTCCATACGCGCCGACCACCCCGGAGCGCCGGCGCTGCTCGGGTACCCGCCTTTTCCCGTGTAGTTGTAGACACCCGAGAAGCCGGGCAGCTTGCCACTCGACACTGGTGCCCAGTCCGGGTCGAGACGGAGGAAGTAGCGGAAATAGAGAAGCTCCGGGTCGGAGCCGACTGCTCGATTCAGGTCGAGCTTGAAGTCGGCCCCGAAGTGAGATCCCCTCGGGATGGTCACGCGGAGCCCGCTCTCTCCGTAGCCGGCATCGGTCAGCGAGACCCGATTGCGCGCACTGGGAGCACGACCGTCCCAGAGCGCCAGAGTCTCGAAGTCGTCGGCGAACCCGATGGGGTCCGGCGACGTTGTCTCGTCGGCGATCACGGTCGACGGCTGAAGTCCGAGGGCCGTGACCAAGGCGTAAGCCGCTTCGTCCCGTGCGACTGGCTGGTTGGGGCACATGCGACTCCCGACCGGCTCGTCACACGGTTCGAGACCCCCCTTGGCTGCCAACGCCGCAACCCACGGTCCATAAGGCGAGTCGACGAGATCGAAGTACGGGAACGTCGTTGGCGGCTGGTCCCACCCCAGGGTTCGACCTATGAGTGTTGCCATCTCACCGCGAGTGAGAGTTCGATCGGGGCAGTAGAGCCCCTCACCACACCCATTGGTGGCGCCGGCCTCGGCCAGAGATTCGATGGCGCGTTCGGCCGGCGATCCGGCGACGTCGACGAAATGCTGGACCGTCGGCTGCGGGAGCCGAGTGCCACGGGCAAGCATCACGGCCATCTCACCCCTGGTCACCGTGCGATTTGGGCAGAATCGGTCGTTGTCCGGGGGATTGCATCCCTGGACCAGCCCGGCGGAGACGGCACGCTCGATGTACGGCTCGAATCGACTCCTGTCGTCGTCTTTGAAGGTGCCGGTGTGATCCGCACCCCAGGCCGGCATGGCCCATGCGACGATGGTGCCGGCCGCGACGACGAGGAGAAGTGGTCGAAGACGCATTCTTGGACAACGTCGGCGGCGATCAAAGGTTCCTGAATGGTGTTCCGGCCCTAATCGCAACCCGGGGGAGTGGTTACCCTCGGCTCGTTGACAGGAAGAAGAACGGGCCGATGAGAATTGGGGATCGAATTGGAGTCA
>JBAULI010000046.1:0-8226 GCA_049578105.1 Acidimicrobiia bacterium | reverse complement strand
TTGGGGTGAGGTCGCCCCACCCGGGTTCGTCTCGGCTTGCCTGTTCGTGGTGGCCCCCGACCTCCTGAGCCAACTCACCGAGCACTCCGTCCTGCACGGGGAACAGACATACACATGGCACCGACCGATGGCCGCCGGCCAGGTGATGGAGGTCGGTGGCACCGTGTCGCGGGTCCGGGAGCGTGGTGGTGTCAACTTCGTCGGCTTCGACCTGGATGTGAGTGACGGGCAGGGAGCGGTGGCAGAGGGATCGGCTCTCTTCCTCGTTTCCGGCGACGCCAGCCCGATCTCAGGGAGAGAGGAGCAGGAAGAGCCTGGCCCCCTCGATGATGGCGATCCCGGTACTGGCCAGATGGGCGCCAGCCGGGCCGACCTGGTCAGGTATGCGGCCGCCACGCGTGACTGGAATCCGATTCATTGGGATCACGGGTCGGCGGTTTCCGCCGGGCTGCCCGGCGTGGTCGCCCACGGGCTTCTCCAGGCCTCGTGGGCCTTCGCCGCGGCATCACGGCTTCGGCCCGGCGTGCTTCCCCTGCGCACCGCCAGGGTGCGATTCCGCAACCCATTGCCGCCGGCAACGCCCGTGTCGATATCGGTCGACGAGACGGAGGACACCGCCGAGGTTGCACTCAGCGATGGGCGGCTCGAATATCTGAGTGCGCGAATCACGCTCGAGGATCGGTAACGCAATGGAAACGCCTGAGGTCGAACCATCCAATAGGGAACAAGAGCTCATCGTCAGGGCGCAGTCCGGAGACAAGGCGGCTTTCGCCGCTCTGGTGCGTGAGCATGGCAACGAGGTCTACACGTTGGCTCGAAGATTGGTTGGCGACCCACATCTGGCGGCTGATGTCGCTCAGGAGACGCTGATTCGCGCCTGGAAGGCGCTTCCCAAGTTCCGCGGCGATGCAGCACTCTCCACCTGGCTGCATCGGATCACGGTCAACACCGCCTGGACCCAGCGAAACCGGGCCCGGCGCCATCAGGGTGCGCCGCTCGACGACTACGCCGAGCTGGCTGCCCCGTATGGATCGGAGCATCCCGAAGTGGCCGGGGAGATACTCGAGCTGCGGGGGCGCCTGCGAGTGGCGTTGGACTCATTGCCCGACTCGCATCGTCAGGTGGTCGTGCTCAAAGACGTGTACGGGTGGTCCCATGCCGAGATCGCCGAGACGATGGGGATCTCGGTGTCTGCCGCCAAGGTCCGTCTCCATCGGGCCCGAGGCCGGCTCGCCCGCAAGCTGGAGGAGTCGGCGTGAGGCTGGCATGTGAGCTGGCTGCACCATTCGTGGCCAACAGCGCGGTCGACGGCGGCGAGGTCATCGCCCCATTTCGGCGTCACAGCGAGGAGTGCCTCAAGTGCCAGGCCCGACACGCCGCAATGTCCCGGGCGGCCCGCGAGCTCCAGGCGATGTCGAATGAGTCCTATCGCGCTCCCCTGGATCTGGAGTGGCGGGTCATGTCGTCGCTCGATGGGGAGTTGGCGCTGGCCAGGACATGGCGAACCCCGGTCGCCCTCGTTGCCGCGGGTGCGTCCATGGCGGCGGCCGTTTTGATCTGGCGGTTTCGTCCTCGAGCCCACGCCTGAGTTAGCCGCGCCGCGCCACGCGGGAGAGTCGCGCCCTGAGCTCCCGCATGAATGAGGCGAACACGAAGGTGTCCCGTCTCCCGTCGACGATCGTCCGCCCACCTTGCGCCGACAGGGTGTGGATCCCGTCCCGGTAACGACCTTTCGCCGGTGGTCCGATTCGAGCGACCTCGGTTTCCCTGAAGTCGTCGGGAGTCAACAAGTCGACTCGGTTGATCGTCACACCGCCCCCGTAGCTGGCGGACCCGTCCTGGGCCGGCCGGAACAAAGTGCCTTCGTGGACGAAGGGCGTTCCCCCGGGACGACTCGACGAGATGTTGGTCTTCACCGGGTTCAGGGAGTGTGGCGCCCACGGGCCGGCCAGTCGGGGGGCGTGGAACACATGGAGCTTTGTGTTCGCATCACTGCCTTCCACGGTGCAGAACAGCCACCAGCGACCCTCATGATGGACAATGGTTGGGTCGAGCGCGGCGACGCCGTCCAGGAACGTTGACTCGAGATCCCATCGATCCGGGAATTCGACGGCCCGATAGAGCCGAAGCTGATTGGCCTGATAGGTCTCAGGTATGCAGTAGATGACTCCGTCGTCTTCGATCAGATAGGGATAAGAAGCATGGACACCCGTGTCCAGCACCTCACGTGCCTTGGCGTCGCCCTCCAACTCCACCGCCGAGATCACCCCCCGATGGGTCTCGTGCCGATAGTCCTCGACCAGGACGACTCCGGTGAGCCCGGATGGGTCGGGGAAGGGGTCGGCCAAATAGCGACCTTTTCCTTGTTCGGCGGCCCAATGTATGGGCGGGGTACTTCCATCGAGAAAGGCATGGATTGGGGAGTCGGCAAAGCCCACCGTCCAGATTGCGGCCCGGGTCAGACCCCGCCACTGCGTGGCCAGGAAACGCAGCGCCTGCCCGGTGAGAAACCGTGTCATGGTCCAGTTGCCAGGGGAACGACGGACGCGGGCGTCGGTATGGGAGGGCTCGCCGGTGACCACGCTGTCGTCTCCGCCGATCAGACGTTTGACCGCCGTCGTCACGAAGTCCGCTGACCCGAAGAAGGCATCGTCACGCGTTCTCTTATATGAGTGGGCCGTGACCCGGAACGTCCCCCGATGGAGCACTGTCCCACCGTCCAGCCGCTCCGTGATCCTCTGGAGGATCGCCCCCATCGTCCGCTCACCTTCGACGATCTCCCAAAAGCCAGGCGGCTGGCCTCGATAGGCCCTCTCGTCGCCGTGATGAAAGGACCACACCCCATATCGCGCTGCCTCCAGGATCTCGCCTTTGATGATCCCGAAAGCGAAGCGGATGATCAGGTCGAGGCCGGCCTCGCGGATGGTGTCGAGATCCTCGGGTGCGAACCGCTCGGCGTATCTCCCCACCGGCTCGGTAGCACATGACACTGTTGGCACGGCGCCGAGAGTGACACTGAGATCGACACCCCGCGAGGCCCGAGAACGTCGCTCGATGTAGCCCTTGTTATAGAGATTCCACAGCAGATGCCGCGGATCCCGTAACAACGCCTGGAGCCGACCGGATCTCCGACCGTCGCCCGAAGGGACGATGAGCAGGGCAATCTCGACCTCGGGGGTGAGATCGAGAAGATGCTGGATGGCCTTGGCCTGCCATGCGGGGAGACGAAGACCATTGCACATGATGCCGATTCGGAGGGGGCTCCCGGGTGCTGACGGCATCACCGGCAGGATAACCCTGGCACCGACCTGACCCGGTTTCGGGCCATTTGGCCCTGGCAGGCCCGCCGTTCATGTCATAGACCTGCGGTCGAGGCAGAAGGAAGGTCAGCATGAGAGTCTTGGTCATCACGGCAAGCAAACACGGTGCGACGGCAGAGATCGGTCACGCCATCGGCGATGTGCTCATCAGCGAGGGGCTGGACGTGCGGGTGCTGCCGCCTGAGGACGTGGCCACGGTGGACGGCTTCGACGCCGTAGTCCTCGGAAGTGCCGTATATGCCGGTCACTGGATGCATTCAGCGATCGAGTTGGCCGAGGAATTCGAGATGGAGCTCAGTCGTCGACCCACCTGGATCTTCTCGAGTGGCCCGGTGGGAGATCCGCCGAAACCCGATGAGGACCCGGTCGATGTGGACAGTATCCGGGAGCTCACGGGAGCGAAGGGCCACATCGTTTTTGCCGGGAAATTGGACAAGCGGCAATTGGGGTTCGGGGAACGAGCGATTGTGACCGCGTTCCGGGCTCCGGAGGGCGACTTCAGAGACTGGGACGAGGTGCGGGCTTGGGCCACCGGGATTGCGCAGCAATTGAAGGCATCGGTGTCCTGAACAGACCTCAGGTGCCGATGTCTCGTCTGTTGAAGGCGATCACGCCGATGCCAACGAGGATCAGGGCGCTGATGACCAGGACCAGTGTCTTTGCCGGGTCGAGCCCATCCTTGAGCACCGCTGCCCCGTCGTAGTAGTTGAAGAACGAGAGGTTCTCCAGCCAGGCGAGCCCCTCGACCTGAGGTATGACGGTATCGGCGAAGTAGGCGAACACGGCGACGGCGGCGCTCACTCCGAGCACGACTCCGCGTCGTCCCCGCACCGCGCCCACCATGAGGGCGAGAGACCCGAAGACGACGGCGAGCAGCGCCAACTGGAGACTCGAGGCGGCGATGTTTCCGATCTGGATCTCTAGGCCGACCGGGACTCGCAACGCCAGCACCACGACCAAGACGACGGCAGCGGCTCCAAAGCCTGCTATCGCCATGGCGGCCGCTCGCTGCAGAAACACCGAGGTGCGGCTCACGGGGTGAGTGATCGTCAGTTCCATGGTTCCCGCCTCCTCGTCACCGGCGAGGTAACGGGTTCCGACCGCGATGGCGAAGACGATGGTCAGGATGGGCACGACGAGCCCATACACCGTTGCTCCGAGATATCCGGAGGGGCTGGAGATGTCCGTCCAGCCGAATGCCTGCAGGAGGTCGGGTGGGAAGTTGTCGAGCATGCCTTCGAATGTGTCGGGCTCGACCACGGCGAAGAAGCCCGTGTAGACGGCGGCGGCGGCACCCAGCCCGATCCCCCAGCCGAGGAACCCGCGACGCTGGTCCCAAAGGCTCTTGGTGAGGATCTCAGGCCACATGTGCGCCAGGCCCTCCCTCGTAGAACGTGAAGAACATCTGCTCCAGGTCGGGCTCTTCGGATTGAATCGAAACCACCTCGAATCGAGAGGCGGCCTTGATTAGCTCGTCGGCCCACCCCGTGAGGGTGCAACGCAGGATCGAGTCTTCCAGGGCCACGTCCTCGATTCCCCGCACCGAGTCGAAGGACCCGGGTGGGACCGACCCGTTGAACGTGATGGTGACACGTCGTATCGCCCTGGCCCGAAGGGTATCGACATCCTCGACGGCCGCCAGACGTCCATCCCGGATGATGCCCACCCGGTCTGCGATCGCCTGGACCTCGCTGAGCACGTGTGACGACATGAACACCGTCTGGCCCCGCTCGGCCGCCTCAGCAATGAGGGTATGGACCTCTCGCTGCATCAGGGGGTCGAGCCCGCTGGTCGGCTCGTCGAGAACGAGGAGCTCTGGTTGATGCATGAACGCCTGGATGAGCCCGACTTTTTGCCGATTTCCCTTGGACAATGACCTGATGAGGATCGCAGTGTCGAGCTCGAATCGATCGGTGAGCTCGTCGATGTGACGCCGGTCCACGCCACCTCTCAAAGCGGCCAGATGGTCGAGGAGGTGTCGGGAGTTCTGGCGGCCATCGACGATGAAGTCTCCGGGCAGGTAGCCGACACGTCTCCTCAATTGCACCCCATCCGCCCTTGGGTCCAGGTCCAGGACACGAGCGCCGCCCGAGGTCGGCCGAATGACGTCCAACAGCAACCGGATCGTCGTTGTCTTCCCCGCCCCGTTTGGCCCAAGGAAGCCGTATACCTCACCGGAGCGAACTTCCATGTCGAGGCCGTCGAGCCCGCGGCGTTTGCCATAGAACTTGGTGAGGGCCTCGGTTGTGATCACTGCGTTCGTGATGAGGCCCTCCAATCCACCACGAGGATCGGCCCTATCTGCACGGCGCAGATGCTAACGGCGGGTGATCTGTGTCCGCTGGGGTTGTGTTTGGCCCCAGCCGTATTGGTTTAGCATCCCGTCTCACGGCGATGGGGCTCGCCTGGAACCGCCCAACGGCTGATGGCTCCTGTGTCATTGATGAGGATGGTGTATGGAGCCGGAATCGACTACGCGGCGCGGGCCTCGTCTCGGCCCTCGAGCCAGAGGCCTGATCGCGGTTGCGTGCGGAGGGTTGGCGGGATCGGCGATTCGCTACGCCGTCACCGTCGCAATCCCGCTGCATTCCGGGTCATTTCCCGTCGCCCTCTTGATCGTCAATGTCGGCGGCTCTTTGCTCCTGGGTGCCTACTCGGCACGAAGGGCAAGGGCGGCGACCACCTCGTGGTCACTGCAGTTCTGGGCCATCGGGCTCCTCGGTTCATTCACCACGTTCTCTGCTTTCAGTGTCGAAACGATCCGCCTCGTCGCCGATGGATACACCCTCGTGGCGACGGCCTACGTAGTGGCATCTCTGCTCGCCGGTTTGACCGCCGCCCTCCTCGGCGGTCGGCTCGGTGAGGTGTGGCGATGACCCTCCTGGTGGCCGCCGTGAGTGGGGCGCTCGGCGCCGTTGCCCGATACGGCGTCTCCGGGCTGGTCCAGCGTTGGACCCGGTCCGGCTTTCCGGTGGGAACGATGACGGTCAATTTGACCGGGGCGCTGGCCCTCGGCGCGCTGGTGGGCACCGGTCGGCTCGAGTCGACGGCCGTGCTCGCAGCGGCGGGATTTCTCAGTGGCTTCACCACCTTCTCGACGTGGATGATGGAAACCGTGTGGCTTGGCATCGGATCGGGCTCGGTCCGTGCATGGATGAATCTGATGCTGACCCTCCTGGGCGGCATCGCGGTCGCCGGCATCGGCTATAGCCTGTTCAACTGAACGGAGTCTGAAATGGAAAATCAAACCGACAATCGTCTATTGCGGATATTCGTAGGAGAGTCCGACACCCACGAGGGTCGTCCCCTCTACGAGGCGATCGTCGAGACCCTTCGTCGTGAGAATCTGGCCGGTGCCACCGTGTTGCGTGGGATCGAGGGTTTCGGGAAGTCGAGCCGTCTGCACACGGCGCACATCCTCCGTCTCTCCGAGGATCTGCCGATGGTCATCGAGTGTGTGGACACCTACGAGAAGATCGAGTCGGTGCTCCCATTGCTCGACTCGATGATCGGCGACGGTCTGGTCACCATGGAGAGGGTCGATGTGCGCGTCTACCGGGCGAACGGAGAGCCCGACTAGTCAGAGAGAGCATTGTTCGCGGCGACACTGGCCACGACGGCGGTGGGGACGCCGAGTGCGACGACCCAGTAATAGACGGCGAGAAGACGACGGCTGTACCGGCCGAAGCGACCAGTCTCCTTCGACAGGATCATCGGCGGTGATGTTCTCAGACGACGCGTCAATAGGCCGGCCACTGGCACCGCGATCGCCAGGCCCCACAGACCCCAGAGATTGAGGCGAATGGTGTCGTCGAACAGCCTCAAATGCGGGCCGGTCGCGTCGGGGATGGAGAAGAGGGCGACGGAGGTCGCGAGCAGTGTCAGCAGACCCCAGTCACGTGCTCGGGCCGAAGTCCCACCCCAACCCCGCGGTGGTTTGCCCTCCAAGAGCTTGCTCACGAGCAAACCCACTCCTAGAGCCGCGGCGATCGAGCCCATGGAGAGCAAGAGGTCCCACCATTGCGGCCCCACCCACGTCATGACATAGCGGCGGTACGCAGGCGTGGTCGACTCGACCTTCTCGAAGGACACGGTGGCTATCAGCATGAAGCCGCCAACCGAGAGCAACGACGACAGGACCCGGCCGGCTCTGGCAGCGAAAACAGTGCGACGCGTAAGCGCCAGGACGGCGAGGGCCAGGATCAGCCCGGTGGCGAGAAGCACAACCACGAGAGTGGTCTTCGTGGCCACGAGCATCGACTCGAAGGTCGACTCACTCATGAGACCAGGCTAGGCAGGGATCGGGCTTGCCATGCCTTCTTTGATGCCGGCTTTGACCAGCCACACGTTGATCAGGAAGGACAGCCCGATCACGATCGAGGTGGCCCAGGTGATGATGAACCCGGGTCGCGTCAGGAAAGTCATGCATCCGGCGTACCACGACATATCCCGCTCGAAACCGGCCCGGCGGTGGGCCCGGGCTCCTATCTCGCCAGGACCATCGCCTGCCAGATCAGATCGTGGTCGGTGAAGCGGGGCGTCAGCCCCGATTCGGCAGCGATGCTCACGATGCCTGATACCGGGTGGACGAATGCTTTGACATATCCGTTTCTAAATCCCACCAGGGCGTTGTCGACACCGACCCATGTCTTGTTCCACCACGTGTCCCGCGGAACCGTCAGGGCCAGATACTTGCCGGTCTTGGCCGATGCCGCTCCCACAAGACGTTCCATGTGCGGATAGCAACACACCACGCGATTCATGACCAGGACGTCGGCAGGGCCATAGGTCTCTTGTCCCGTGACAAAATCGCCGACGTCTCTAGTTATCCGATCCGAGAGGCCCTCTTCCTCGGAGAGTGTTTCCGCCACCTTCTCGTAACCGGGGGAGAGCTCGACGTTCGTCG
>JBAULI010000045.1:0-3260 GCA_049578105.1 Acidimicrobiia bacterium | reverse complement strand
GGCTACATGTGGTCGGAAGTGTTAGGTGACGACATGTTCTCCCGTTTCGAGGAAGAGGGCGTGACCAACCCAGATGTCGGGATGGCATATCGCCGGGAGGTCCTGGAGAAGGGCGGCTCGCTCGATGCCGATGAGATGCTGGTCAACTTCCTGGGGCGCAAGCCGGAGAACGGAGCCTTTCTCCGCAAGCTGGGCATCGACTGAGAAAAGGCCTCTGAGACTTGCATGACCGGGGCCCATACGGTGTAAACTGAATGGGTCCGGGAACCAACGCTCGGTTACGGACGTCTCAATCACGACAAGCAGTGATCGTTTATTGCTGCTTTACGGGTCGGAGCGCAAAGTAGCGCGTGAGGCGTATCGCCAGGAAAGTCCAGTCTCAGGAATCACACGAGACGCCAACAGGTTTCACAAATGACCGGCCCGGGTAAAAGGAGGGCCTCGAAATGACAGACATAGTTAGGGGAGCAGCCATCAAGGGCATGACCCGTCCATCGAGACGGTTCAAGGCGGACCGAGTGTGCGCCAAGCCCGGATGCAAGACAAAGCTTTCTCAGTACAACAAGGCGGAGTACTGCCACGCCCATGCCCCGGTTCGCTTTCCGCGGGTTCGTGGCAAGATCATGGACAGTTCTGACGCCTGAAACCACTCTGGCCGGGACAGGTCCTCTCCCCCTCCCCGTCCCATAGCCAGACAACGAGGGCCCCGGTCATCGACCGGGGCTCTCTGCTTTTCTTGCTGGCGGACTTTGACCGTTTTGGCTCCAGGAGCCCGGATCAGGTCGCTAACAGGGGACTTCCCTCATTCCTCTGTGATCAGGATCTCGACCCCGGTCAAACAGACGCCGGTCCGCTGCTTTCTTGCTGGCGGACTTTGAACGCGTGGCTCCAGGAGCCCGGACCCTGCCGCGACATAGGGACCACATCGAGAATTCGCCGAGTGCAGGACTGATGCCACGTCCAAACAGACGCCGGTCCGCCAGGGCTACCGCCCCGCGCTCGGGGGACCACATCGAGGCTTCGCCGAGTGCGGGTCCGATGCCACGTCCAAACAGACGCCGGTCGGCTGCTCTATTGCCGGCCGACTTTGACCGAGACCACCCTCAGGGCTCGACGGCTTTGGGCCGGCCGCGTCGTCACAGTCTCGGCCAAACAGACGCCGGTCGGCCGGGGCTACCGCCGCGTGGCCATATTGGTATGCGCTCCAAACAGCGATTCCCGCGGGAATAGGTGGTAGCGATGGGGGTTCGTACAATCGAGGACGATATGACACAGATTCTTCTCCAGGCACCCGAGATCCATTGCGACCACTGCAAGATGAGCATCGAGGGTGCCGTCGGTGCGCTCCCCGGGGTGGAGACCGTCGAGGTCGCCATCGCCGACGCCACCGTGAACGTCGCCTACGACGAGGCCGTGGTCCAGGTCGACTCGATCAAAAAGGCGATAGAGGAGCAGGGCTACGCCGTCTTCGGCTGACACCCGGCGCCCCGACGCCTCCCGAACCATCCTCTTCGACGTAGATGGGATGACCTGCGCCACCTGTGCGGTGCGCGTCGAGCGGGTCCTCGGTCGTCAGGAAGGTGTGGAGGCGGCGAATGTGAACCTGGCCGGGGCTTCGGCTCTGGTCCGTGTCGGTGAAGAGGTCGATGTCGATCAGCTGAAAGCAGCGGTCGACAAGATCGGTTATCACCTGGCACCACACGAGTCCGGTCCCAATCCGAGGGACATGGTCGGTCACTATCACGGTGACGAGAAGACCCAGTGGCGTCGATTCTGGATCGAAATCGCCCTGACGCTTCCGACGATGCTGCTGGCCATGTTCGGCCCCGACACGACTTGGAGCCGCATCCTCCAACTCGTCTTGATCACTCCCGTCGTCACTTGGGGTGGTTGGCAGTTCCACACGGTGGCCCTCAAACAGGCCCGGAGTCTCGCGGCCAACATGGACACCCTCATCTCCCTGGGCTCATCCGCCGCGTATCTGTATTCGCTATGGGCATTGATCGACGGTCAGCCGATCTTCTTCGAGACCGCCGGAATGATCATCTCCCTGATCACCCTGGGACGCGCCTTCGAGGCGCGAGCCAAGGGACGGGCTTCCGAAGCTGTTCACCGCTTACTCGAGCTAGGGGCCAGGGAGGCCCGAATCGTGGTGGAGGGGAGAGAGCAGTCGGTCCCGATCGAGCAGGTGATACCCGGTGATCTGATGGTGGTGCTCCCCGGTGAGAAGATCCCCACCGACGGTGAGGTCGAGTCCGGCGAGTCGGCGGTGGATGAGTCGATGCTGACCGGTGAGTCGATGCCGGTGGACAAGACGCCCGGGGACGCCGTATTCGGCGCGACCGTGAATCAGGGCGGGAGACTCGTGGTGAGAGCGACGGCGGTCGGCGCCGACACCGCCCTCGCCGGGATCGTCAAGATGGTGGAGGAGGCTCAGGGGTCGAAGGCGCCCAGCCAGCGAATGGCAGATCGGGTTGCGTCGGTCTTCGTGCCTTCGGTCATCGCCATAGCCATCGTCACCACCGTGGTTTGGCTGATGCTGGGGAACGAGTTCTTCGAGTCCTTCCGCGCCGGCGTGGCGGTTCTCATCATCGCTTGCCCCTGTGCGCTGGGCCTGGCCACACCGACCGCCATCATGGTCGGCAGCGGACGCGGGGCCGACCTCGGGATCCTCTTCAAACGGGCGGAGGTCTTCGAGCAGGTGCGGACGATCGACACAGTCGTGTTCGACAAGACGGGAACCCTCACCACCGGGGTGATGACCATGTCCGATGCCATCACCGACGGAGACCGGGGAGATTTCATACAGATGGTCGGGTCCCTCGAGGCGGCATCGGGGCACCCCATCGGAAAAGCCGTGGCCCTCGGTGCCGACGAGCTCGGGATCGATCTGATCGAGCCTGCTCATCTCGAGAGTCTTTCCGGCCTGGGAGTGGTTGGCGAGATCGGTGATCGCCAGGTGGTGGTGGGGAAGGTCAAACTTCTCGAGGACCGCGGCCTCGAGATCGGGAAATGGGCGTCTGAGTTGGCACGTCTCGAGGAGACGGGGAAGACCGCCTTCGTGGCCGGCTGGGACGGTCGTGCCCGCGGCGTGGTTGCTGTGACCGACGTGGTCCGACCCGAGGCCGGCTTCGCCCTCTCTCGCCTGCGTCAGCAACACAAAAAGGTCGTCATGATCACCGGTGACAACCAGCGCACGGCCCGCCGGATCGCCTCCGAGCTGGGGATCGACGACGTCAGGGCCGAAGTGCTCCCGGGCG
>JBAULI010000044.1:0-5931 GCA_049578105.1 Acidimicrobiia bacterium | reverse complement strand
CCGAATTGGAGAACCGTGTCGTGACGGCGTCACGCCGAGAAATGGCTCTTCTCCTTCGGACCGCCATCGTCGGCAGATCCAAATGACGCAGCGACGGGTCCGCATCCTCGGCTGGACTCTCATCTGGGGAAGCCTCCTCATCTTTGGGTATCTCGGCTGGGAGCTCTTCGTCACCGATCTCTTCAATTCGAGGGTTCAAGCGGAGGCGGCGGTCGATCTCGACACGACTCTGGAGAGGGCGAGGGCCAATCCTCTTCCCACCCAGGAGTTCCAGGTTCCGGACACCGAGGCGACCGTGGCCTTCTACCCGGAGGATCCGCCAGAGGAGGGATCGGGGTTTGCCAGGTTGAGAATCCGGAGGCTGGGCCTCGATGTGGTCGTGTTCCAGGGAGTGTCCCGTGACACGCTGGCGCAGGGGCCGGGTCACATGCCCGGGACTCCTCTGCCCGGACAGCCCGGGAATGCGGTGATATCGGGACATCGCACCACCCACGGGCGCCCATTCTTCGATCTGGACCAGCTTGCCGAGGGTGATCAGATCGAGATAGAGACTGCCATCGGCACCAGTGTCTACGAGGTGCGCTCGTCCTTCGTCGTGCAACCCAGCGATGTATGGGTGGCCGACGACGAGATCGGTGGTTGGCTGACCTTGACCACATGCAACCCGAAGTTCTCGGCCAAGCAGCGGCTGATCATCCGGGCGGAGCTGGTCGACGGGCCCAACCTTGACTACGTGCGGCTCCTCGAGGGCCGCACCGACGAGCTGACCTGATCAACCGGTGGCGAGTGTTTCCAACTTGTCCAGGGTGAGAACACCGTTGTAGACCTCGGTGACGTTTCCGGTCTCGTCGATGAAGAACGTCCCGGGCAATCCGATGGTCTGATAGGCGTTGCGAAAGGCGTCGTCCCCCCAGCCGAGGGGGTAGGAGGGGTCCAGCTGTTTGCCGAACGCCACGGAGTCGTCACGTGGCTCGTCCACTGCCACACCCAGCACCGCATACTCGGGATGACCTTCGGCGAAGGTCGAGAGATCGGGGATCTCCTCGCGGCATGGGGTGCACCACGATGCCCACAAGTTGAGGATCAAGGGCCGGTCGTCCGCGGACAGATGCTCGGCAAGGTCGAATCGAGACCCATCGAAGAGATCGACGGTGAAGTCGGGGGCTGCGCTTCCGGCAAGGGCGGTGTGCGCTCCATTGGCGCCCACCGCCCATGCCACCGCGAGCCCGACGACGATGATGCCCAGGAACACACCGCTGAGCAGGAAGCGACGACCGGGCAGCGGATCTGGTGCCTGCTCAGCCAGAGGCCATTCTCCTCAACACGAAGTGGAGGATCCCACCGTTTCGGAGATACTCCACCTCGATCGGGGTGTCGACCCTGGCGATGGTCTTGAAATGCTTGACATCGCCCTTGGTCGACGTTGCCGTGACCTCGATCGTCTGACGCGGTGTCAGGTCGTCGTCGATGACGATGTCGAAGGTCTCCGTCCCGTCGAGATCCAGAGTCGAGGCGTCCTCGCCCGGCTCGAAAGTGAGGGGCAGCACACCCATCATCACCAGATTGGAGCGATGGATTCGCTCGAAGGAGGCGGCGATCACCGCCTTCACCCCCAGAAGGAATGTCCCCTTGGCCGCCCAGTCACGCGACGAGCCCATCCCGTAGTCGACACCGCCGAGGACGATGAGGGGCACATCGCTCTCGCGGTAGTGCATCGCTGCGTCATAGATGGACTTGACCTTCCCGTCCAACAAGTCGGTGGTCCAACCGCCTTCCGTGCCCGGGGCGAGTTGGTTCCGCACCCTGACGTTGGCGAACGTGCCCCTGGTCATCACCCGGTCGTTCCCGCGACGGGACCCGTAGGAGTTGAACATCGGGGGCTGTACGCCCTTTGAGATGAGGTATTGGCCGGCCGGGCTGCCCGTGGCGATCGATCCGGCCGGGCTGATGTGGTCGGTGGTCACCGAGTCTCCCAATTTGGCGAGGGCCCTCGCGCCGATGATCGGCTCGAGTGGCTCCACCACGGGGCTGAGCCCCACGAAGAAGGGCGGTTCCTGGATGTAGGTCGATCCCTGGTTCCACTCATAGAGGTCCGAGCCGGACGTGGTGATGGCACGCCACTCGTCCGATCCGCTGAAGACATCCGAGTACTTGTCCAGGAATTGCCCCTGGTTGACGCTGGCGGCCACCACCGATGCGATCTCTTCCTGGGTCGGCCAAATCTCCTTCAAGTACACGTCGTTGCCATCCCGGTCCTGGCCGATGGGGTCCTGGACTGGATCCCAGTCGACCGTGCCGGCGATCGCATAGGCGACGACGAGCGGTGGAGAGGCGAGGTAGTTGGCTCGAACGTCGGGAGATATCCGGCCTTCGAAATTCCTATTGCCCGAGAGCACTGCCGAGGCAACGAGGTCGTTCTCATTGATCGCCGCCGAGATCGGCTCCGGCAACGGGCCGGAGTTGCCGATGCAAGTCGTGCACCCATACCCGACCAGGTAGAAGCCGAGCGATTCGAGGTCGTCGAGCAGGCCGGCGGCGGTCAGGTACTCGGTGACGACCTTCGATCCCGGCGCGAGGGAGGACTTGACCCAGGGCTTGCGCTCGAGCCCCAGCTCTCGGGCCTTCTTGGCGACGAGACCGGCGGCCACCATCACGTCGGGATTGGAGGTGTTGGTGCAAGAGGTGATGGCAGCGATGACCACGTCGCCGTCGTTCAGCTCGAACCGGGAGCCTTCGTACTCGACGGGGACGCCGGTCTTGGCTCGCATGACGTCCTCACCATCGGGGGATCCTCCCTCGCCTTCCCAGCTGATCACGGTCGACGAGGTCGAGCCGCCGTTCTTGCCGAACAGATTGGTCAGGTCGCTCTTCCATTGGGCCGACATCCCGGAGAGGGCGATCCGATCTTGCGGGCGCTTGGGGCCGGCCAAGGATGGCTCGATGGTCCCCATGTCGAGCTCGAGCTCGGCCGAGTACTGGATCTCGTGGCTGTCATCCCGCCACATCCCCTGGGTCTTGTAGTACTGCTCCACGGTGTCGATCAGCTTGTCGTCACGCCCGGTGAGACGTAGATAACGGATCGTCTGGTCGTCGACCGGGAAGAAGCCGACCGTGGCCCCGTACTCAGGCGCCATGTTGGCGATGGTGGCACGATTGGCGACGGGCATGTCCGCCAGCCCCGGGCCGTGGAATTCGACGAACTTCCCCACCACTCCATGCTCCCGGAGCATCTCGGTCACACGGAGCACCAAGTCGGTGGCTGTCGAGCCTTCGGGCAGCTTGCCGGTGAGGCGGAATCCGACCACTTCGGGGAGCAGCATGTAGATCGGCTGGCCGACCATGGCCGCCTCCGCCTCGATGCCACCCACACCCCATCCGAGCACACCGAGGCCATTGATCATGGTGGTGTGGCTGTCGGTCCCGACCAGGCTGTCGGGAAAGACCCACTCCCCGTCGTCCCACGCCACCTTGGCCAGGTACTCCAGATTGACCTGATGAACTATCCCGGTCGCCGGTGGGACCACGCGAAAGTTGGCGAACGCCGACTGGCCCCATTTGAGGAACTCGTAACGCTCCTGGTTCCTCTCGAACTCCTTGCGCGAGTTGATGAGCAGGGCATCGGGCCGATTGAACGAATCGACCTGCACCGAGTGGTCGACCACGAGGTCCGCCGGGATCAGAGGATTCACCTTCTGGGCAGCACCCTCGTCCCCGGTCATCCGGACCACAGCCGCTCTCATCGCGGCGAGATCGACGATGGCGGGGACGCCGGTGAAGTCCTGAAGCACGACCCGGCCGGGGACGAAGGGGATCTCTTGTTCGCCCACATCGGTGGCGTCGTAAGAGGCGATTCGCCGCACGTCCTCCTCTGTGATCGCCATGCCGTCGAGTTTTCGAAGGGCCGACTCCAACAGCACCCGGATCGAATAGGGCAGGTTGTCCGCGCCTGGGATCACGTCGAGCCGGGCGATCTGCCGGCGGCCCAGGGGTGTGTCGATCGTGGCCCGAGACCCGAATGTGTCGGTAGGCATTGGTTGCCTTTCGGTTGAGAAGTCCTTCACCCAGGGTACTTCTGTCGGTGAATCACCTCGCACGCCGGGGTGCGCTACACCGCCAGGCTTTTCCCGGCCGGCAAAGTGGCTCGATATTTCGCGGTGTCACCGGACGAGGGCGCGTCTGCCGCTCAGCCGATCGTGACGGGGACCCGGGTGACGCAGTCTTCTTCCAGGTCGGTATGGGGGATTACGACGGGGTCGCAGAGATAGGAGAGCCCACCGAAGAGACCGGCGACTATGCCGCGATCGAGCGAGCAGATCACCTCGGGATGATTGGTCGCCGCCTCTCCGAAGGGGCAGTGTGATGTGAGGAGACGTTGTCCTTCGGCATCAGGGTCGACCGAGAAGCCGAGACCCGTCATGGCAGTGGCGACGGCTTGCACCGCACCTTCGTAGCCGGGCTCTTCGGGCGCTCCGATCTCGGCGGCGATCTCCTGCCCATATGCGCGCCCGACTTGTTCGGCGACGAGTGACAAATTGTCGGGAGCTATGTCGTCGAGGATCCTGATCAACATCTCGACCAGCATCTCGAAGCGTCTCGGAGCGAAGTGCACCGAGACCTCCTTCGCAGTGGCCTGATAGCACTTGGCCGGTCGCCCGGCCCCAGGACCGCCCTTTCCCGACGGGCGACGGTGACTCACCTTCAGATAGCCGTCGTCGGCCAGCCGATCCAGGTGAAGGCGAGCGACGTTGGGGTGGATGTCTAAGAGCTCGGCAACGTTGGAGGTGGTCAGCGGCTCGGCCGACTCCCGGACGGCGATGTAGATGGCGCGTCGAGTCGGATCGCCGAGGGCTGATGTGAGATCGGAGATCCGGGCGTTGAGTGTCGTGGTGTCCATGAGGGGTATCAACTGCCCAAAACTATAGTTGAGCAAGTCTTCTAACCACTGTCGCCGTAGGGGAAATATGTCATCCAACACCGATGTGCTCGAAGCAGTCGCGTCCATCGAATCGCCCCAGTTCGTCGGCCGCACCCTCGGCGACCTCGGCTTGGTCAAGTCGGTCGAGAAGAAGGTCTCGGGAAAGATCAAGGTCGACCTGCTCATGCCGTCCCAGGCCCCGATGGATCGTCTCAACGAGCGTCTCCAGGATGCGTTGAGACCCTACGGACGGGGTGCGGACGTCAACGTCGAGCTGATGACCGAGACGGCAGCCACGTCGTGGATCGAGGCGCTGAAAGAAAAGATCGGCGCCGGCATCGGCGAGCCCGGGTCGCGAGCCCGGGTGGTGGCGATCTCGTCGGGCAAGGGTGGCGTGGGCAAGTCGTCGGTGAGCAGCAATCTCGCCGTCTCGCTGGCCAGAGCCGGGAATATGGTCGGGATCGTGGATGGTGACATTTGGGGCTTCTCCATCCCGCGAATGCTCGGAGTGGCCGAGCCACCCACCATGATCGGCCAGTCGATCATCCCCCCGACCGCCCACGGTGTGAAAGTCATGTCGATGGACTACTTCGTGGGGGACGACAAGGCGGTCATCTGGCGAGGGCCCATGCTCCATCGGGCCATCGAGCAATTCCTCAAAGACGTGTTCTGGGACGACCTCGACTTCCTGATAGTCGATATGCCGCCGGGTACGGGAGACATCGCCATATCGATGTCCCAGTTCCTCCCCAGGGCCCAGGCATTGGTGGTGACCACACCACAACCCACCGCCCAGCGGGTGGCACGACGCGCCGCGCTCATGGCAGCGGAGGTCGATCAGGAAGTAGTCGGTGTGGTGGAGAACATGTCGTGGTTCACTGGAGACGACGGGAAACGTTATGAGCTGTATGGCAGCGGTGGAGGTGAGGCGCTGGCCGAGGAGCTGGGGGTCGATCTCTTGGCGAGAATCCCATTGCTGCCGGCGATGGGGCGTGGTGCCGACCAGGGTCATCCGG
>JBAULI010000043.1:0-14859 GCA_049578105.1 Acidimicrobiia bacterium | reverse complement strand
GCCCAAAGTGGCGGCGCGTCTCCTGGCCAAGCCTCGGATCAGAGCGGCCATCACCGCCATCCCGGCGGCGGCCGACACGAAGTTCTGCACCGCCAGACCGGTCATCTGGGTCAGATGACTCATGGTCAGCTCGCCGCTGTACGACTGCCAGTTGGTGTTGGTCATGAAGCTGACCGCGGCGTTGAATGCAACATGGGGGGTGACGCCCTGCATATCGGTCGGGTTGAAGGGCAGGGATCCCTGGAGCCGCTGCAGCCCGTAGACGGCCAGGAACGAGACGATGCTGAAGGCAAGCACCGAGTAGGCGTAGACGGTCCAGCGTTGCTCGCGCGATGGGTCGATCCGGCAGACCCGATAGATGAGTCGCTCGATCGGCAGGAAGAACCGGTCGCCAGGAACGGCGTCGTCGTCGTAGACGCGGGCCATGTATCGACCGAGCGGTATGGCGGTGAGGACCACCACTGCGATCAGCGCCGCGAATTGGAGCCAAGCGGGCACCGACATCAGAACCTCTCGGGAAAGAGCAGTGCTACGAAGAGGAAAACCGCG
Organism: Acidimicrobiia bacterium; assembly: GCA_049578105.1. Classification (GTDB taxonomy): domain Bacteria; phylum Actinomycetota; class Acidimicrobiia; order Spongiisociales; family ZC4RG35; genus JARDZU01. The sequence goes on along the minus strand of JBAULI010000043.1, from coordinate 14,310 downwards.
AGAAGCACGGCCAGCACCAGACCGACGATCTCGTCGACACTCATCGGGTCGGCCCCTCTGTCGGGTCCTCGGTCGCAGGCGACGTCTCCTGCGACCCCCTCACGATTCGGTCCAGGCCACGGACATACCCCACGCAAAGAGCGAAGAACACCAAGGTCAAGGCGATGAATGCGATATCAGCCACGTTGGTTTCCCTATCCCGGTCTACGTCCTTTCTCAAGGCCTTGATATCTGTCATCCTCCGCTACCGCAATCGAATTGACGCCTTTCAAGCGCCCGTCCAGGTATGCCCTAACCGACGCTTAGCGCGGGTGTGCACCGAGGTCGGTGCGCGGGACCATCCAACCCAGCAACGCCGACCCGGCGGTCGGGTTCTGTCGGTCCGCTCTATCGGCGTCAAGATGGCGGAGATGGTCGCTAAATGCACGCCACTGTCAGGGACAACCGTCTGAACTGGCCATACGTTCATCACTGTGTCGGAAAACAGCGTCGAGGAAGAAGGATTGGTTGCACCGTTGGGCGCCCTGGCGCTGCTCGTCTTCTCCATGTTCCTGGTTCCGCTACGCGACTTCCTGGGAGCCCCCAACGTTGCCATCATCCTGCTGGTCGGGGTTCAAGGAATGGCGGTGCTGGGCGGACGCAGAGGGGCTCTAATCGGAGCGATCGTCGCCGCCATCTCCTTCGATTTCTTCTTCACCGAGCCCTATCTCCGGCTGGTGATCAACGATCGCAGGGACATCATCACCGCCGCCCTACTGCTCGTCACCGGCATCGCAACCAGCGAGTTGGGGAACCTGCGGTTTCGTCGACAACTTCGACGCCGCGACGATCACGGTTCCTGAGCCGTCCGGCGGTGCGGGTCGCCATCGCCGTTGGCGCGCAGGTGATAGGGAACCGACGTCACTGCGATGCCGGCCTCACCGGCGAGCCGGCCCTTGATCGCAAGCCCGGTCTGGTTGTGGAGCAGTTGGGTAAACCGACCCGGCACCACGAACTCCGGGATCACGGCACAGATGAGCGTCCCCGGCACCGAGGTGCGGCGTCTCTCCCGCAGATATCGGACCAGAGGGTCGACGATGGCGCGGTATGGACTGGCAAGGATCTCGAGCGGAGACTCGTAACCGGCGTCCTCCCACTGAGCTTCCAGACGTCGGCGTTGGGCGGCGTCGACGTCTATGTGGACCGCGGTCACCGGCTGACCGAGGCTTTCGGCATAGGTGAGAGCCTCGCGGATCGGCCTCGTCAGGTCCGAGATCAGGACCACTTGCTCGATATGGGAGATGGGCACCTGACTGAGCTTGCTGCGCCGAGATCGTCGCAGCACATTCAGATCGGTGACGACAACCCCCGGTTCGAATAGGAGCCTCGACTTGATCGCCAGACTGTGACGATGGGAGAACGGCGCAAGCAGTGACCTCGACCGGACCCGGTCGGCGAGGATCACGGTCACCAACACTCCTGGATGAGCATCCCTCTCCTCGCGGACACGTTCGATGACTCGCCGGGAGATCGAGTCGCTCTCCCCCGGCAACACCTCCAAGGGCTGCTTGGGGTGTGCCTCGTCCCAGGTGTAGAGGAGGTCGTCCGAATCCGGCTCCTCGGCATGTATGCAGGTGAGGCTTTCGACATCGAGCAGATTGGCGTAGCGCAATGCCCGTTCGGTGGCTTCATCATGATGGGCCACCAAGAGGATCAGCCGAGTCGGCTTCGGCTCAGCCTCCGTCGGCATCTGCCGGAGCTGGGAGGCCACCCCCAGGTAGTGGCGTCGGATCGAAAGCATCAATGCAACCAGGATTGGGATCAGGAGGATCACGATCCAGGCGCCGTGAACGAACTTGACAGACGCCACCACCAGAAGGACCACACCAGTGGTGACCGCTCCGACTGTGTTGATGACGACGGATCGCCGCCATCCCGACTCCCTGGTGCGAAGCCAGTGTTTGACCATCCCGGTCTGGCTGAGCGTGAATGCGGTGAATACGCCGACCACATAGAGCTGGATGAGCCGACTCACTTCAGCACCGAACACGACGAGCAAGGCGGACGCCAGAAGGGCCAGTGCGATGACCCCGTTTGAGAACACGAGCCGGTCACCACGGTTCAGGAACTGACGTGGCGTCAATTTGTGGCGGGCGAGAATGGCCGAGAGGCGGGGGAAGTCCTGGTAGGCCGTGTTGGCGGCGAGAACCAGAATGGCGGCAGTGAACACCTGCAAGGCGTAGAAGCCGACACCACCGTTGAAAGTGGCCCGACCGATCTGGGAGATGACGGTCCCGTACCGATCGATGGTTCCCTCTGAGATACGGACATCGAACAGCCGGGCCAACGTTGAGATCCCCAAGAACATGGAGATGGAGATGACTCCCATCACTCCGAGTGTCGTGGCAGCATTCCGTGCCTTGGGCTCCCGGAAGGCCTGAACGCCGTTGGCGATCGCCTCCACGCCAGTCAGCGCTGTCGATCCCGAGGCGAAGGCGCGGAGAATCAGGAAAAGCCCTACTGCTGCCACCTGAGGCTCGAGGTCGGCACCCGAGGAGATCGCCGTGGGACACTCCCCGTCGAGGCACTCGGCGAACCCCATGACGAGCATCGTCCCGACCGTGGCAACGAAGAGATAGGTCGGGATGGCGAACAGGGTCGATGCCTCTTTTACGCCGCGTAGGTTGGCCACGGTCAGCAGTGCCACGAAGCCCAGGGCGATCAGTACCCGATGAGCCAACAACCCAGGGACCGCCGACGTGATGGCGGCCACGCCGGCCGCAACGGAGACTGCCACGGTCAACACGTAGTCGATGAGAAGCGCGGCCGCCGCAACCGTTCCGGTTCGGATGCCGAGGTTGTCGTTGGCGACGATGAAAGCCCCACCCCCGTCCGGATACGCCTTGATCGTCTGGCGATAGGAGATGATGACGATGAGCAGGAGTGTCGCGATCGCCAGCGAGATCGGGGTGAGCAGACTGAACGCCGCCGCTCCGGCCAATGACAGGACGAGCATTGCCTCTTCGGTTGCATAGGCCACCGACGAGAGGGGGTCGGAGGCGAAGACCGGAAGGGCCAACCGCTTTGGCAACAGCTGGTGTTCGGCCTCATGACTGGCGAACGGCCTGCCGAACAGACGTCTCTTGAGCCCCGCCCCTCCGGCCCGTCCCGCAATATTTGAATCGTCACTCACGAGGTCGCCTCACAAACAAAGCACGCCGTCGTTGGACGGCGCTCTCATAGTGATAACCGCTCGGATTCGGGCGACCCTCCTGCCCTAACGCCTTGTTAACGCACCGTCGGAAGATCTTGACGACGATCAGTTCGTCACAGGGCCCCTGGGACGAAGGGAGCCGTGGCCAGTCCGACTCCGATCAACCCGAGGACGATCGTGGCGATGAGGAGCAGATCACCCCAAAGTTGACGGGTGGGATCTTGTTCCGCCGCCACCCGTCGCACCAGTCTCGACCCGATGAGGACTGAGAGCCCCAGCGTGAGAATGCCAGACCCGACGTACGCCAACCAAGCTCGTCCCAGAAGCGCGCCCACCACCCCCACGGCGCCCGCGATTGCGGTCCCCTGTAAGACGGTCTGCCTCGTTGGAGAATTCCTGGTGAAAGCCATCACCAATTGGATTAGTGCAGGCGAACTGCCTCGTATACGGGCTTGACGCGTTCATGACGGGATCCGTTCGATTACAGGTGCATTCCATGCGAGCGGCCGAAGTCTGCGAAGAAGCCCGGCGGATGTGCTCACGAGGCTCCAGCGACCACCGCCTGCTGGTAGCCGCGGTAAGAGGAGATGATTCGGTCGGTGTCCGATGACTCGAATCCATTGGACAAGAGACGGGCTCGGAGATGACCGAGCATCGCATCGAACTGCTCGTCACTGATCTCGAGTCGGACATGCACGCCGTGTATTCGATCCGGGCCTGGCCCTCTCCGGCCACCCATGACCATGGTCAGAACCTCTACCTGATGTTCGGCGAGATCACCGATGTTGACGCGTCGAAACAAATGAGACAACAACGGGTCCTTGATCACGTCTTCGTAGAAATGCTGGATGACACGAACCGAAGTCACCCATCCGTATTTCTCGAGGAGTGTGAGGTTTTCGCCAGAGGTGCTTTTGGATGCCACTTCGCTCGGGCTCTGAGGACTATGCGAAGCGTATTACCCATCGTCGCATAGTGTCGGCATCGGGCGAAGCCGGGGGGATTCTCCCAAGGTCGACACGGCCTTATATATGGCCCGCCTCTGGCCGCGATTGTCCTACTGCTCGGTTTGCAGAAGCGCCCGCTCGATGCGCCGATCTGGTATCAGCCAGACCAACGCCACTAGGGCGTACAACCCGCCTGCGATGGCCGGATGGATGAAGGCGGAAGGTATCGCCAGCGCGTAGATCACCGGGGACGACTTTCCCTTCCAGTCGCTGCCGACGGCATGGGCAAGCACCGAATTAGGCCCTTCCAACGAGAGGATTCGACCCTGGAGGATGTAGTAGGCGATGGCCGCCAGCAAGAGCACGACTCCATAGGCTGCAGTGGGCGCCGGAGCGAAGGAATTCTCACCCATCCACCCTGTCACGAAAGGCACCAGGGAAAGCCAGAACAGCAAGTGCATGTTCGCCCAAAGGACGGCACCGTTCACGCGGTGAACCACGGCCAGCATGTGGTGGTGGTTGTTCCAGTAGATGGCCAGATACACGAAGCTGAGGATGTAACTCAGGAAGACCGGCCACAGCTCCCGCAACGACGAAAGGCCGTCCCCGGCCGGGGCGCGCAATTCGAGCACCATGATGGTGATAGCGATGGCCAACACGGCATCGCTGAACGCCTCGAGTCGATTGGTCTCCATGCCTGGCTCCAGTATGCCGACCTGGTCTATTCGGATGCAGTCGGGGCGAGGTCCGGCTGCTGCCCGGTCAGCTGCACGACGCCCGCCGGTCCGGCCGCTCGCCCTTCGGCGGCGATGGTCGGGGAAGCCGCCACCAGGGCGGCGAGGTTCTCGTTCGCGATGTCAGTGGCGACGTCCCCCCGGTCCAGTGCCTCCAAGGCGCCGATACAGAGCACGGCCTCCCGGTCGTGTCCTTGCTCGGCGTGGAACAGTGCCAGCCTGGTCAAAGCCTGAGCCTGTCGGACGGGGTCTCCCACCGACAACACACATGCCAGGGCCCGCTCGAGATGTGTCCTCTTCTCGCGGCCATCTACGAGCTCGGCGAATTGGATGTGCCCCCGAAATTCGCAACGCAGATCTCCGACCCGCCGAAAAACACTGATGGCGTCCTCGAGGCGCGCCGCCCGGTCGGTGCAGTGGGGCAATGCCGCTCGCGTCACTTGAGCATGAGCCCTTTCATGCTCGTTCCCGTTCGCTTCGGCATGGGCCAGGCATTGTTCGGACCATTTGATCGCCTCTTCCTGGAATATCCCGGCGTCGGCTGCAGTGCGAGCCATCAGGTAACGAGTGTTGTTGACGTGCATGGAGTCGCCGGCACGAGCAAATGCCTCCAGCGCCCTTGCGAGACCTTCGACAGCAGCCTCGGCATCGGTGCAAGCGATGCCCCTGGCCATTTCGATGGAAGCCACGACCCATGGGATGTCGAGCTGTTGCGCCTCCTCAGCGGCAATGTCGAGGTGTGCCAACGAGCTCGCAGTCTCACGACGATATGCGTCGCCCATGCCCGCCAGAAGGTGCGCCCACGCCCTCTCGGTAGGGCCGTCGGCTCGTTGCACTGCGTCTTTCGCCAATTCGTAGACGAGGGTCAGGTCAGCGAACAGGAGGGCTTGGCCCATCAAGGCCAGTTCCTCGCAGGTGGCCCGGGTCCTCACCGACTCGGTCCGGACTGCCTTGCCAATGGCGTGAAGGCTCTGAATCTCAGGTCCCAAGTGCTCAACCAGGATGGCGAGATTCCGGGCCAAGTCGACGGCCAGCAGCGGGCTGGCATCGATCGCCCATGTCAACGCATCGGCCGCGCCCGGCATGAGAGAACGAGCCAACGTCGTGACCTCACGGCCATCGTTGGTCCGGACGGCGGCCGCCGCATCGGCCACTCGTTGGGCGAAGTGATCGGCGTATCGCTTTCGCGCCTGTTCGATCACGGCCTGATCGCTGCGTGCGAGGACCAATTGGCGAAGTGGGGTGAGCAGCCTGAAACGTCGTGGGCTCGACTTCGACATGGCAGGCACCAACATGGACCGATCGAGAAGGCCGACGACGAGCGACGGCGCATCCTCGCCGATCAAGTCAGTCGCCAGGTCTATGTCGAAGTCGCCGGGCAGGGCGGCGAGCGGTGTCAGAGCCATCTTCTCTGCCTGGGTCAGAAGTTCCCACGACCAGTCGAAGGCGGCTTGCAATGATTGGTGACGGGCGGGTCGACCGTGGGCCGCGGGACCGTCGAGGAAGCGCTGATCGAGCCGCGCCGCCAGCTCAGCCACGGGGAGGTGTCGAGCACGGGCCGCCGCCAGCTCGATCGCCAGAGGCAAGCCTTCGAGATTGGAACAGAGGTCCACGACCACATCCAAGTCACCCGGCGCCAATGCCTGATCAGGCGCAGCGGCTCTGACTCGGTCGAGGAACATCCTCACCGCGGGCGAATCGATGCCCTGCTCGAAGCCCAGTGGTTCCAGTCGGAGCACCGCCTCATTGCTCGATCCGAATGGCGATCGTGCCGTACCGACTATCAGGAGTCCCGGCACTCGAGTCAAAAGGACGGCTGCTAACTCGGCTACTTCTGTCATTACGTGGTCACAGTCGTCGAGCACCAGGACACGCCGGTGATCGGCCAACGCCGACACGCAGCCCTCGATCAAACCGCCGACGTCTGCCCTCAAGCCGACGGACCCGGCTATCGCCATGAGCACCTCTCCGGGCTCAACCTGAGACAGCGACACGACTATGGACCCCCCGTCATGGTCGGCAGCCAGTTCCAGGGCAAGCCTGGTCTTCCCGACACCGGGAGGCCCTGTGATGGTGACCATTCGATGCGTGTTCAGAAGCCGGCGGGCCGTCTCCATGTCACCTTCCCGGCCAACAAAGGTGGTCTGCGGCAGGGCCACGCCCATCCACCTTCTGCTCGCCTTGCGAATCAACTCCTGGCGATCCGCTGCATTCAGCTTCCGGAGGAGCGCTGCGACGTGGCTTTCGACCGTTCTGACCGAGATGAACAGCTCTCGAGCGATCTCAGGGTTCGTCAAACCACGGCCGATGACTGCCAAAACCTCCGACTCCCTCGGGCTCAGTCGCTCGACCGGTTCCACCACCGCATTCTCGCACTCCGATGTGTCTCCAGTTTCCGTGTCCAGTCCGTGCACTACACGGATGACAGCGAGCGCCGGTCGGACTCATGCTGAGCGAACCCAAGCAAAGGAGAAACAATGGGTATCGGAGAACTGGTATCAGCAGCTCGGGAGCGAATCGAGAATCTCACCGTGGACCAGGTTGCAGCCCGACGGGAGACGGGGCAGGTTGTCCTGGTCGACGTGAGGGAGCCGGGTGAGGCAGAGAAGGACGGTTCTATCCCGGGGTCGATCGCGGCTCCTCGAGGAATGCTCGAGTTCCACGCTGATCCATCCAGCCCCTACCACATGGCCGAGCTGACACCCACCCAACCGGTGATCGTGTATTGCAAGTCCGGAAGTCGCTCGGCTCTCGCCGCAGCCTCATTGACGGACCTCGGGTACGCCCAGGTCGCACATCTCGATGGTGGCGTGTTGGCATGGAAGGAAGCGGGAAGGCCGGTCGTCTGATAGACACGAGCATGCAGAAGACCCAGGCACCAGCTTGGGTCTTCTCATCCACCACCCTCCACCTCGCCTACCCGACCGACCAGCTCCGTGTGGCGGGGAGCTGCACGTCGCCGTAGCCATTGCAGCGGGCGTCGCTCAGCCGCAATTCGAACAAGACATAGCGGTCGGCGGGCTCATAACTCGCCGACTCGGCCACCTCGGACCAGAGATCGATGTCGTCGACAAGGTGTCCATGGCCCGCCAGATAGAACTCGCCGCCGGAGCCGGCATTGTCGGGCACGCCGTTGTGCAAGGCGAACGCTCGTCGCTCACGCAGGTCTCGGCCTTTCGGCGAGGCGGGCTCCATGAACAAGAACAACCCCGAGTCGGTGAATATCGGTGTCACCGGATGGACACGAGGGGACCCCGACCGGCGAATCGTCGCCAGGTATGCAGGTGCGGCGTTCAGCCTCTCGGCCCCGAATCTTGCAAGGTCGGGTTCCAGTGTGGCGAAATCACCCCAGCTGATCGTTTCCGCCACTGCGACCCGGTTCTACCCCTGCTCGATGCGGAGCATGTTCCCCGCGGGATCGCGGACCGCTGCGTCCCGGGCTCCCCAGAACTGGTCGGCGGGCTCTGAGAGCACCTCGACCCCGGGCGCCCCGGCCACCTTGTCGAAGGTGGCATTCAGATCGTCGGTCCGGAAGAAGGGGCCGGGGAGCTCACCCTTGGCGAGCAGGGCGGCGAGAGCATCCCCATCCTCCTGAGAGCGACCCGCATGGGGCTGAGACAGGACGATTCCGATCTCAGGTTGGCTGTCGGTGACCAGGGTGATCCAACGAAAGCCCTCATTGGCGACCTCATTGGTCACGGTCAGGCCGAGTGTGTCCCGGTAGAAGGCGAGGGCTGCATCCGGATCGTCGACATATATGTGCACGGTGCTGAGTGAAACGGTCATGGCCTCAACCCTATGGGCCTGAAGTCACGGATGCTTCTCCAAAACTGCTCACTTCGGCCTGTTCTGAAAGACGCCGGCGCGGCCGTGTCGAAACCATCGTGAGACAAGCAGGCACCGCGCGCAGGTCGTCGTGGTTCCGAGCCCGGTAGGCGCTCGGCGTCTCGCCGACCAACTCGGTGAATCGAGCCGAGAAGGAGCCAAGACTGGTGCAGCCGACTTCGAAGCACACCTCGGTCACGCTCATGTCACCGCGACGCAATAGCGCTTTGGCTCGCTCGATCCGGCGTGTCATCAGATAGGAATATGGCGTCTCGGAGTAGGCCTCCCGGAAACGACGACTGAAGTGGGCCGTCGACATCATCGCCGTGCGAGCGAGGGCCGGAACGTCGAGGGGTTGTGCGTACTCGCGATCCATCCGGTCGCGGGCCAGGCGCAGCCAACGCAGCTCATCCAGATCTGTCGTCATGTCCGCAGTCTATGGCTGGCCGAGACCACCGAATCGGTGCGCACTCGAATCGAGCTATCCGGAGAAGCAGAGGGATGCAGACCGAGGCTCGCGCTCATCCTCTGGCGCGTTCGCCCTCCGCCGCCGCGGCAACGATGGTCGCGATCCGCTGCGCCCGGGTGTCCTCTTTGGCCGCGCTGATCACCCACCAAAGCATCGCCTTTCGGGCACCGGGAGGGAACCCGTCCCACCAAGCCCTCGCGGGGGTATTGGCATCGAGGGCCGCGGTGAGATCGTCAGGCTCGATCAAGTCCTCGACGCTGTCGAATATCGTCCACCAGCCATTGCCCCTGGCGACCTCGGCGACCCGGCGCCCGGCATCGGTCATCCGACCTGCCGACTCCATGTCGGCGAAGCGCTGACGGTTCAACCGGGTCCATGTGCTCTTGGCCTTGCGTGGTGTGATCAGCTGCAGACCGCGTTCGTCATCGAGAACGTTCACCGTGGAATCGATCCAGCCAAAGCAAATCGCTTCCTCCACCACCTCGGGATAGGGGCATGCCGGCTTGCCCGTAGTCGGCCGCCATGAGCACAGCCAGACTCCAGGCACGCTGGCGTGGTTCGACTCCAACCAAGCCCGCCACTGCGCCCTCGTCTCGGCGTGATATATGGGGTAGTCGAACTTCCACCTTTCCGGGTGGTCAGACGAAGAGGGAGGAACGTGCGTCATCGAGGTTGGCTCCGCCCTAGGACACACCTACGTACTCCGCCAGGTGTTGGCCGGTGAGGGTGGATCGCGCTGCGACCAGGTCGGCCGGCGTCCCTTCGAACACGACCCGCCCGCCCTCATGGCCGGCTCCCGGGCCGAGGTCGATGATCCAGTCGGCGTGGGCCATAACGGCCTGATGGTGCTCGATCACGATGACCGACTTCCCCGAGTCAACGAGCTGATCGAGAAGACCGAGCAGATGGTCGACATCGGCCAGGTGCAGTCCGCTGGTCGGCTCGTCGAGCACGTAGATGCCACCGTCGGTCGCCATCTGGATCGCCAGCTTCAACCGCTGGCGCTCCCCACCGGAAAGGGTGGGGAGTGGCTGGCCGAGGGTGAGGTATCCAAGACCGACATCGGCCAAGCGGGCCAGGATCTTGTGGGCGGCGGGGGTCCGGGCCTCCTCGGCCGCGAAGAAGCCCTCGGCTTCCGTAACCGGCATGGCGAGGACCTCACTGATGTCTTTGCCACCCAACTTGTATTCGAGGACTTCGCTTTGGAACCGCTTTCCCTCGCACTCCTCGCAGGTGGTGGTGACTGTGTCCATGAAACCAAGCTCGGTATAGATGACGCCGGCCCCGTTGCAGTTGGGACAAGCGCCCTCAGAGTTGGCGCTGAACAACGCCGGCTTCACCCCATTTGCCTTGGCGAATGCCTTTCGGATCGGATCGAGCAACCCGGTATACGTTGCCGGGTTGCTTCGCCTCGAGCCGCGAATGGGGTCCTGATCGATCGCCACCACACCGGCATCGCCAGGCATCGACCCGTGGATCAGCGAGCTCTTGCCGGACCCGGCAACACCGGTGACCACACAGAGCACCCCGAGCGGGATGTCGACATCGACATCCCGCAGGTTGTGGGTCGTCGCCCCACGGATCTCCAGCCTGTCGCTGCCGGCCCGAACCTTCTCCTTGAGGACCGCCCGATGATCCAGGTAACGGCCGGTGACGGTGTCGCTGGCCCGCAAGCCCGCAATGCCGCCCTCGTAACAGAGGGTCCCGCCGGCGGTTCCGGCCCCAGGGCCGAGATCGACGATGTGGTCGGCGATCGTGATGACCTCCGGCTTGTGTTCGACCACGAGCACGGTGTTGCCCTTGTCCCGTAGTCGCAGCAGCAGGTCGTTCAGACGTTGGATGTCATGGGGATGCAGACCGATGGTGGGTTCGTCGAAGACATAGGTGACATCGGTGAGCGACGATCCGAGGTGACGGATCATCTTGACACGCTGCGCCTCACCACCCGACAGAGTCCCCGACGCCCGATCGAGCGAGAGATAACCCAACCCGATCTCATCGAATGAGTCGAGAACCTGTTGCAAGGTGGACAACAGAGGGGAAACCGACGGTTCGTCGAGGCTCCGAACCCACTCGGCGAGATCGCTTATCTGCATGGCACATGCCTCGGCGATGTTGATCCCGTCGACCGTGGATGACCGCGCCGCCTCGCTGAGTCGGGTGCCTCCGCAATCGGGACAGTCGGTGAACGTAGCAGCCCGGTCCACGAACGCTCTGATGTGTGGCTGCAGCGACTCGGGATCCTTGGACAGGAACGACTTCTGGACCTTGGGGACCAGCCCCTCGTAGGTCAAGTTGATCCCGTTGATCTTGACCTTGACCGGCTCCTTGTGAAGGAAGGCTTCGAGCTCGGTCTTGGTGTAGTCCCGGATCGGCTTGTCCGGGTCGACGAACCCCGAGTCGGTGAATTGACGCACCATCCACCCACCCACCTTGTAGCCGGGGATGGTGATCGCACCCTCGGCCAGGGACTTGGAATCGTCAAAGAGCTCGGACAGGTCGATGTCCGAGACGACGCCTCGACCTTCGCACCGGGGGCACATGCCACCGGTGACGGTGTATTCCCTGGTCAGCCGCTCACCCTTCCCCCGCTCGATCGTGATCGCACCACGCCCATGCACCGAGGGGACATTGAAGGAGAACGCCTGCGGTGAGCCGATGTGTGGGCGGCCCAGACGGCTGAACAGGATGCGCAGCAGCGCGTTGGCGTCGGTGGCGGTGCCGACCGTGGAGCGCGCATTGGCGCCCATCCGCTCCTGGTCGACGATGATCGCCGTCGTCAGCCCGTCGAGCACGTCGACGTCCGGGCGCGCCAGTGTCGGCATGAAGCCTTGGACGAAGGTGCTGTAGGTCTCGTTGATCATTCGCTGCGACTCGGCAGCGATGGTGTCGAACACCAGAGAGCTCTTCCCGGAACCGGACACTCCGGTGAACACCGTCAAACGGCGTTTGGGGATCTCGACACTCAGATCCTTGAGGTTGTTCTCTCTTGCCCCGGTGACCCGGATCAGATCGTGGCTGTCGGCGACATGCATCCGATCAACGATAAATCAGCCCCGTCTCGAACGATCCAGTCGGGCGCGGTCCGGTTGAGCGTCCTGGGCCGGCCGCAACCTTCAAACAGGGCCTGAACTCCCTTCAGGCCCGACAACAGGAATCGCCTCGAATTGGTTTGGCGTCACCATCGCTCGACCGGGTCGAGCGTGTTGGTCAACCAGAACACCTTCTCGACCTCGACGCCGAACGCCGCCGCAATCCTCAGGGCCAGAACGGCTGAAGGTACGAAGTGACCGTTTTCGATCGTGTTGATCGTCTTCCTCGTGACTCTGGTCATGTCGGCGAGTTGTTGTTGAGTGAGGCCCAACTCGGAGCGCCATCGCTGGATTGCATTCTCGATCTCGTCGGACGCTGGACCTGCATTGCGACGCGTCATCGGTCCGACAGGAGCTTCGATATCGCCAGGGTGACGCTTCCCAAGCAGAACAGGCTCGCCGCAACGATCCCACCGGACCACTCCGCAGCGGAAGGGAGTGCGGCGATGACCCCAGCACCGACCAGGGTGGTCAGGGCTGCCCGTCTGGTCGCCTGGTCGTCGAGAAAGGAAGTGAACTCATCGGACAGCCTCGACCGCTGATCGGTGGACAATCCCTCGTTGAACCTCCATGCCGAGATCAGTGCTGCCCCAAGCAGCAAGAATCCCACGGCAGCAATCAGACCCACCAGAAGCGACCACGACGACGTCAGCCACCCCTCCGACCTCCCGGTGTTACCCAGAGCGCTGGCCACGACCGCCACTCCGGCCGCGATTTGACCGTAGAGCACCCGTTTCCTGACCAGACCATGTCTGATCTCGAGGTCCGAACCGCCGTCCATGATCGACCTTTCTCTGAGCTGACGACCTATAACCTATGGGTTACTTTGTACCACATAGGTTACATCGGTACAACCGCCCGGAGGTCGACCGATCCGAATTGGGACGAGGCCACTCTCGGCAATTCCCCGGTGCAAACACGGGATATACCTGCAGTCTCCATCCCGATTCCCCAGGGCTCTGACTCCTCGGTGCCCCAAAAAGGCAGCAAGGCGGCTCTACCATCAGCGGCACGAGTTAGATGTGCTCTCGAGCACTGTGTGCCGATTTGCACGGGAAGTGGCGCTTCGATCCGGAATGAGTGAGTTGTGTTTCGACTGATCCGGGCAGGTGTGGCGGTCGCGATAGTGCTCGTGTTGCTCGTCCAGCTCCACCACGAGACACAACGCGATTTCGACCTGGTCAACTATTTCAGCTACTTCACCGTGCTGAGCAATCTCTTGGCAGCAGTCGTTCTGATCGCTCTTGTGATACGGCCCGAGCTCGTCCAATCATCGAGGTTCGCCATCTTCCGGGGCATGGCGACGCTGTGGATGGTGACGACCGCCGTGTTCTACTCATTTTGGGTGTCTCCAAGCCTTGGGGATGCATTACGTCACGTCATTTCCCCGGTGATCCTGCTCGCAGATTGGCTACTCAATCCCGGTCCCAAGCTCTCACCCAGTCGCCACACTGTCATGTGGATGATCCCGGCCGGCATCTATCTGGCCTATTCGATGATCAGGGGTGTCTTCGTCGACTGGTATCCGTACTACTTCCTCGATCCGTCCCGGCAAGGGTATTTGGCGATCGCGGGGTTGCTACTCATCGTGACGGTGATAATGGCGGCGTCCGGCTTTGTGCTGGCGTCCTGGCCCGGCCGTGTCACGGCTTCGAATGTCGAACCGGGCTCAGACGACTCATCTGAGCCTCGCCAGCGTTTGACCGTCTGAATTTTTCGTTCTTGGCCGGCACCTCACCTTCGCGAGCTCGAGTCATGTGTCTCGCGACCACTTGGCAAACCGCGCCGTCGCTCTCAGCTCAAAGTGAAGAGTGCCATCGATGAAACCTCATTGGTGTGCCAGCTGCTTCTCTCGGACGGTCAGACTCCGGCCGGGCCGAGTCACTCGGCGGTTGCTGTCAATTTCGTGATCGGCCTGCGCAGTGACTCGTCAGTCCCACGATCAGGTGTCCCGCATTCCGCAGTGACAGCGAGGATCGCCCGGATGGCGACAGCCGTGCCTTTCCAGTCATCGACTGCGATCGTGTCGATACCCAACGCCTTCACAGGG
>JBAULI010000042.1:0-1689 GCA_049578105.1 Acidimicrobiia bacterium | reverse complement strand
GCCTTGCCGCCCTCGCCCCCACCTTCAACCTGCTCCTCTTGGCCCGCCTCGTCCAGGGGATCGGCTCGTCCGGGTTGGTCAACCTGGCAGTCGTCCTGATCGGCGACCATTGGAGCGGGGTGGAGCGAACCCGCCTGGTGGGGAGGAACTCGGCAGTGCTCACCATCGGCCTCGCCGGCCTCCCGCTTCTCCGGTGCGACGACCGAAGCTTTCGGCTGGCGCGTCACCTTCGCCATATACACCCTCGCCCTGATCACCGCGGGAGTGTCGTGGCTGGTGCTCGACTCGTGGCGACCGGAGCAACGCCAGACACTTCGCGATCAGGTCGCTGAGGTCCGGGTGCTCGCCCGTCAGCCCGTGGTGCTGGTGACGTTGGTGACCGGATTTCTCGCCTTCATCATCATCTTCGGGCTGTTCCTCACGGTCTTCCCGGTCGATCTGGCAGAGAGATTCGGCCTGTCTGCCGGCTCACGCGGGGTGGTGATCGCCCTCCCCGCCATCACCTCCACTCTGATGGCGTTCAACCTGGGCCGCATACGCGGGGCTCTCTCCTCCAAGATGGTGCTGCTCATCGCCTCGGCGGGCTTCGCCGTCGCATACCTGACTCTGGGACTGGCGGTCACCCTGGTGATGGTGGTCCCGGCGGTGTTGGTAGTGGGCGCGTCTGAGGGGCTTCTCGTACCCACGCTCCAGGACCTCGCGATGGACGCATCCTCCGACGAGCATCGTGGAGCGATAGTGGCAGTCTGGGTCAGCTCGGCCCGTCTCGGTCAAACCGTCGGCCCCATCCTGGCGGGCTTGGCCATAGCCGCATGGGGAACTGCAACGACGCTCGCCGTTGGCTCCTCGGTCGCCGTACTGATCTTCCTGCTCGGGCTGTTCGGGCCTCTGGTCGACGACCGTCATCGTCACCGTCTCGATCGAGCCGTGGAGGGTTGAATGTCTCCATCGACTCGAGGCTGTGTGAAGAGAGGATTGGCGTCGTGAAGGTTGGCATCCTGGTGCTGGTCGTGGCGATGACGATGGCTCTGACCGCCTGTGGTGGTACCGAAGGGTCACCCGTCCGGGCCACCACCACGACGAGCTTGGCCGAAGGCGGCGACAGCACGGACACTGCCGCCTCAGCCGAGCTGATGACCCTGAGCTCGCCGGTCTTCGAAGAGCAGGGGGCGATCCCCTCTGAATACACCTGCGACGGCGAGGACGTCTCGCCGCCCCTCCACGTCGAGGGCCTTCCGACCGCAGCCGTTTCCTTGGCACTCATCGTGGACGATCCCGATGCACCATCGGGGACCTGGGTGCATTGGGTGTCCTATGACCTACCACCCATTGCCGACATCGCCCGGGCAGCCGACCCCTTGGGCACTGCCGGTGTCAACTCATGGGGGGAAACCGGATATCGCGGCCCATGCCCACCTTCGGGGGCCCATCATTACGTGTTTCATGTCTTTGCCCTCGACACCGAGCTGGGCCTTTCCGAGGGGGCTTCGAAACAGGACGTGATGGACGCAATAGGCGGCCATGTCCTCGGCAGCGCCGAGATGACGGGGATCTACGGTCGTTGAGTACGCTCACGCGCCCCGGGCACGAGAGCGCGCGCTGCTATTAATGCTCCTGTGCGGGTCCTCTTTGCAACAGCCGAGTTAGCTCCGTTCGTCAAGGTAGGCGGGCTTGGTGATGCCGCCGCGG
>JBAULI010000041.1:0-18352 GCA_049578105.1 Acidimicrobiia bacterium | reverse complement strand
GGCTGGTGGGCCGCGTCGGTTTCGTTGGAGCCGCCGGAGGATCCGTTGGGTGAGCCGGTGCCGGTTGAGTACACGGTGGTGGATGGGACGGTGGGTCGGTCCCTGCGGTTTGCTTCTGTGGCGTCGTGGCAGTTCCGGGATCTGGCGCGCAATGCTTCTTCTGGTGTGGTCACATCGGTTGAAATCTCCCCGGGTGATGAGGTGTCCGCGGGGGATATCCTCTATGCGGTCGACCTTCGCCCGGTGGTGGTGGCCCTGGGGGACACTCCTATGTTTCGTGACCTTGGTCTCAAGGTTAATGGGCCCGATGTCGTCCAACTCCAGCAGTTGTTGACCACTCTCGGGTTCTATGAGGGGGAGATCGACGGTGATTTCGGGTCGGCGGTGCGGGCTGCGGTGAGGGACTGGCAGGACTCGCTGGGGCTGAACGATGATGGTGTGGTCCGGCGTGGTGATGTGGTGTTTGTCGGTTCGCTGCCGGCCCGGGTGGTGTTGACCGAAGACGTGATGGTGGGGGTACCGCTGGTTGGTGGCGAGGTTGTGGTGAGGGAGCTGGTAGGAGACCCCGCGTTCAAAATCCCGTTGTCCCCGGAGCAGCGTTCTCTGGTCCCGCTTTCTGCCGACGTGTTTGTCACCTACGACGGCGGGGTGTGGCCGGGTCGGATCGTCGAGGCAGTCGAGGACGAGCTCCGCGGCCAGTTGCTGCTGGTGTTGGAGGGTGTCGATGGCGGTTCGGTTTGCGGGTCTGACTGTGCCCAGACGGTGCCGTTGATCGGCGAGACCAGTTTTTCCACCGAGATCGTGGTGGTGCCGGAAACGGAAGGACCGGTGGTCCCGGTGGCGGGGGTGGTCACCAACCCGGATGGGTCTGCTTCCGTACGGATGGTGGATGGGGAACTGGTCGGGGTGACGGTGCTGGAAGTGGCGGACGGGTTGGCGGTTGTGGAGGGTGTGACGGCGGGGGATGTGATTCTGCTCCCTGTCGAGGAGTCGCCGTGATCGGTGTCTCCGACCTCCGGTTTCACTATCGGGCCGGTGGCGAGGAGATTTTTGATGGGCTTACCCACGAGTTCGATGCCGGTGTGTTCTCGGTGGTGACCGGTCGGTCCGGGCGGGGCAAATCGACCTTGCTGTATCTGCTCGGTCTGCTCCTGTCTCCCTCCGATGGCGGGATCAGTTTGGATGGTGTGGCGGCTACAGATCTCTCCGATCGGGAGCGCTCCCTGCTCAGGTCGGAGAGGATCGGGTTCGTGTTCCAGGACGCCGCTTTGGATTCGACCCGGTCGGTGTTGGACAACGTGGTCGAAGGCGGCCTCTACGCCGGTTTGAGTCGCCGCCAGGCGGAGCCTCGTGCCCGCCAGCTGCTCGACCGGTTCGGAGTCCAGTTGCGTGACGACCACAAGCCGGGAGAAGTGTCGGGAGGCCAGGCGCAGCGAGTCGGACTGTGCCGGGCTCTGGTGAAACACCCGTCGATCATCCTCGCCGACGAGCCGACCGGGAATCTCGACGAGACCAGCGCCAGGGTCGTTTTGGACGCGTTGAGCGAAGAGGCCACAGCAGGGGCGACAGTGATCGTCGCCTCCCACGATCCCACCGTTGCGGAACGGGCGGGAGCGGTCTGTGCCCTCTAAGCATTCCCAACACCGCGGGATAGGTCTCGGTGGCCTCATCTCCGAGGGGGTTCGGATCGCCTGGTCGTCCCCGGTCGCTTCGGTCATGGTCGGGCTGATCGTTGCCGCGGTCTGTGCCGTGATTCTGGCCACCACCGGGCAAACAGTCCGGGCGGAACAGGACGTGTTGGCCCGGATCGACGAAGCAGGAACCCGCACCATCACCGCCGTCGACGACCAGGGCACCGCCAACATTCCAGTGACCGCAGTCGACCGGGTTGCCGAACTGTCAGGTGTGGAATGGGTGGTCGGTTTCGGTTTCGCCATCGACAGCCGCAACTCCCAACTCGGCCGGGGAGGCACCCCGGTAGCAACCCGGGTCGTCTGGGGGGAGCTGCCCGATGTGATCTCCGTCAATGGCCGTCTGCACGAACCGGGTGAGGCGCTAGTCGGCCCCGCCGCTCAAACCACTCTCGGGTTGGCCCATCCGGTGGGCGGGATCGACCTCGACGATGACCAGGCGCCCGTCGTGGGAGGCTTCGATGCATCCGACCCGCTCACCTTCCTCAACCCCACCATCCTCCTCGCCCCCGATCCAGGAGTCGCTGACGTCGCCACCCTCCGGTCGGTCCATGTCCTCGCCGACAGCCCCGAGAAGGTGGCGACACTCACTCCGGCGATAGCGGCTGTCCTAGGAGCCCAGGACCCGACCGGCGTCCGATTCGAAACATCCGAGACCCTCGCCCAACTACGCGCCGCGGTTGCCGGGGAATTGGGCCGCTTTGGACGCAATCTCATACTCGCCACCCTCGCCGGCTCGCTCCTGCTCACCGCACTAGTCGTCTACGGGTCAGTGACCCTGCGCCGTCAGGACTTCGGACGCCGCCGCGCTCTCGGAGCCGGGAGAGCCACCATCACCTGCCTCGTTGCGGTCCAATATTCGGTGGTTGCGCTCATTGGAGCCTTGGTTGGGACGGTCGCCGGTTCGATCATCGTTTACCGGCTAACCGGCGGCCATGCCGACCTTCGGTTCACAGTTGCGATTGCGATTCTGGCCGTCCTCGCCACCATCGGAGCATCGATACCTCCGGCGGTGGTCGCGGCATTCCGTGACCCGGTCCGAGTGCTTCGAGTTCCGTGAACAAGCCATGGAAGAACGCGAAAATCGAGGTTTGACAAATAGTAGACAGGGGTGTAGGCCTCATATGGGGTAGGGCTGGGACACAGCCCAAGGAGACAACGGATGAGAAGGAGAATTGTGGTCATGGTTGCTGCCGTTGCAACGATCCTGGCGGTGTTCGCGGCGCCTGCCCTCGCTCTGCAAGACGACGGCTCCCTCAATTGCGGCAATCAATGGGTGATGGTGAGGTCCTATGCGACCCAGGACGTTTACCACTTCGCCCCGTACTCCACTCAGATCGGGCACTTTACAAATACGAGCCCGCAATATCGCTACACGCACAGCGGGTTGCATTCGACGACGTGGAAGGTCGTGTCTGATCTGACGATGAACTACACCCTGACAACGGCATATTGCGTTTCATACGGGTGATCGGGAGCAGGAATCTGATTGCAGCCGTGTTAGTGCTGGTCACGGGGACCTGCACGAGTAAAACGGCGAGTTCCGAGACTTCCGACACCCCGGATGGCCGGGCCGTTTCGACGACGACCACGGTGTCGACGGTCACATCTCGGGTGGCGGGTGTCGTGGATTCTGAGCGAGACGAAGGGTTATTCGTGCTCGATGAGGAGATCGAGCCGATTCGCAGTGTCAGCCCAGACGAGGTGGGCTTTATCAGAGGTGCGTGTCTTCAACATCGTGGCATTGATGTGACGATCGGGGCAGACGGTTCCAGTCTCTACTTTCAAGGGATACCCGAGGAGCAGCAGCAGCGGGTTCAAGAGGAAGATGCGATATGTACAGCGTTGTATCCCCTGGACGATTCATACAGCGGTGTCCTCGATGATGAGGAGTTGGGTCGTCTATATGACTACTACACAGAGTGGTTGATGCCATGTCTCGAAACCGAGGGCTACTCCGGATTCGACCCTCCGAGCCTTGGCACATACGTCGAGTCTTATGGAACCGAATCGGAGTGGATGCCTTATACGGACATCATCTACCTCGTTGACGCGATGACGGAGGGCAAGCGTCAGGGACTGTTCGAGGCATGCCCTCAGACCCCGCCGGCCGATGTGCTGTTCGGGGATTGACGCTCCGCAAACATTCGACGGCCCTCGGGAGCCAGCGTTTCGATGCGCAGAAGGCAAGCAGGCCGCTGCAGGTTAGCCCGGTCCCTCTTCGTCCCAGGTGACGGATTCGGGGTCGGCCATGACCAGACCCTTGTACACCGGGGCTCGGAGATGCTGGTCGGCGGTCCACTCTTTGTACTCGACCTCGACGACCAAACCCGGGTCGACCCAAACCGGTTTGCCCGGACCGGGAGTGACCACGGGATTGTGGAATGGTGAAGAATCGCGTTCCAGCTGACGCAGAGCGGAGCTGAAAGCCTCCAACGAGCCCTGGTCGAATCCGGAACCGACGGCACCAACCCAACGCAGACCATCAGGGTCATTGATCCCGACCAACACCGAGCCGAAGGTGTCGTGTCTGCTCCCCTCCCCCGGTAGGTAGCCACCGACCACGGCCCGCAGCCGACGTCGGGCGTGATTTCGACAAGCCAGCCCTCATCCTCGAGACAATCGGCTCTGACTACGGTCCACTCGTCTGGGTGGATGAACCGTACGAACTCGGGATCCGTGGTCACGGTCGAACCTACCAGAGGAGGCGCCACATCAGCGCCAGCAACTGTGCTCGTCGTGCCGAGGGACCCAGTGAAACCGGTCCTGGGCAGGATGGCGCTTCCCGTGAAGGATGCCTGGCCGTCCTGACTCGGCTGGCAAGCAACCACTGTTGCGGCAACAGCCACCACCAGCCATGGGATTGTTCGATCCACAACATGCACACCTTGACGGCGCGTGGATTCCTCAGCAGAGCGCTCGATCAGGGCTGAGGGCATCGATCGTTGAGCCTTTCCCACTCAGCTTGGTCGAGATTTGGCAAGGAGTTGTATGGATGCCAGGGGCCGGTCTTGTAGCTCTCGATGAACAGGCCCAGAGACGGAGGAGGCTCCACGGTGTAGCCCTCGGCTTCCAGACACTCCTTGACCTCGAGCAAGTCCCCATAGAGCTCAGCGAGTTGCTCCTCCGACGGTGCCTGGGGAGAAGGCAGATTCAAGCCCGCCAGACACGCGTCCAGAATGGCCCGTGCCGTGGCAAGCTGTCGGGGATCCACCTCATCGAGGCTGTACCCGTCGCCAGGAGGGAGGAGTCGAGCGGGCACGCCATGATCATTGGCGCACTCCACCTGGAGAGCTGTGACCTCTATCGAGTCGAGTCCCCAATAGGACGATGAGGAGAAGTCACCATAGCCAGTGATCGGTTCGACAGGTTCGACCGAAGGCAGACCCGGTCGACCCGAAGGCTCAGACCGCACCGTGGTTGAGCTGGCGCCTTCCGGTGGAGTTGCCCTGGGACCAACCCGATCGATCTCCGCACACGAGGCGACGATTAGGACTACCAGGGCTGCGGCTACCAGACGTCGCGCCATGAACCGTAACCGCACCGGCTGGGTTGTGAGCCTACGCGTATGGGGTGCAATATCCATACGTTCCCGGATCACTCAGCGACCCGTTAACTACCTCGACACCCCACTCCACGTTGCTCTTATGGTCGGTAACCGAAGTCCGTACTGTCCAGGTACTGAAGTTATTCCACGTCCCAGTCTCGTAGTAGGAAGGCTCCAATACGAAGTGGGTTGTCGTGCCTGTCGAATAAGACCGGATTCCGACGTAGTAGGGATAGCAGGTCTTCGTACCGAACTTGTACACAGCTGCCAAGGCTGGAAGCGCTATGGCCAAAACCAAAACCAAAGCCACCACCATCCAGACTAGACGTCTCACACTTTGCTCCTTCCTCCAGCTCATCCCCGTCTGCTAGTTATTCGCCGATCGACCCCCTCGAGTTCCCGTGTCGGCCGGGACTGGTTCTCTGAGCGTCAGGTCAGAGGTCGTCGGTGATGTGCTCGGTCTGCTGTTGACTGCACCAGATCCTCTATGTTGTCCCCTGGGGCAACAGGTCCCACGCAAGCAAACCAGTGCACCGTGAAGCCCAGAATCGCCAAGATGGCCCCTGTCCGAAGGTCAGGCCGATGGCCGAGCGTTGTGACGTGTTCGTTCGGCGGGTCAATCGCAGTCCAGGGCATGTCAGTTCGTTTTCCTTTCCTCCGAGCAACAGGCGAATCGCCACCGTCTTGGGTTCCCGTCGTCGTGCAGCTGGGTTCTGGTCGGACCAGATCAGAAGTGGTTGGTGACGTATGTCTCCTGGTAGTCGACTTTGTGGATGGTGGTGTCTGCGGGTATGCCCAGCTCTGGATCACCCCGAACGAGCGTGCTGGTCTCGGCGAGGAGCTTGCCGTTGCGGTCCAGGGTGATCGTGTCATGCGTCTGCACCGTTGACGTGTAGGTGATCCCGATGTTGATGGTCTGGCTGGTTTCCTCTACGAGTTCGACCGGCAACCGTGCCAGGACTTCGACGACTGCAGCGCGCAGTTCCGGTGTGGGGTTCGCTTCCCGGAGGAGGTCGGTGGCCAGGTCGAACGCCTGAGCTGACTCGGGTCGTTCGTCTCCGCCCTGAGCGGCGTAGTCGCGAAGTGCTTGGTGGAGAGCCTCGGGCTCGGTTGGCCAGTCGACGTCCAGGAGCGGATCTGTGGCATCAGTGAGCTGCTCCTCTTGGGTGGCCTCGAGGTGGTCGGTGGTGTCGAGACCGAGCCGGTAGTAGGCGTCTTCGACGGCGGGGTCGAAGAAGATGGGTATGTGGCTGGTGGTGTGGATCTGAATGAATCCTGTTTCGGGCTGTCGCCAGACTTCTCGGGTGGTGGGGAGCAGGTAAGCGACGAACTCCGCGTCGAGGTCGAATTCGACGCCGGGTCGGATGGCGAGGTCGACTCCCTCGGACCGGGTGTAGATGAACGAACCCTGTGGTATGTCGAGCGGGGTTGCAGCCCGGGCGGCCTCCGCGACTTCGGCAAGGGCGGCCTCTGCTGGTGTGGGTCGGAATAAGGCCACGCCGCCCAAAACCACTATCAAGGTTCCTGTGACCAGAGCAGGGGTCAGCCATCGCCGCGCCGCACGCCTCCCTTTGTCCTGTTCGCGGAGGATCGCCGCCTGAAGCCGTTCTCGGGCCTGGTGGACGTCTTCCGCTGACGGCTCGGCCGGGACGGCTTGCCGACGGATCACTTCGAACGGGTCTGGAATGTTGTCATTCATCGTCGTTGATAGATTCGCCGAACTGGTCGATCAGGTTCCGGAGCTTTGTGCGGGTGCGGTTGAGACGTGAGCGTACGGTGCCCTCGGCGATCCCCAGCGCCGACGCGATCTCGGCGTAGGAGCGACCCCCTACCCCAAACAGAAGAAGCACTTCGGCGTCCTCTGTCCGCAGATGCCTTATTGCCGCGGCGAGCTGCGGTCGCTCCGATTCGGCGGCAACCCTCCTCACCACGTCAACGCTGGGATCAGGCTCGGAATCGGGCCATGGTAGGACCCTCCGGTAGGCCCTCTCTTGTCTCGCCCGACCCCGGTAGTAGCCAGCGACCAGGTTGGAGGCGATCCCCCACAGCCAAGGACCCGCGCTCGGATACGTCGAGCGATAGCGGTGACGTGATGCGAAGGCCCGGAGGAACACCTCACCGGCCAAATCGGGCCCGTCGCTGGCACCCACCGCGGCGACGACGAAACGGTGAATGTCGCGGTAGTGACGTTCGAAGATGACCGCGAAAAGCTCCGAATTCTGCATGGAGTCTTCGATGATCTGAGCGTCGGACTCCGATTCGTTCACAGTCACACGATGCCAGGGCTGCACCGGTTTCGGGATCGGCCTAGCTGCTCCAGTATGAGACCGACTCGGTCTTGTTGTTCATGTACGACGGCAGATTATGGGTGCCCGAGCCGACGGTGTCAGCGTAGGTGCCGGTCTTGTTCGGCCCGTCATGGTGCCGCAGCCGGTAGCAGCCATTCCACGATGAAGAGATCCGGTTCGCCCAGGAGGCTCCCGTATTCCAGTAGCCGCCGGTACATGAGCTGCCCACCACCGAGATAGAACTACCGCTACCGTTGAGCCCGTCGAAATGCGTACCCAACGTGAAGGACGAGAGAAGGCTCCCCGCCACAGGATCGGAGAACAGCTCCTCACCCTTCGGCGCCTGCTCGATATTGATCAACCCGTTAGAGGCTACAGTCATCGCCTCTTCGAAGGATGCAAAGCAGACCGGCTCAGAGACGATCAGCTCGCCGGATGACTCCTGACCCTCAACTTCGACCAGACAATGCAAATCACCGTCCCCCGACGCACCGGCAACAGCGGGCACTCTTGCCAGCAGGGCCACCGAGACCACAGCCAGAACAATCACGATTCGAGTTCGGAACACGAGCACCTCCACAAGTCGACTCATAGATCATTCGCCGAAGCCCGGCTCTGGGTTCCGGGAACCCGGCTAGGCGCATCGGCGAAGAACCAAATAGGGCGGGGCACTGGGACACGCATCCCTCCACAGGTCGTACCTCAGGCCCCGCCTCGGTGGCTAGAGTTCCGAACACGGCCCTACGCGACAAGATGCCTGGTGTTTGCTAAGTGTCACGAAGGCGACGACGCTCGGCTTTGGACTACGCCCAGCTAGGACCTAGCCGATCACATTGGATCTGTGACCCGCACGGCTCAAATGCAAGGGAACCGGAATTCAAGACCGGTTCAGTAGGGCCGTGCCGCCGGTGTTCAGACGCCTGTGGACACTTGGAGCGGCGTGCGACGCGAGTCATCTCTCTAAGCCCGGACGAACTCGTTCTCGTGTCCGCCTCGATGGTCGCTGGTTGACCAGAGCGAAGGACTCGACAGCTGTAAGTGCTCGGTCCCGTGTCGCAGGAGACAGTCCAGCATCTCGCGTGAGTTGAGCTCGACGGGCGACGGCTGGCCTGTCTGCCCAGTCCCGCGAGACGTGGGCGAGAACATCGATGCCGGCCTGGTTTTCGTCGATTGCGACGTAGGCGTGGTTGGCTTCACGGCCTCTAGTCATCGGTGTGTAGACGCCGCGACTGTCGGTGAGGGTGTCGAGGAGGAGGAGTGCGGTGTCGACGGTGCGTCCTTGACTGGCGTGGCTGGTCTGCGCATAGCCGAGTTCGACATGCCGGTTGAGGTATTCGGCGGGGAGGGTGACGGTTCCGGTCGGTCCGGTGACGGTGACCGTCCCGTCGGCGTGGATCTGTTGGATGGTCCAGTGGTCCCGGTTTTTGACCATCAACCCATAGCTGGTTCGGAGGGTCCGGTCGTTGCGTCGGGTCACCACCTTGTCGCCTTGATACAGGATCTGGTCTCCGGTCTTCAGCGAACGTCCTTCGGGGTCGAGGTGGCCGGTGTCGATGAGTAGCTGCTGACACTGCTTGTTGAGTCGGTTGACGGTCTCGTTGCTGTTGGCCATCAACGCCACCGTCTGGCCGGTGTCTCGCGCTTGCTTCCACGCTCTGATGATTTCTGTTTCCATTTGGTCGGAGGTGCCAGAGTGGATACGACCCTGGTGGTCGTAGATGTCGAGCACAGCCGGGTCGCCGGCACGGAGCCGCAGACTCGCCCCCCTCTCCCATTGGTGGGTGAACCGGTGGACCTCGTCGAGTTCGACCGCTCCGACGGTGTTGACGAGATGTCCGAACATGCCACCCCGTCCCACGGCTGCGAATTGGCATGGGTCACCGACCAGGACCACCCGCCACTGCTTCTCATCGGCGAGGCGAGCCAGTTCCGCGAGCTTTGCTGTGGGGACGGTGGCGGCTTCGTCGACGACCAGGGTTGCTCTAGCTGGCAGGTCGTAGTCGGGTGAGGGTGGCCGGTCGGCCAGCCCATGTTCGGTGAGGAGCTTGTCCAATGTGTCCGCCGCCATTCCTGACTCGCTGGCCAGGACTTCGGCGGCTGCGGCAGTCGGGGCAACTCCGAACACTGAACGCTGTTGGAGTTTGAGGGTCTTAACCGCGGTGGCGAGGGCGGTGGTCTTGCCGGCCCCGGCGGGGCCGACAACGAGTTCGAGGCCAGCGCGTCCGGCCACCGCGCTAGCGGCGGCAAGCTGGCCAGCCGACAGGTCCCGGCCGAAAACGGTTACTAACCGCTGCACCCTGAGAGGCTGCCGGCGGTGTCGTCGAGCCCATACCACCAGCTCCTCCTCTTCTGAGAGGATGGTTCGAGTGGTGAGAGCACGGTCGACCGCCGGTTCGGTGACTGGGCGGCCGTCACGTCGCAGTTCAACCCCGGCCGGGATGGGATGGGAGATGTCGACACAACGATGGTCGGCGAGGCCGACGGCAAGCCGGTCCAGAGTCTCAGTAAGGTCGCGCGAGTCGACCGCCGTCGTGGTGGGTACGGCTGCGGCCAGCTCCCGGACTAGCTCTGTGGGCCGCCAACTCGACTGGCGTTCACCCAACGACCCCAGGGCCGCCTCCACCATCTGGTCGATGACTGTCTGGTCGAGACGGGACGCTTGGAGACGTCGGCCCACAACAAGGCGTACCAGGAGGTCCGGGTCATAGCCGAGGCCGAGGGCCCGGCCCTGCCAGTCGTGTCGAAGATCGGAGAGTGCTACGCCGTGGGGTTTGGCGGGTCGGCTATCCAACACCGCTTCTCGTTCCAGCCTCCAACGCTCCCTCGCAGATGGGTCCCGTCCCATCGTCTCCCCAAACCGTTCCAGCTTCTCGGCGACCCGCCGGTCGACATCCCGGGTCCGTTGCGAGAACTCAATTAGCACCGGGTCTGGGATTCCTTCGATCTCGGCGATCCCGTTTTCCGGCTGTCGCCATTCCACACCGAGACGGCCGGTCAGTTCGGAACGGAGGTTGGCGTGATACAACGCCGAAAGGGTCCGCTGGTCGATCTTGATGATCCGAGCATCCAAAGCCAGCCACCTGCCATCCGGCGCATTCACACGATTGGCGATGACGGCGTGGGTATGAAGTTGGGGGTCGAGACGACGGGAGGTGTGCTGACGAAACACACCCACCACCAGACCTTCCGTGTCGACACAGACGACATGGCCGTTGCGCCGTAGCCGGGTGTGAGCATGAGATTCGATCCAGGAGAGCACCGCGTCCACCGCATGGTCATGAGCCTCCAACACTTCCCTCTGTATCCGTTCGTCACCGAAAGCCCACAGCAGGGACACCGATTTCGGTGCCGAAAAGGTGGCGTCGAAGCCGCGCACCGACCCCTCCCCGTGTCTTCGGCCGAGGTCTGTGCCGGTCGCCGGATCTTTGCCGGCCATGAGTGCGTGAAACGCCTCCGAGTCAACGTCACCGGCGAGGCCAAGAGTGCCGGCAGCCGCACCCCACCACCGTCCCGGCGGCTCACCACCATCCAAGTAATACGAAGGAAGCCGTTCGGTGTAATACCGGCCTGCCTCGACCCCCTTCAAGGTGGTCACCCGAACCGTCACCACAGTCCTTCCGGCAGAGTCTCAAACTGACCGGGACCGCAGGTGTGCACACGTCTGTCTGAAATCGGTCGGCTCTTGCGCTGGGTTCTTGTCATTCGGCTTTCCTCCTCAGTCCGCTAGTCGCTCGAGATGGACGGCTTCCCTGCTGATAGCTCGGAAGGGCCCTTGCGCCGGGGGATAGCCTGTTCGCAGGTCACCTGGCTGTTCGTGTTCGCCATGCCCACACGAGCCTGGGAGAAGAGTCTCTCAACGGTCTGCCAAATCACTCGTGTGAAACCTCAGCGAACACCTCTTCGGCCGAGACGGCGGTAGGAACCGCCGAAGTCGCGGAGGAAACGAATCCCCCTGGTGGAGAGGTTCTTGGCAGACTCTTGGGACACTGTTGGGAGACTCCCGCGAGACCATTGAGACACTCGACAGCGATCCTCGAGCGATGACCGATCCCCAAACCGTGGCCCGGACGGACAAGAGACCAGGCAGGAGAAGGAAGACCGCATCATCCCACCAGATGACCCGGTCACCCTGTCAGCAGAGTGTCAACAACCCTGTCAGCAGAATGCCACCACCCTGTCGAGAGCCCTTTCGCGCCGGCTGTCGAGACGAATGACATCGAGCGGACAGGGTTGCTCCTCATGATCGACGGTATGGAACAGCGGGACCGGCTACTCACCATCCAAGAGCTCGCCGACTATCTCGGCGTCCCGGTTGCCACGATCTACCAGTGGAGATACCGTGGAGAAGGACCCGATGGGTTTCGCGTTGGGAGACATGTTCGTTACCGATGGAGCGAGGTCGAGGCCTGGATCGATGCGCAGCTGGCGATCGCCGATCGGCGAGGCCGCTCGGTATATCCTCGAAGAGGCCAGTAAGCCCGTGGTGATTCACTGATGGCTGGCCACGTTCGCAAGCTACACAACGGACGCTATATCGCCCGTTTCCCGGTGGGTGGTCGTGGCAGATACCGCTCGAGGACGTTCATCCGAAAGGGCGACGCTGACAAATGGTTGACATCGCAGAACACACGGCGCGACCGCGGCGACTGGGTGGACCCGATCCACGCCGGTGAATCGTTCCAGGCGGTCGCTGACGCTTGGCTGACCTCACGGCGTGACGTTGCCGAGTCGACCCGTGCCCGGGACGGATCGTATCTGAGAAACCAAGTCCTCCCCCATCTCGGGCGCCTCAGTCTCCGGGAAGTGACCCCGGAAGTGTTGGACGCCTGGGTGGCGACCCTCGATGAGGAGCTCAAGTTGGCGCCGGCGACGGTTCGTAAGGCGTTCAACCTGGCCTCTCAGGTGTTGGACCGTGCCGTCATGTTACGCAAGATCCCGGCGAACCCGGCGAAAGTGCCCGACGCGGTGAGCCTTCCCACTTTGCAGTCTTCCGAGATGCGCTTCCTCGCCATCTCCGAGCTCAACGAGCTGGCAGACGCTGCGGACTCTCGATATGCACCTCTGGTCATCTGTGGGGCGTATACGGGGCTGCGGTGGGGCGAGCTGGCCGGATTGAAAGCCAAGTATCTCGACATCGACTCCGGACGGTTGACCGTGGCGGAAGTTCTCTACGAGGTCGGAGGTCGTCTCGGATTCAAAGATCCGAAGACCCGGGCGGCACGGCGGAGCATCGCGCTTCCGGGCGTCGTCCGCGACGTACTCGGCGAGTATTTGGCCGCTCACCCGGTGGTTGGCGACGGTTTGGTCTTCACCGACACCACGGGCGGGCCCCTTCGTCGCTCCAACTTCGCCCGCCGTATCTTCAAACCTGCGGTCGCCGCTTCGGTGGGTGAGCCGTGCCGGGTGCACGACCTGAGACACACTCACGCCGCCTGGCTGATCGCCAACGGCGAGCATGCCAAGACCATCCAAGCTCGGCTGGGCCACGCCTCGATAACGACCACTCTCGACCGCTACGGGCACCTGATGCCGGGCCTCGATGAGGGCGCCGCGGGCCGCCTCGACGAGCTAGCAGCGGGGCGAGGGAAGCACTCAGGAAGCACTCGCCCACCTGCGACCGTCTCGAAACTTCCTGTGTCAGGTACCAAAACCCGGCCCTGACCTGGTACTTCTTCTCGTGGGCGTTGACGGACTCGAACCGCCGACCCCTGCCTTGTAAGGGCAGTGCTCTAGCCAACTGAGCTAAACGCCCGTAGGGCGGAAAAGTCTAAGAGATATAGGTCGCTGTACCCATTCAACATTCTGGGGATAAATGTCGATACATCTATCGACAAATCCCCAATGGCGGCCAGAGGCATTCCTACGCTGGCCCGAGGCTAGGAACGGTATGGGCAGAAGCAGCGCGATCGAAAGAGAAGTTAGTGACGAGGCCATCCGGCAGTACCTCGATGGGATCGGCACGTACAACCTGCTGACCGCCGAAGACGAGGTTCGTCTGGCCAAGGCCATCGAAGACGGACGCAAGGCCGAGTCGGCTCTGGAGTCCGAGACCGATCAGGCAAAGAGACGCGAGCTGAGGAAGCTGGTCCATGCCGGCGAGGAGGCCCGCCAGACCTTCATCCGCTCCAATCTGCGGCTCGTCGTGTCCATCGCCAAGCGTTATGGCCATGCCCGGCTCCCCTTCCTAGACCTGGTCCAGGAGGGCAATCTCGGGTTGATCCGGGCCGTCGAGAAGTTCGAGTACCGCAAGGGATTCAAGTTCTCCACCTATGCGACCTGGTGGATCCGTCAGGCGATCACCCGCGCCATCGCCGACAAGAGCCGAACCATCCGGGTACCGGTGCACATGATGGACACCATCACCCAGATGCAGACCGCTGAGGGAAATCTCACCAAGCGGATCGGTCGCCAGCCCACCGATCAGGAGCTGGCCGAGGAGTCCGGCCTCACCGTTGAGAAGATTCGTGAGGCGCGCAAGGTCGCACCGGAGCCGGTCTCCATATTCGAGCCCGTCGGCGACGACAATGCCATGTTGGGCGACTTCATAGAAGACCTGGATGCCGTCGTGCCATTCGAGCTGATCGCGTCGAAGCTGAACATCGAGAACCTCAAAGGTGTCTTGGATCGTCTCACCGAGCGGGAACGGACCATCATCGAGATGCGTTACGGCCTGGGGAATCAGGAGCCGGCGACCCTGGACGAGGTTGGCCGTCATTTCAACGTGACCCGTGAGCGCATCCGTCAGATCGAGGCAAAGGCCTTGGCCAAGATGCGTCACCCATCCTCCCCCGGTGGGCTCCGGGAACTGGCGGTTTCCTGACCATCAGGTCAGGCCGTCTTCACCAGATCCCAGAGCTCATCCGTGTCTGCCTCGAGGGGTAGCGCCGAATCACCCTGACGGGGACGACCCCGGCCACGACGACGGTGGAAGGGCTGTCCATCCCAAAAGATGACACCGCCCCACACCCCCCACTCGTGACCATCGATCAGTGCCACTTCCAGGCACTTCACTCGCACCGGGCACGACGTGCATATCCGCTGCGCCTCGGCCAACTCGGCGGGGACGTCGGAGAAGAACAGCTCATGGCTGCCCTCCTGGCTACATCGACCCTCGTCCTGGAGCTGTCTCAGTTGTGTGTTCATGTCGAGTCCTTTGTTCTGTGTTGGAGGCGGAAAGCAAAAAAGCCGCCGGATTTCCGGCGGCCTCGCAACAGAACGTTGATGTGTCACATCATGTGACGAGAGGCCGCCTCGGAGTGGTGTTGGGCGCGGTGCCCTGCGCAGCGGGCGCGGACGCGCCAAAGCGCCCTGCCATTCCGGTGGGAATCACGAGTCGCTGCTTCACCATTGACGTACCTCTATCTCGACGGCGACAGAATGGCCGTTTCAAAACCATCCGTCAAGGCAATTAGGCCAGAGCCTCCCGGTCACGATTTCGTAACGGGCCACGGATAGGGTTCGGACGTGGAGAACACGAAGCGTGCCTGGTGGAGCCCGCGCTGGGTGTGGTGGACCGCGTTCGCCTTGGCTGTCTTCGTAGGCACGGGCACAATTGCCGTCGCCTTGACTGGCGGGACGACCGCAATCGCCTATCTACTGGCATCGGCGGTTTGGACCCCCCTTGGCCTGTTGGTGTGGAGGCGCAGACCTACTCATCCGATCGGCCCACTGCTCTTCTTGGTGGGGATCCTGAACCTCATTGTCATACCAGGGTTCATGATGGGGGCCCTCTTGGCTCAGTTCGAGGCGACGATCACACCCCACCCCCTGGCGGTCTCGATCTTCGCTGCCGCGGCCGGGGCATACAGCTATGCCTTCCTGATCCCCATCCTCCTTTTCCCTGATGGGAAGCCAAACGGGCGAGCGGAGACTGTGCTGGTCGTCCTAATCCTGACCGCCGGTCTCGCGGCGACCGCCACCGGCTTGCTCGCTCAGCCCTTGCACTCAGTGCCTCACCTCTTCTCACCTCCCGGACTTGCATCGACCTCACGCACCATCTACGACGCGCTGACCCAGGCGTACGGGCTCGGGTTGGTGGCAGTTGCGGCGATCAAGATCTCCGAATTTCGCCGCAGTGAGTCGGTCAGGAAGACCCAGCTCAAATGGCTGATCTACGTGCTGACCGTGTACATGTTGGCGACCTTCATCAGTTTCGGGATCGTGGGGGTGGAGGACTTCGAAGCCGGAGGGCTCTGGGTCGATGCGACATTCGTTGCCTTGATACCTCTCGCTATGGCTCTTGCCATCCTCCGCTACCGGCTGTATGAGATCGATCGACTGATCTCGCGCACGGTGACTTATGCCGCCATGTTCCTGCTCGTCGCAGCCCTATTTGCACTCCCGGTCCTGGTACTACCCACGATGATCGGTCGAACCAGTGAGATCGCAGTCGCCGGCACGACACTCGTCATCGCTGCGATCTTCGCGCCAATTCGGTCACGACTTCAGAGCAAGGTCGACAAGAGGTTCAACCGAGCGCGATTCGACACGGAGCGAGAGATCGCGGCGCTGGCGAAGAAGTTGAACCACACATTGTCGACGGAGATGCTCACCGAAGAGACGGTCCAATTGGTCGCCCGCACCCTTCATCCGTCCTCGATCGGGATATGGATCAAAGGGTGAGCGAGTCGCTCGACCTGTGGGACTACCGGCGTCGTGTCCACGACATGTACCGGGTGGTGAGAATCGGAGGCGCCGGCGAGAAGACTTGGGGCGACTGGGTCAAGGGGCGTGACCACCTCTTCGCCACCCATCCTCAGACGGCTCTCGACGATCCATCCACATTCACCGGGCTCCCATACTTCGATCATGACCTTGCCTGGCGTCTCGAAGGCCGGTTCGAGCCGGTCGACGAGGAGCCGCACCTGGTCGCACACTCGGGCGAAGGAGCGACGCGTTTCGTGACCATTGGCACGGTCACCTTCGATTCACCCTCGGGCACCGGCCGGCTCGACGTGCTCTGGCTCGATGCGTATGGCGGTGGCATCTTCCTCCCGTTTCGGGACGGAACCTCGGGAACGTCGACCTATGGTGGCGGGAGATATCTGCTGGACACGGTCAAGGGGGCGGATCTCGGTCACCAGGGGAACCTTCTCATCCTGGACTTCAATTACGCCTACCACCCCTCGTGCGTCTACTCCCCCAGGTGGTCCTGCCCTCTCGCCCCGCCCCGGAACCGACTCCCCTTCGACATCGAAGCCGGTGAGCGTCTGCCAGACGATTGACGTAAGCTCGGGTGGTGCTCAGATTCATCTTCAACTTGTTGAAGTTCGCTCTCATCTCGCTCTTCGGGGTGGCGATCGCAGCGAAGTTCCTGCTCCAATCCCACGCCACGCCCGAGACCGAGGAGATCGACCTGGTCAACATCTTTGGCGGGGAGAACCTGGCCTCGACGGCGAGCCCCTTCTACGGGGGCAAGATCACCACGATGTTCGGTGGGACGATGCTCGACCTGCGACGGGCGACACCGGCCCCAACCGGCATCTACCTGGACATCCTGGCGGTAATGGGCGGAGTGGACCTGATCATTCCCGATGGCTGGCGAATCCAGTTCGACGGGAAGGTATACGCAGCAGGATTCAGCGACGAGACCAATGCAACGACGGACCCCGACGCGCCGATGGTCCGCATAGACGGCATGATCCTGATGGCGGGTCTGCGGGTGACGACCCGGGCAACCCTCGAGGTCGTCGTCTGATGACGACACGGATCGTGGCGGACCGGCTCGTACCGGGACGCGGGGGCGTGATCGATAACGGGGTGCTGATCATGGACGACGTGATCACCTATGCCGGGCCGGCGAAAGACGCCCCGGACACCCCCGGAGCCACCGTCGTCCACGCCAAGACGGTCATGCCCGGGATGTGGGAGTGCCACGGCCACTTCATCGGCACCTACACCGCCGCCCTCACCGAGGAGCTGGCCACGACCCGACCTCAGATGACCTCGATGAGAGTCACGGCGGACGCCCGAAGGGTCTTGATGGCGGGCTTCACCTCGGTGCGGGAGATGGGCGGTCTCGGCGCTTTGCTGAGCCGGGTCATCGACGAGGGCCAGGTGCTGGGCCCCAACGTGTACGGCAGTGGCTCGATGTTGTCGATGACCGCCGGCCACGGAGACACCCAAGGCATGGATCTGGACGACGCCCATCGGCTATTGGCACGGCATTGGGGCGAGGACGCCATCTGCGATGGGCCGGATGAGTGTCGAGCCGCCGTGCGTCGCATGCTCCGCCTGGGCGCCAAGGTCATCAAAGTGCACGCATCCGGTGGTGTGATGAGCGAGCTGGATGATCCCAAACTCCCCCAGTTCTCCAAGGCCGAGCTCGAGGCAATCGTCGACGAGGCCACCCGCATGGAGCGTCTCGTCGGGGCTCACTGTCACGGCAAGGGCGGGATAATGGCCGCGCTCGAGGCAGGGATCCGCACGATCGAGCACGGCACCTACCTCGACGACGAGGCGGCCGACGCAATGATCGAAAGCGGGGCGATCCTGGTTCCGACCCGTTGGATCGTCAACTATCTGATCACCGAGGGCGAGAAGAGAGGGATGCCCGAGTATGCCAAGCGAAAGATCATGGCCGCGGCCGATCAACACCTCGAGGCCATGGCCACGGCGGTCGCCAAAGGTGTGAAGATCGCCATGGGAACCGATATCTGGGCCACAGGTTCCTGGGGCAAGAACGCCGAAGAGCTCGGCTTCATGGTCGACGCCGGGATGTCACCCCTCCAGGCCATCGAGGCGGCCACCGCCAATGGCCCGGAGACGCTCGGCCCACAGGCTCCCAAGGCGGGACAACTCGTGGAGGGGTTCGACGCCGATGTCAT
>JBAULI010000040.1:0-10958 GCA_049578105.1 Acidimicrobiia bacterium | reverse complement strand
AGAGGGGAGTCGGATCGGACGCCGGGTGGGAAGACCCGAAGACTGCGAACAACGCCGTTCCGATCACGCCGAATCGTGAGGCGTCACCGGGCCATTCCCGCAAGATAGGGAGTTCTCCCTATGCGCTTGGTGGCCTCATCTCATACGTTGCGTTCAAGAGACGAGAAAGGAGCTCTCATGCCGTTGTTCATGGATGTGCACACCATCGGTGGTGGCGTATCGGAGGCCGACGTGGCCCAGGCCCATGCCCAGGACCTGAAGACACAGGGCGACTACGGGGTTTCGTACAAGCGCTATTGGGTGGACGAAAGCGGTGGCAAGATCTTCTGTCTGGTCGAAGCCGAGAGCGCCGAGTTGGCCAGCACGGTTCATCGCGAGGCCCATGGCCTGGTGGCGGACGAGATCTACCCGGTGAGCGAGCACTCCTAGGCCGCAAGGCCCCCCATGGTGACCCTTCAGACCCCGAAGACGGCCGGCGGCTCCTCATCCGGACGACCAAGTCGGGGTGTAGCCTCGGACAGCGTGATCGGGCTGCAGCCTCTGGTCGAGCGTGATGAGCAGCTGGAGACACTCCACGCCTTGATGACCGAGCCGGTCGAGACCGGAAGCGTGGTCCTCATCTCCGGTGAAGCCGGTTTCGGGAAGACTTCCCTTCTCCGGACGTTCCTCGCCGGGCTAAACCATCGTTACGAGATCCTGGAGGCGGCATGCGAGCCAGTCGGGGTCCCCACCGCATTCGCCCCGTTGTTCGATCTCCTCGACAGCTTCCCCGATGAGCTGCGGGAGGACCTCCGGGCCGGTGCGGGCCGCCCGGCGGTGTATGCCGGGATGCTCGACCTGCTCAAGGGTGACCGTGTGATCCTCACCATCGAGGACCTGCAGTGGGCCGATGAGTCCACACTCGGTCTGGTCAGGTATCTGGGAAGGAGGATCGCGCCCACCCGGAGCGGTCTGATCGTGACGTTCCGGGACGAGGAGCTGGACTTGACCCACCCGCTCCATCTGGTCACCGCCGACCTGGCCCTGGTGGGAATCAGGATCGACCTGCCGCCGCTGTCACTGTCGGGTGTCAAGGAGCTGACAAAGGGGCTGGTGCTCGATCCGGTCGCGGTCCACGCCGCCACCCTGGGCAACCCCTTCCTCGTCGAGGAGGTGGTCCGCCACCCCGAATCGAAACTGCCCTCGACCATCGCAAACACGGTGATGGCCCGGGCGGCGAAACTGTCACCGGCGGTGCTGGAGGTTCTCTACCAGGTCGCACTGTCCCCGGAAGGTCTGCCCCTGACACTGCTCACCGAGTTGAACCCCGAGGCCGGGAGCTATGTCGATCTGGCGGTCCGACGCCGATTGCTCGACTCCAACGACGGGCAGGTGACCTGCCGGCACGCCCTGATCCGCGACAGTCTGGAACAGTCGGTTCCCCCCTCGGTGAAGATCGATCTGCACCGCCGTCTCCTCGATCTCCACGAAAAGTTGGGGGGCGGCTCACCCGACATCGCCCGGCTCGCCTATCACGCCCTCGGTGCCGGAGACGGGGACAAGGTGGTCGAATACTCGCTCCGGGCGGCAACGGACGCCTCCAGGGGTGGCGCCCATCGTCAGGCGGCCGCCCACTACGCCAACGCACTCCAATACCGCTCGAAGATGCCCGAGAAGCTGCTCGAGGAGACACTGCTCGATGCGGCGATGGAGCATTGCCTGGTCAACCTCTTCGGGCAGGCGTGCGACCTGGCGCGTGAACGCACGGAGATGATGGACACCAAGCTCGATGAGGCACGAGCCCGGGCCTGGCTGGCCTACTTCGAGTCTCGAGAGAACGATCTGCCGGCTTGTCGCGAGGATGCCGAGTTGGCACTCGAGGTGTTGCAGGGCGAACCGCCTTCGGAGGAGATGGCGCTGGCCCACGCGGTGGTCTCCTGGGTGATGGCAGTCGAAGGCGACCTCTCCGGCTCGATCGAACATGGGGAGGCGGCGACGGCGGCGGCCCGGACCGCAGGTTCGCCCCGGGTCGAGGTTCACGCCAACACCACCGTGGGCACGGTTCGTCACTGGCTGGGAGACCCATCGGGCAGGGCTCGAATCGAGGATGCGATCCGTCTGGGGAGAGATTCGGGAGCCGATGAGTGGACGGCGCGCGCCTACAACAACCTCGGCGTGACCCACCTCACATCGTTGGAGCTCGACCGGGCCGCCGACTGCTTCGGAGAGCTCGTCGACTTCACCACCTCTCGTGAGCTCGAAGCCTGGTACATCGCCGGAGTGTGCACCCTCTCGTCGATCCATCTCGCCACAGGCAGATGGGAAGAGGTGGATCATGCGATGTCGCTGGTCCTCGGTCAGCGAACCTGCGTCTCGACGGAAGTGGAGTCGCTGATCGTGGCGGCCACGTTGGCGCTGCGGCGGGGCGATCCCGATTCGGGGACGATGATCAGCAGGATCATCGAGCGGACCGCTAACAGCCGCGATCACGACATCGCCGTGACCGGAACGACGCTGGCCATGGAAGGCGCCTGGGTCGGGGTGGTCGATCCCCAGTCCGTCACCGCCAGGTATACCGCCCTGCTTGCCTCGCCCGCGCTGGTCGACGACGACTGGGGTCGGGGAGTCCTGGCGTTCTGGGCACGTCGTCTCGAGCTGGAGCCCCCGGAAGGCGAGATCTCGGGACCCGCCGGGTTGGAGTACCAGGGTCGCATCTCCGAGGCGGCGGACGAGTGGGAGCGGCTGGGTTACGTGGTCGAGGCAGCCATCACCAGAGCCTTGGTCCCCGGTGCCGACCTGACCGCCGTGTTCTCCACACTGTCCGCACTGGGTGCCGACGGAAGCGCCCGGGGTCTGCGACGGGAGCTGCAACGTCGTGGGGCCAAGAGCATCCCCCGTGGCGAGAGGGACTCGACCCGGGAGAACCCGGCCCGGCTCACCTCACGTCAGGCCGAGGTGCTGGAGTTGATGAGACAGGGGCTCTCCAACGCCGCAATCGCCGACGAGCTGTACATATCGGAGAAGACCGCCGGTCATCACGTCTCGGCGATCCTGGCCAAGATGAATGTCACCAGCCGTTTGGAAGCCGTGGCCAAGGCCAACACCAACGGCTGGGACGGGTAGAAGCAACGTGCCCGGAGCGTGGTGACTCAGTCCTACGTCTCCTCGGCCTCCTCGGCCTCCTCGGCCTCCTCGGTCTCTTCGGTCTCTTCGATCTCTTCCAATTCGGAAAGGTCGATCGACGGGGCGGGTCGGCCACTGGTGGTGTATCGGTGTCCCAGTGGGCTGATCCATAGGTAGTCGCCGTCGGGGAGCCGGTAACGCTTCCAACGGTGTTTGACATAGTGGATGTGGTCGTGGCGGCATGCCAGGTCCAGGTTGCGAACGATGGTGGGGCCACCTTTGGCAAACGGGCGGCGATGGTCGATGTCGCAATCGTTGGCGGGCATCCGACAACCGGGGAAGGTGCACGTCTGATCCTCGGCTTGGATCCGACGCTTCTGTGCAGCGGTTGGTCGTCTTCGGGTGATCCCGGTGTCGAGGACCATACCGCTTTCGGGGTCGGTGAGAGTCCAGCACCACTGCGAGGATTGCTGTCTCTTGGCAACCTGACGGGCGATGTCGGCGATGACAGGTCCGAAACCGCTCAACTCGCCGGCCTTGTCGTCTAGCTCGGCGAGGGTGGTCAGGTCGACCCGGATGTTGACACTGCCCCGACCCGCCTTCTTGCCGGTGACGACTCCGCAAAGCAGGTCGATGGCGACATCGGCGCGTAGCTGATCGATGCTCCGCTCCTCCCCCTCGGTCCGGAGGCTTCGGGCCAGGGCCTCGATGTGGGCGGTGGCCAGGGCGGCCCGATCGGGGGCCACATCGAAGATCATCAGGTTGGCAGTGCCCGACTCGGTGGCGTCCTTGACCACACGACGCTCATCGAGGGCCTCCTGATAGCGCTTCCTGGCATCGTCCGGGTCTACCTCGAGACAGAGCTTGCGGAGCTTTGCGCCAAGCTGACCGGTGGTCAACCGGGGGGCGTCGTCGATGACCGTGTCGATGAGCCGTCGAGCCGTGTCGGTGTCCAGGTGGACCGTCCCGTTGCACAGGACCCAGGCCCGTCTCACGTCGATGTCACCACGGGCCAAGGCCTCACCCACAGCGGGCAAGCGACGATGAAGATCCTGAGCCAGCTCCAACCGTTTGGTGGCAGCTCGCCGGGTCAGACGCAGGGCGGCGCGGAGCTCCAACTCCGCTGCCTCGTTGGCCACATCGAGGTCTTGGTCCATCTCCATCATGAAGTCGGCGATTGAGGCCATGGCTTCATTGACCCAGGCTTCGAAGTGGGAGGCCATGCGCTGGTAGGCCCGAAGGACCACCACCCGGTCGTATCCCGAGATCGAGGACAGATCGATGGTGGAGAGAAACGCAGCCAACACCGGCCCCGGAGACATCTCATCCAAATCCGCAGGAATCGAGACAACCTCATCGGGCGACTCCAGCACCGACTCCAATACGGCGGCATCGGCGTCGATCGAGGCCTCATCCCATCGGTACTCTTGCTCTGCTACGAACATATGTTCGACCGTACAAGCACCCCAGGACAAGATTCAAGACCCCCGAATCTGGTCCCGGTTGTAGCCTGGGAGGTCATGGATATCCCCCAATCAGTACGCGATCTCCTCGCCACTGGGCCGCTGGGTCACCTGGTGACCCTGGATCCGGATGGCACCCCACACATCACCGTGACTTGGGCGGGCTTCGATGGTGACGAGCTGGTGCTGGCCACGTTTCCCGACCAGCACAAACTGGACTCGATACGGCGTGACCCCCGTGTGGCGATCTCCTTTCAGGCACAGGAGAACACCGGTCAAGGGCTCCACCCATATGTGGTGATTCAGGGCCGCGGCAGGGTTCTCGAAGGTGGGGCCCTGGAGTGGATGGATCATCTGGCCGAGTTCTATGTCGGGCCCGGTGAGCGATTCCCCATGCGGGACGTGCCCGCCGGATTTCTGACCCGGATCGCCATCGAACGGATCTACGGGGTCGGCCCCTGGGGGCACGACTTCTGAGTCGGCGTGCTCGGCTCCCGGCGGCTCATAGGGTCGGCTTGAAGATCATGTCCCAGAGGGCGACGACGAGCACGAGGAGCACTGTGCTGTAACCGGTCAGCCAACGTTGCAATGCGAGACGGGCCCCCGGGGTGTCGCCCTCTCGACTGAGACGTTCCAGGAGAAGGGCTTGCCCGCCGAATGCGATGGCTCTCTTCCCCGCCGCCGGGGATGCAGCCAGGCGAGGGCGGTCACCGCCAGGGCCAGAGCGGCATAGGCGACGGGGATTCGCAGAGCCAGGTCGGAGTCGGGGAGCAGGGCGGGCTCTCGACTGCTCGTATACGAAGGCGAAGACTCCGGCATTGAAGAAGAGGTCGACTCCGACCCCCAGCCAACCAGGCAAGGCCAACACCAACGGCTGGGCGGGGTAGCCGGACCAACCGAGTACGCCATCGCAACCGCGCTCTCTTGTCAGAGGATCGGCGCAAACAGCGCCCCCAGCTCCTCACGCCCTCCGACACCCAGTTTTCTGTAGATCGACCGCAGGTGGTTGTCGACGGTTCGCACCGAGATGAAGCGCCTCTGGGAGATCTTCGAGCTGGTCAGACCGGATGCCGCGTCCTTCCCCACCTCGAACTCACGTGGGGTGACCACCGCCGACCGGGCAGCGATGGCCGGTGTCGCCGGATCCTCACACACCAGCTCCCATCCCATGGACAGGCAGGCGGCCAGGGCGGCAGAAGCGCCGGCACCCAGCACGGACGCCTGGGCGGCGGCCTCTGCGGCGAGGAGGGACGCTCCCATCGCCCCCAACCTCTGGGCCACTCCGATGAGCGCTTCAGTGTCTTCGGCATCCAGGGCTGTGGCGTGGTCGGCCATGCTGTTGATCAGTCGAGCGCCACGGGTATTGCGCAGGGCGGCCAGGTCGTCGGCCACCAACCACGGGTGTGCGAGACGAACCGCGTCGTGTAGGACAAGAGCACCCCAGAAGACATGCTGATTCGCAATCGCCTCGCGACCATGCCGGGCAGCCAGCTCGGCTGCCTCATCTGCCTCCCCTTTCGCCGCCAACGCCCACACCCTTCCCCGGTCGACCCAGATGCTGAGACGGGGATCGGGGTGATCAAACACGATGTCCTCGACTTCTTCGATCGCCCCGACGTCGCCCAACTGTCCCCGCTCGAGGGCGATTACACCACGGATTTGGGGCTCGAGATGGAAGGGGTCTCCCTCCTCTATCAACGCCTGGGCCCGGCGGGACTCCTCGAGCCCGTGGTGGAGGAGGCCTTGCAGGTCATGTCCCATTGCCATACTGCCCAGCCAGGTCGCCTCCAGTACGGAGCCGGCAGTCCGGGTGACGCCTTCCTCCAGCACGGTCAGGGACTCGTCGACTCGCCCGGCGGCCGCCAATGCCGGGAAGTGCATGATGGCGACCTGATCCTCACCAAGGGGCAGTCCGCCCTTGGCCCGGCGCGTCAACCGATAGGCTTCGTCGACGATCTCGAGGAACCCATCGCAATCGGCGGTCATGGCCAGGGCCAGGGAGAGATTGACATAGGCTGACGCACGCGCCTCCAGCGATGCCTCCGGGTTGGCGATCACGGAGCGACCGGCCCGATCGGCATCGGTGAAGTCACCACGGATGGCGGCCAGCATCCCTCTCTCGGTGTCGAGTCGGGCTCGCATCGATCCGGGCACTGTGGCGGCCACGTGGTCGAGGAGTTCGATGGCCTCGGCAACACGGCCCAGACCAAAGCCGAGATTGTGGGCGCGGGCCGACGCCAGATCGGCCCTGAGGGCGTCGTCGCCGGGATCCCTCCCCCGCAGAGTCTCTTCCGCCTCTTCGAAACGACGCAGATAGGTGAGCGCCCGGCCCAGGATGACGGCGGCCCCATCGTCGACGTCGGCGAGCTGCTCGATGAGGTCCTCGGCCATGGTGGCATCATGTCTGGCCAGCGCTTCGGCGGCCCCCTGAAGGGCAACGTCCCGTGACAGGACTTCACCTCCCTGACGTTGCCAGAGGGCCACTCGGAGCGGGTCGATGTCATCGTCCAACTCCAATGAGGCTTCCACCAATTGCCGGAATGTCAGCTGCCTCCGCATCTCCGGCAGCTGGGAGTCCAAGATCTCCCCGTAGAGAGGATGGGCCGGCAGCACATGGATGTCGTCGACCAGACGGGTGACTCTCACCAGGTTCCGCTGCTCGAGGTCGGCCAACTCTTCCCCCAACATCAGCTGTGCGAGTGAGCCGGGGAGTGGGGCGCCGACGGCGATCAACTCCATGTCCCGTCGCAGCGGCTCGGGCAAGCCGAAGAGACGTGATGCGACCAGGTCGGCGAGACGGGGCGACCCGGTCAACTCCCCCTGCTTGACCCAGATTCCCTCTTCGGTGGTGGTGATCGATCGACCGGCGGCACCTTCTATCAGCTCGTGGAGGACCAGGGGATTCCCTCGTGACAACCGCCACAGCTCGTCGGCCAGACCTGGGTCGATCGGTCCCAAGACGGCTTCGGCCAGGGCATGGGAGTCGGTCTCGCTCAACGGGGAGAGGTCGACACGCTCCATGGCGCTGTTGGTCCAAAGACCGACCAGGTCTGCCTCCAGGTGCTCGCCGGTGCGTGCCGTCAGACAGACGAGGGCACCGCCGGACGTGACCGCGTTGATCACAAGGGCGAGTGAGATCTGGTCGAGATGGTGTGCGTCGTCAACAGCCAGCAAGAGACCACGCGATGTTGCCCTCGCCCGCAGCGTCGCCAGGGTCATGCCCAACATGGCCAGAGGGTCTTCGGCCGGTGTCTCGGGAAGGAGGTCGACAAAGGGGCCTAGGGGGATGGCCTTCGTGGATTCGGACGCCGCAATTCGCAAGGTCGCCATCCCACTGCCCGCGAAACGATCGACCAATTCGTGGAGCAGCCGGCTCTTCCCGACACCGGCAGGTCCCAAGAATGCGATCCCGGTGCCCGACTCGATCATGCCTACTGCATGGTCCAGATCGGCCCCGCGCCCGGTCAGAGGCCATCTCACGCCAGGAAACCTAGGTCAACACTCCCAGGTGATGCCCCTGGAAATGAGTAGTGGGAGTGTGGTCGATGAGTAATGGCGGCTACGGAGAGTGGCCGTATTTTCACAGATGGGTGGCGCGACTCGCCTCTGCCTGGACGATTGCGATGGAGGAACTTGATGAGACTCAGATCACTGGGCCTGCTGGCCGTGATTGCACTGGTGGTGGCGAGTTGCGGGGGGGCTCAACCCGAGGCGAGCGCCCCAAGCGAGGGGATCGTGGTCCATGGTGACTGGACCATCGACATTTACAACCCGGATGGGAGCCTGGACCAGCACACGGAGTTCAGCAATGCCCTCGGACCAAACGGTGGAAATAGTCTCGCCGGTTTCCTCGTCGGCCAGGCGACACCGGGAATGTGGCTCGTACGGCTGTATGGCTCCGATACCAATGGTCCCTGTAAGACCTATGAGCCCAGTTTCGGAACGTGTGCCCTCACCGCCTCGGCAGTCAACAACTCGGACGGGTCACTGACGGTCACAGCCTCTGGCACCGCGGAGAACGATGGTGAAATCGCCACTGTGGACACCAAGATCGCTACCTGCGGCAACAACGTGACGCCCGCCGACTGTCCCGCCGCATACGACCCGCTCTTCGACGACACCGGGTCATCTCTGACAGAAAAGGACCTGACGGCTCCGGAGACCGTCAGCGCAGGACAGAGCATCCAGGTCGAGGTCGTCATCTCGTTCACATCCGGATGAAAGGCAGGTCCTGAGGAGAAGTCGTTGAAAACTGTCGCCATCGCCATGGTGCTGCTTCTGTCATCCGCCTGTGGTGGTGGCGCCAACAGGCCCGACCCCACCACCACCACGACGACGATCGCCGCCGCCGCGACGAGTAGTAGGGCAGTGCAAACGACGACAACCGGAACACCAGCTGCCAACAACGATGGAGGCGGGTCCGTCGCCATCACCGACCAGGTCAGAATCGTGATCACCGACCCGGAGGGCGAGTGATGGCTCGATCTTCGGTCGAGACCTCGAGGCCACGACTGGGCCTGGTCGTTGCGGGTGTCTTCCTGCTGGCCATGCTGATAGCCACCTCGGCCAGGGCCGTCGACACGGTTTCGACCTCGGGAGTGCGGATCGTCACGGTGCCCGTCGGAGCCGACACGGCGGCAGTTGCCATGGTCGGTGATGCCATCGCCCTCCAGCATGGCGCGAAGCCAGGAGGCCTCTGGCCAGGCTCAGGTCCACTGATTCGAATCACAAACGACCTGCCTGCCGGGGCCAACATCGCGATCAAGGACATGAACTCGAGTCTCGAGGTGGTGGGCAGCTACTTGCTCGGCGGTGTGCGCCACGCATTCGTCTGGTCAGCGGCAAACGGAGCGACGGAGATTCCGGATCCGACCGGGATCGTGGCCGACCCGAATCTCTTCGAAGCCACTGGCATCTCCGACGACGGATGGATCGTGGGCACATACATGGCCGAGGCCCTGACCTGCGGGTACGACCAGGTGAATCCATGTGGCTTCCTGGCAACACCCGACGGGAGTGGAAGCTATGACGTGACCACGT
Organism: Acidimicrobiia bacterium; assembly: GCA_049578105.1. Classification (GTDB taxonomy): domain Bacteria; phylum Actinomycetota; class Acidimicrobiia; order Spongiisociales; family ZC4RG35; genus JARDZU01. The sequence continues at coordinate 1,353 of JBAULI010000040.1, read as the reverse complement.
TCACCGGACACCCAGGCCCCATTCTCTACTTCGACGCTCAAGACATCGAGCAGGCAACCATCGATGGGATCAGCCAGCACATCGCCGTCGGATATGGACTGGCTTGGTCCGACATGGAGGGATGGACCGTGCTCGACACGGGGGACTCGAACCCGACCACCTCGGTCATCGGCTACGACGTGAACCGCAACGGCGAGTTGGTGGGCATCTCCATCTCGGGAACAGATGTGCGGGCCGCCTATTGGTCGGCTCCCGACGCATCCAAGACAAATCTTGGCTTGCTCAGCGGAGACGCCCGCAGCGACGCGCTCGCCATCAACGACTCGGGAATGATCGTCGGATTCAGCGGGACGGATTCCACCGAGGGCACCGCCGTGGTCTGGCCAAATCCGACCAGCGTCCCTCAGGACCTCGGACATCTTGCGGAAGGCATCAACTACTCGATCGCATACGGGCTGAACGAGGACGGGATCATCGTCGGTGTCTCCGGTCCCGAGCCCACGGAAGACGCTGTGATCTGGGATCGGCAGGGCGACTACGAGGTAGGGCCTGTCATCCAGATCGGCTCGATCCCCGACCAGACGGTCGCCCCGGGTGAGTTGGTCGATTTCACAGTGACATCGAGTGGCGCCCTGCTGCCCGTCTACGAGCTGTTCGAGGATGAACCGCCGGATCTGACCAATCCTCCTCCACCCGAGGTCTTCTTCAACCCCATTGCCGGAACGAATGACTACCGGTTCTTGTGGCCCACGCCGAATGAGCTCGGTGACCACACCTTCACCGTGCGGGTCACCGACGCCTTCGATCCTTCCATCCCTCCGGCAACCGAGACGTTCACGATCACGATCGGCCAAGCGACCTCAGTCGACATCAACGTGGGTGAGTCGATCGTGGTGACCGACGAGCTGACTCTTCCCGGCGCCGCTCTGATCCATCTCACCGAAGACATCGGCGTCGGTGACACGGTCGCAGTCCGGCCACCGGTCTCCATCGGGATCGTCGAGGACATCGCGGTCTCCGACTCGCCCGTGTTGAGCCCAGCGCTCCAAATCGGGGTCAGCGAGACCGTCACCGTCTCCGACGGCGTGCTCGTATCCCCGGAGCCTCTGGGCACCATCGAAGGGGTGAAGTGGGAGGACCTCGACGGCGACGCGGTCAGGGATCCTTCCGAGTCGACCCTCTCCGGTGTGACCGTCTATCTGGACCTCAACGATGACGGGGGCATCGACCCCGGCGAGCCTTCGGTAACCACCGATGCCCACGGTGCCTATCAGTTCACCGATCTGGTGCCTGGTGTGTGGGTGGTCCGCGAAGTGGTGCCCGACGGGTACCTCCAGACCTTCCCCACCGTCG
>JBAULI010000039.1:0-5815 GCA_049578105.1 Acidimicrobiia bacterium | reverse complement strand
CTGAGGAACGGTCGAGTGCGGTTGCTGGATGGCGTCATAACCGGAGCCGGTGGCGTGGTTGGGTCGATCATCGGGTCCAGACTGGCCCTGGCGACTGCAGATCGGACCCTCTCCCTCGTATTTGGGGCGCTGGTTCTGTTTGTCGCGGCAAGGACGCTCTATCGGGCGTATGGGGCGTCCCGCCCGGCTGCCTAGCCGTCGACCCTGACGCCGGCCGCTCTCAATTCGTCCAGTGCCCTGGCCCCGTCGCCGGGCTCGAGGTCGACCGATGCCGTCGCACCTGTGAGCAGAGTCACGTCATACCCGGACATGGCGTCGAGGGCGGTGGCCTTGACGCAGTAGTCCAGGGCGAGCCCGACCACCACCACCTTCGAGACCTGGCGGTCCTCCAGCATGCCGCGCAGAGCGGTGGGTGTCACTTCACCGGTGACCGGGTCACGCATCGTGAACCCGGAGTACCCGTCCTCGCCGTTGGAGCCCTTCCGCACGCTCGGGCCCAGGACCTCGAGGCGGGGGTGGAACTCGGCACCCCACGTCTCCCCGACGCAATGCACCGGCCAGATGCCGCCGTCCTTGGCGAAGTGAGGGGTCGACTCGGGATGCCAATCCTGGGTGTAGACCACGAAGGCGCCACCTTCTATCGCCCGGTCGATCTCGGTGTTTACCCGGTCGACCACCTGCTCGCCTTCCTCGACGTAGAGGCTTCCACTCGGGTCGGCGAAATCGTTTTGCATGTCGACGACGATCAGCGCCGTCGCCTCGTCATAAGCGACCATCCCTCTGAGGGTACAAGCGCCAATAGGCTGGGCCGTATGCCGATATCACGGGGCGCCCTCCTCACGGATCACTACCAGTTGATGATGGCCCAGCTCTACTTCCGCAATGGCCTTCACGAGAGGGAGGCGCGTTTCGAGCATTTCTTCCGCGGCTATCCGGACTACGGGGAGCACCAGGCCGGATATGCGATCAATGCAGGGTGGGGATGGTTGGGACGATGGGCAGATCGTTCGCGGTTTGGCTCCGACGAGACGAGCGCCCTGAGAGCCCATGTGGTCGGAGGGCACCGTCTCTTCGATGACGACTTTCTCACTTGGCTCGGTGAAGTGACGTGGGACAGCCTGCGTTACCAGGTCATCCCTGAGGGCCGTGTCTGTCATCCCAACATCCCGTTGACCGTGGTCGAAGGCCCTTTGGCTGTGGCCCAGCTGATCGAGACGCCGCTGCTGAACCATCTGAACTTCCACACGCTCATCGCCACCAAGGCCTCGCGGGTGGTCGAGGTCGCCCGCGGTGGCTCGGTGCTCGAGTTCGGGTTGCGGCGAGCCCCTGACGAAGGAGGCATCGCTGCTACCAGGGCCGCCCTCATCGGGGGCGCCGACGCCTCCTCGAATGTCGGGATCTCACATGAGATGGGCATCCTCCCTCAGGGCACACACGCCCACTCGATGGTCCAGGTCTTCATGGCCTTGGGGGAGGGCGAGCTCGAGGCGTTCCGCGCCTATGCCGCAATGTATCCCGACCAGTGTGTCCTGCTCGTCGACACCGTCGACACCCTCGAGTCGGGTGTCCCCAACGCCATCAAGGTGTTCGAGGAGCTGAGACGGAGTGGCCATAGGCCGGTGGGAATCCGTCTCGACTCCGGTGACCTCGCCCATCTCGCGGTGAGGTCCGCCATTCTCCTGGACAAGGCCGGATTCGATGAGGTCAAGATCGTGCTGTCGTCGGGGCTCGACGAGTTGACCATCTCCCAGATCCTCACTCAGATCGAAGTCGAGGCGCCGAGATATGGGGCCGATGCCGATGAGATTGTCAACAGGTTGACGTACGGCGTGGGCACCAAGATGGCGACCTCGCATGGGCGGCCCTATCTCGACGGTGTCTTCAAGCTCGTCGCCGTGTCCGATGAGACCGGGTGGCGTCCGGCGATCAAGGTCTCCGACACCGGTGCGAAGGTGGTCAACCCCGGTCGGAAGAAAGTGCATCGGCTCTATGACATGCGGGGGATGGCGACGGTGGATGTGATGGCCCTGGCGGACGAGGAGCTCACCTTCCCTTTGGAGCTTCACCATCATCGTGAGACGGGGATCGGAAGGGTCGTTCCGGGCGACCGGGTGTCGTCGACGGAAGAGCTTCTGGTGGCGGCGTCACTGGAAGCTCCGGCCGACGATCCTGCCATCGTTGCTGAGGCGAGGAAACGCAGGATCGCCGACCTGGAGAGGTTGGACCCAGGAGTCAAGCGTCTGGTCAACCCACACGTGTATCACGTGTCGGTGACCAGACGCCTTGCCGAGCTGAAAGCCCGGTTGATCGAGGAGTCCCGCTAGCCCTCCAGCTTCTCGCGGTCCTCGTCGCCCCTGGGGAGGAAAACGGGGACCAGGACCGCAACCCCTATCACCATCAGGATGACCGGCCAGAACCAGCTACCCAGGTTCGTGAGTGCGTCCACGACGTCGACCGGTGTCTGGGGGATGAGGAATGCGAGACCGAGGAGGGTGATGATCAGGCCACTCACGAACGAGATGGCGTCGAATCTGTGTGTCTTCATGTGATGCTCCTTCTAGTGCTCGATGCTCAATTGCCCACGTGGATCTGAATGTCGCCCACGTCGACCGAGGCATCCAGGTGGATGGTCCCGTCGGTGCCACCGTGGTCGAAGACCAGATTGGGGCTGCCGAGACCCGAAGACTCGCGACCAAAGCCGGCGACGTGGCCGACATCTGCCTGGGCGCTGCCGACCACGGCCACGTTCTCGGGTACCCAGATGTCGATCTCCCCGGCATCCACCCTGGCGAATAGGTCGATGTCCTCACCGTCCCAAGGAAGCTGGGTCAGGTCGATGGAGAGACTGCCGACATCGATCTGATAGGTGTCGTCGAGGCCGCTGAACGTGACAGGTGTCACCGAGCGGTCGAAGTCCTCACTGTTCCAGTTGTACTCGAACACCGGTGAGAACAGCATCGTCGGCACCAGGACGACCGCCACCAGTATCAGCCATCGGGCGCGGCCGGCGAACCCACCGACCATCAGGCCCAGACCGAGGATGGTCACGGCGAGCGCCATGTAATGCCTCGGCTCGGCAGCGATTGCGATCTGCGGGATGTTGTCCAAGATGGCAAGGACACCCAGCCCGATGAGCATCACACCAAACGTGATCCGACCGAGAAAGGACTTCTCGCGTGGCTCACGTGCGGCAGGTGGGAGGATCGGCGGTGTGGGTGCGGGTGTGGGCGGGGGGCCGGAGGCCGATCCGCCATCCGCTCCGGAGGCCGTCGGCTGGGTTGGCACGAGCGTGCTCGATGTCGTCACTTGTTGAACTCCCTCCTTGTCGCTGGGGCCCTGCACCAGACGAGGGAGATCGCCGGTGTAGAGAAGGATCCCGACCACGAGCAACCCGACGGCCCACACCACGCCCCCGGAGAGGAAGGTGAACCTGTCGAGGAGGATTAGGACGGCGAGGAACACCAGGCCGATGCCTATCCAGGATCGGGACGTGGAGGCCTGGGAGAAGAACCGCGAAGCAGGCGCCTCGGGCTCATCCTCGGATCTGATCAAGAACCAACCGGCCCCATACAGGGCGAGGCCGAGACCGCCACCAAAAGTGAGGATCACGAAGAGCGCCCGGACGAGTAGAACCGGCAGGTTGTATCGATTGGCCAGGCCTTGGGCGACGCCTCCGAGTATCCGGCCCTGGCGGGGCCTCACCAACTCTTGGGCGACCGCCTGGGACTCTGGCGTCTCGGTGGTTGCTGTGTCTTGTTCCATGGTCGCTATTCGATCGCATGAGGAGTGATGCATCAATCGGGAACCACCCTGAGAGAACCCCGAGCCCATCGGGGAAGCCCCCGATTGAGGTCGAGGCCCCGGCTTGCGATCATCTGTAAGTGGCCGCGGTGAGACAGATCGAATTCAGGAGACGGCGGACCGACCGCGTCCTGGCGGGTGTGGCCGGCGGCCTGGCCGACACACTGGGGGTGAGCGACGCATTCGTCCGTGCCGCCTTCGTCACCTTGGCCATGGTCTGGGGTCTCGGCGTGTTGGTCTATCTCGGCCTCTGGCTGATGGCGCTGGATCGGGTGGACGACATCACCGCCGATCGAGTCGAGACCCACAAGGCCCTCGGTCTCGGCATTGCCTTCGTCGGATTCATGTTGGTGCTCGCCGCCGCCGGATGGTGGCCTTCGAACAGTCTCGTGATCACGGTCGGGACATTGGCGTTCGGGGTGGCAGCGCTGACCGGTCGGGATACCCCTGGCCCCCTGGTCTCCCTGATCGACCCGACGGTCGAGCGACCGGGTCGGGTCCGCATGTTGATCGGGGTGGCGCTCCTCATCGGGGGGCTGGCTGTCTTCGCCTCCAATGTCGGGCCACTGTTCGACGTCGGCCCGGTGATGTTGGCCGTGGGCCTCACCGGGGTCGGAATCCTGGTTGCCTTCGGGCCGTGGGTGGCGCGTCTGGCACGCGATCTAGGCACCGAGCGTCGGGAGCGAATCCGTCAGGAAGAGAGGGCGGAGGTCGCCGCCCACCTCCACGATTCGGTGTTGCAGACTCTGGCGCTGATACAACGCAGCGATGACCCGGGTCGGATGTCGATGCTGGCCCGGCATCAGGAGTCCGAGCTTCGCGACTGGCTGTATGGCAACGCACCGCTGGATGGCGTCGATCTGCTGTCGACGGCTCTTAAGAGCGTGGCGAAACGGATCGAGTCGGACCATCAAATCCCCATCGATGTGGTGACGGTCGGCGATCACGCGCTAGATGACGCCGTTCGGCCGATCGTGGGTGCGGCCAGTGAGGCCATGGTGAACGCCGCCAAGCACTCGGGCACGGAGCGCGTCTCCCTCTATCTCGAGGCGGATGAGCACGAATTGGTGGTCTACGTGACCGATCAGGGCACGGGATTCGACCTGGCCAGGGTTCCGGTGGACAGAAGGGGTATCAGCGAGTCGATCTCTGCGAGGATGGAACGGGCCGGTGGGAACGTGGAGGTGGTCAGTGAGCCTGGTGAGGGGACCGAGGTGATCTTGCGGATGCCGTTGGGTGAGCAATGAGTGTCAAGGTCTATTTGGTCGACGACCACCGTCTCTTCCTCGCCGGTGTTCGCTCCGAGTTGTCGGAGGAGTTCGTCATCGTCGGAGCTGCCTATGACGTCGATACCGCCATCGGGGAGATCAGGGACTCGAGCCCCGACGTCGTCCTGATCGACGTCCACATGCCGGACGGTGGTGGCATCGCGGTGGTCGAGGCGGTGACCGAGACCAATCCCGATGTCCGGTTTCTCGCATTGTCGGTCTCGGATCAGGCCGAAGACGTCATAGCCATGATCCGGGCCGGGGCGAGGGGCTATGTCACGAAGACGATCGAGCCGGCCGACCTGGCCGGCGCCATCAGACGAGTCCATGCCGGGGACGCAGTGTTCTCGCCACGTCTCGCCGGCTTCGTCCTCGACGCATTCGCCGGCTCGATGCCTCCCGTGCAGGACCCTGAGCTGGATCGACTCACCAACCGCGAGAAGGACGTTCTGAGGCTCATCGCACGTGGATTCGCCTACAAACAGGTCGCCCGCAAGCTCGACATCTCGATCAAGACGGTCGAGACCCATGTCTCCTCGGTGCTGCGCAAGCTGCAGCTGTCCAATCGACATGAGCTGGCTCGTTGGGCCAGCAAGCGGCGAATCGTCTGAGGGAAGCCTTAGTCAGCCTTTGACCGCGCTGCCTGTCTTCCAGACGTGGGTGATGTTGTCCGGCTGGGCGAGGATCGAAACATCGGTGGTCGGGTCACCGTCGACGCATATGACATCGGCGTCGAACCCCTCCAC
>JBAULI010000038.1:0-2523 GCA_049578105.1 Acidimicrobiia bacterium | reverse complement strand
TCCCCTTCTGTGGAGATCCCAACGGATCATGATGATCGTGGTGGGTGAATCGAAGGCCGAGGCGGTGAAGGCGAGCTTCGAAGGAGAGACCCCAGCCGGACAGCTGGACCAGGGGGAGGCCGTGGTCGAGTGGCATCTCGATCAGGGGTCGGCGTCATTGCTCGACTGAGCCGCCTTCTCGTCGCATTGGGCATCGCGTTGGCCGCCTGCTCGGGGAATGCGACGACGACGACCATGGCCGATGGGACTCCGACGCCGACGACGGAACCGGTGACCACGACCAAAACGGTGGCGCCGGCGACGAACGTCACCACCACGACGAACGCCACGTCCACGACGGTGGGCTCTCCCCCGACGACCATCGCCCAGCCTCCGCCCGCTGATGGCACCGAAGTTCTCGTTCCGGAGGGCGACGGCCCGTTCCCGACCGCAGTCCTGGTGCATGGGGGCGGATGGGTAATCGGCTCCCCGGCGATCATGAGAAGCCTGGCGAAGTTCCTGACGGCAAACGGCTATCTCACGGTCAACACTCCGTACACCCTGGCCGGACAGAGCCCGGGCTTTCCCGCTGCCGTGAACGACGTGGCCTGTGCCGCCGATTACGCCGCCGCCCGATCAGACGGGGATGGCACGGTCGTCGTGATCGGCCATTCGGCCGGGGCCCACATCAGTGCTTTGGTGGCACTCGACCCGGGCACCTACGGGCAGGACTGCCCCTACGCCCACGTCGTTCCCGATCGCTTGATCGGGCTCGCCGGTCCATACGACGTCTCGAGGCTCGGCCCGCTCATGATCCCATTCTTCGGAGGCGACCCTGGCGAGGCCCCGGAAGCCTGGAGAGCGGGCGACCCCTTCAACTTCGTCGACGAGAATCCCAGCCTGGACACGCTTCTGATGAGCGGGGACGAGGATGCTCTCGTCGATCTCACCTTCGCCGAAGATTTCGCCGAAGCACTGGAGGCAACCGGCAAGCCCGTTCAGGTGGAGGTGGTCGAGGGAGCGAGACACGACGACATGCACGACCCTGACTTCGTGGGGGATCTGATACTCGCCTGGCTCCAGCGATGACTCAGGTCGGGGTCTCGCCGGGCCACAGCACCCATGCGCTGTCATGGCGGCTCATCCCGATCTTCGGGTAGTACTCGACCGCCTTGGGCGCCGCCAACAGGATCACGGTCGCATCCGGCGCCGCCTCACGTGTGAGACGCACCAACTCCTTGCCGATTCCCTGGTGTTGACGGTCGAGTCTGACCGCCAGGTCCGATAGGTAGGTGCAGTAGGCCCAGTCGGTGATGCATCTCGATATCCCGACCAGGGTTTCACCATCCCAGGCGGTGATGACGAGGTTCGCCCCCGCCAGCATCCGCTCCATTCGATCCCGATCGCCGACGGGCCGCCTCTCTCCGAGTGTGGAGTCGACATACAGCTCGATGACATCGTCGAGGGGGACGTCGAGGTTGGTGCGATATTCGATCATGATCGACCCGGGACAATAGTGCTGCGTCGAAATGAGGCCTCGTGGGAGTCACTCACAGCGAGGTGATGTCGCGGACTCTCACCCGCGGCCCGAATTTGGGCTCGGCACCGAGAGAGTGGAGCAACCTGACGACGCGCCCTCGGTGGGGTCGGAACGGCTCGAGGAGCTCGAGCATCTCCTCATCCGTGCCTCGGGCCCGCCCGGTGAGGTGATGGACGACGATGTGCTTCAGATGGAAGTCGCCCACCTCGACCTGATCGGCGTCGCCATGCGACGGCCCCAGTGTCTTGGCAACCGTCCACATGCCCACACCTGGAAACGACAGCAGCGAAGCCGCTGCTTCCGACGAGCCCAAAGCACCAAGACGGTCGATGTCGACGGCATGAGCGGACACGCGACGCAGGACGTCGGCCCGTCTCTTCTCGAGATGCATCTCGTGATATCGCCAGTAAGGGGCCGCCGCCATCAACACGGGGTCCGGGGGAAGACGCAGATCCCGGTTGGGACCGGGCGCAGGTTCCCCGAACTCGGCCGTGAGACCCTTCATGGCGGCTCGAGCCTCTCCCCCTGTCACCTTCTGGGCGACGATTGCGTTCACCAGATAGGGAAAGACCAAACCGGTGCGGGCGAACCGCCAGCCGAGGTGACTCCGGTGTAAGGCGGAGACCAGTGGGTCGTCGGTCGCGAACATTCGAGGGTCGTCTTCGAGACCGGCAATGGCGTCGAGACGCTCCAGCAGCCAGGGCCCACCGTCTCCCCAGACTTCCGCCTCGACCGACCCGGTCGTCGGGCGACTCAGGCGGATCGACCCCGGCCCGTCCGGTGTTCGTGCCGGGAACCACCATCCGTCTCGCCCGAAGAGGCCGTGCAACGGGCGCAAAGTCGCCCTCAGGTCGAGTGGGCCGTTTACGGGAACCGTGCGTGATCGGGTGTGCATCAACGGCCCCGTGAGAGCTACCACCGCTCCCGATGGACCACTTCGTCGAGCGGTCGGCGCTTCGGATTCAAAATCGGCTTCAGCGGTCTGTCGGCCGGATAGCCGAGGC
>JBAULI010000037.1:0-6482 GCA_049578105.1 Acidimicrobiia bacterium | reverse complement strand
GGACCGGGGCGGAGGCCTCCCACCACGACCTCGACCGGATGGTCCTCCGCCAACGACTCGATTTCAGGGGCAAACCCATAACACCAAGAGCACATCGGGTCGCCGACGTAGATCAATTTCGCTGATTGCACTCGAGACAACGTTATCCGAGGGCTACACGACCTGCTTCGGTCGCGGTGTGCCCCGAGAGGGTAGGTTGTGACCCGATCACCGGCCAATGGTCACGACAAGGGAGAAATGATGAATTGGGGGCGGTTGTACATAGGGCTGATAGTGGTGGTCGTCGGGGTGTTGCTGCTCCTCGGCCAGGCCGATGTCCTCGACGCAGGGGACGCAATCGGGACCTGGTGGCCCCTCGCGATAGTCGGAGCGGGTCTGGTCTCGTTGGCGGCCAACCCGCGTCATTGGTTCGTGGGACTCGTCATCGGCCTCATCGGCGTGGCCTTGCTGTTCTCGTCACTCGACGTCTTCGATCTCTGGAGCCTCATCTTCCCCGCGATCATCATCCTGGTGGGCGTGATGATCCTGTTCGGTCGCAGCCTCGCCCCCAAGACAGAGGCTGCGGAAGATGTGAACAGCTTCAACGTCTTCTCCGGAACCCAACTCGCCTCTCACTCCAAGGAATTCCGCGGTGGGAGCATCACCTCGATCTTCGGAGGTGCTCAGCTGGATCTCCGGGACGCAATGCCGGCTCCTGGCGCATCCGTGGACATCCTGGCTGCCTTTGGCGGCGTGGAGATCAGGGTGCCCGACGGTTGGCACGTGGACACCCGTGGTCTTCCCATCTTCGGCGGCATCGAGAACGTGACCGCCAAAGAGCAGCTGGGACCGGACGCTCCCACACTCACCATTCATGCCACTGCCCTGTTCGGGGGCATCGAGATCAAGCACTAGTCGACGGAATCTGGGCCTGTTCGACATGAGTGTGTGACCAGGCCCGAAAAGAAGCGAGCGAGCCCGAGGCGATGGATCACAGGACGGCCATCGAGACCGTCTTCAGGGAGTCCTATGCCCTGGTCCTGGCGAACGTCGCCAGCCGGTGCCGTGACCTCGACATCGCCGAAGAGGCGGTGCAGGATGCCCTCGTCGAGGCACTGGATCGTTGGCCGGAAACCGGTCTGCCCGACAACCCACCGGGGTGGCTCTCCACAGTGGCGCGTCGACGAGCCATCGATCGCATCCGCCGCCGGGAGAACCTGGCACGGAAGCAAGAGATGCTGGCCAGTCTCGAGATGGGGGAGCGCCGTGGGGATGAGGCCGACCTGAGCAGCCCATCGGTCGAGGACGACCGTCTCCAATTGATCTTCGCCTGCTGTCACCCGTCCCTGTCCACCGACAAGCAGGTGGCGCTGACCCTCAGGGCGGTGGGCGGTCTGACCACATCCGAGATCGCTCGCGCCTTTCTGACCAGTGAACCGACGATGGCACAACGTCTGGTTCGGGCCAAGGCGAAGATACGTGACGCCGCCATACCGTTCGAGGTGCCCCGGCCCGATGCGCTGGATGAACGTCTCGATGCGGTGCTGGCGGTGATCTACCTGGTGTTCAACGAGGGGTATTTCGCCACCAGCGGCGCCGACCTGGTGAGGGTGGATCTGGCGGACTCCGCCATCGCCCTGGGGCGGCTCATGGTCGAGTTGCTTCCCGATCGAGGCGAGGTGATCGCTCTGTTGGCGCTGATGCTCCTGCAGCACAGTCGAAGGCGGGCCAGGGTCGACGAACGAGGTGGGATGGTCCTGCTCGCCGACCAGGACCGCTCGCTTTGGGATCACGACGACATCGATGAGGCACAGACACTCTTGAGCCACCTGGGTGAAAGCGACTCGGAAGGGGTGTACGCCTTGCAGGCGTCGATCGCTGCCGTTCATGCCACGGCCGAGTCTTGGGACGAGACGGACTGGCTTCTCCTGCTCGGCATCTATGACCGTCTCCTGGTCACCCATCCGTCACCGGTGGTTCGGCTGAATCGCGCCGTCGCCGTGGCTGAGGCACGAGGTCCGAAAGAGGCATTGGCCGAGCTGGAGGCGATCGGCACGGATTTGGATGGCTATCAGCCGTATCACGTCGCCTTGAGTGAGCTCCACCGAAGGCTGGGCAACGACGAGGAGGAAGAGGAGGCGCGCCAGCGGGCTCTTCAGTTGACGGAGAACGAGATCGAGCGCCGGTTCCTGGAACGCCGGTAGGCGGAGGCTCTACCCGTACATCTCCAGACCGGCCCTCAGCGACGCGGGGGTGTCCACGGAGTACCAGCTGCGCCCATCCTCGCCCCACGACCGCCAGACGTCCGGTGTCACCGGTTGGAAGGAGACCCGGTCGAGCAAGGTTTGTATGGACCCGCCCGACTCCGCCTCCTCCAGCGCGATCGAGGCCACGCTCTTCGGATAGACGGCGCAAGTGACCTGACGCACACCCGCATCGTCGACCGGGACGATGGGCAGGCGAGCGCTCATCTCGGCCAATTGCGCCAGGGTCGAGGCCGTCACGAACGGATTGTCCACCGCCACCACGAGGACGCGGTCCTCACTCATTCGGTTCAATGCCGTCGCGACACCCGCCAGCGGTCCAGGGACCGGCGTCATGTCCGCCCAGCACTCCTGGCCGTCCCTCTCGCCCCCGAGCACGACGACATGGGCGGCGACCTCGGAGACGGCGTCGATGACGCGGCTCAGCATGGTCGATCCATCCACTTCCACGTTCGCCTTGTCGGTGCCCATGCGGGAGCCGGATCCGCCTGCGAGGACCGCTCCGAGGGGGGTCGCCATCGGCTCAGTCTCCGAGCGAGATGCCGAGATCACGTGCGGATGTGATCCAGGGGTGATCGAGAGGCACGTTCTTGGTGACTCCGGCGATCTCCTTCAGCGGCACCGCTTCGGTGGTCTCGCCCCGGGCGGCCACGAGCACCCCGTGGATTCCCTCGGTGATGTAGGAGGCGCAGGCGGTCCCCAACCTCGTGGCGAGGAGACGGTCGGCCGGGGAAGGTGTGCCGCCTCGCTGAACGTGGCCGAGGATGGTGACCCGGGCCTCCAGGCCGGTTGCCTCCATCAGGCTGTCGGCCAACTCCTGGCTGCGACGGGAGTGGCCCCTCTTGAACTCCGCCAGTTCCTCCTTGAGCGCTCTCTTCTCGTCACCGGAAGCGGCCTGGAGCCTCTCCAGGATGCCCGCCTTGGATCTCGCCGCCTCCCGGGAATGTGCTCCCTCGGCGACGGCCACGATCGAGAAGCCGCTACCGGCCGCCTTTCGGGCCGAGATCGACGAGGCGATGGCCTCGGTGTCGTAGGGGATCTCGGGGATCAGGACGACGTCAGCCCCTCCGGCAAGACCTGCACCCAGCGCCAGCCAACCCACGTCGTGCCCCATGATCTCGACCACCATGATCCGATGGTGGGAGTGGGCGGTCGAGTGGAGCCGGTCGATCGCCTCGGTGGCGATTCCCAGGGCGGTGTCGAACCCGAAGGTGACATCGGTCCCGCTCACGTCGTTGTCGATGGTCTTGGGGAGAGTGAGCACCCTGATGCCGACGTCCTCGAGTTTGAGAGCGTTCTTCATCGTCCCATCGCCGCCGAGACAGACCAGGGCGTCCAACTGATGCTGATCGGCGACGTCACGCATCAGAGCGCGCATGTCCATACGGCGACCGTCACCCATCTCCATCTTGTCCACCTTGACCCGGCTGGTGCCAAGGGTGGTGCCGCCCCGAGTCAGGATCCCGGAGAGGGCGTCCGAGTCGAGCCGGATGAATCGGTTCTGCATCAGGCCCTGAAAGCCGTCCTTGAACCCGATGACGTGCATCCCGTACGCCCGCTGGGCGGCCTTGCCGACGGCTCTAATGGCGGCATTCAGACCGGGGCTGTCGCCCCCCGCGGTGAGGATCCCGATAGTGCTGGCCACCCTGCGATGGTATCCGCTTCCTCCGGTGCCTCCGTCAGGCGGACTCCCGACGGAACACCCTGGTGCCAAAGAGAAGACCAACGGCGACCAGGCCGGCCGTGACGGCCAGCCCGACCATGGAGTCGGACGTGGTGAACTCACCCCGGAACACGGCGCGGACACCGTCGACCACGTATGAGATCGGGTTGAGGTTGGCCACGGTCTGCAACCAGTGCGGCGCCAGGCTCATCGGGAGCAGGATCCCGGAGAGGAGCAGCACCGGCACGATCACACCGTTGAGCAGTGGTGCGAACGCATCCTCACTCTTCAGTTTGAGTGCGACACCGTAGGAGACCGACGAGAAGGCGGCACCGAGCAGGCCGACGATCGCCAAGCCGATGACCAATGCCTCGAAGGGAGCACTGAGCCCGAACAGTTGGGCGGCGCTCACGAGAATGGCGCCCTGGACCACCAGCACGATGACGTCGCGGAGGACCCGGCCCAGGAGCAGGGCCCCGCGGCTCGCCGGGGTGACCCGCATCCGATCGACCACCCCCGCCCGCCACTCGGCGATGAGCCCGAAGCCGACGAAGGCCGCCCCGAACAGGCCGAGTTGGACCAGGAGGCCTGGCACGAACACCAGCCAAGCGTCACCGGGTGGGAACCCCGGGGCGTTGGCCACCGGCTCGAGCAGAGGTCCGAACAAGGTGAGGTAGAGGATCGGTTGTATCAACCCCAGGATCACCCACACCGGGTTTCTCAAGGAGAGTCTCATTGCACGGCTGAAGACCAGCCAGGTTTCGTGGAAGAAGCCCATCATCGATCCTTTCAGGCAGCCCGTGAAACGGTGCCGGCGTTGTCGCCCTCACGGAGCGAACGGCCGGTCATGGTCAGGAAGACGTCGTCGAGGGTTGGTCGTTTCACCTGGACGCCGGTGGCATCGATGTCCTGCTCGACCATGGCCCGCAGCAGCACAGGCAAAGCGGATGCGCCGTCGGGTACCTGGAAGTGCAGGTCGTTGCCCTCGACCACGGGGTCGCCGGTCGTGTCGAGGTTGGAGGCCATGACCGCCGCGCGGGCCGCGATGTCGGGATGACCGAAGGTCAGGGTGACCGAGTCGCCCTTGACGCTGCGCTTCAACTCCTCCGGGGTGCCACGGGCCACGATCTGACCATCGTCGATCACCAGGATTCGATCGCAGAGGATGTCTGCCTCGTCCATGTAGTGGGTGGTGATGAAGACGGTGGTATCCAACTCGTCTCGCAGACGGGCGACGTGCTCCCACAGATTGGCCCGGGACTGTGGGTCGAGTCCTGTCGATGGCTCATCGAGGAAGACGAGACCTGGCTTGTGAACCAGCCCCATGGCGATGTCGAGACGACGACGCTGGCCACCGGACAAGGTCTTGCACTGACGGTCCCAGAGACCTTCGAGCTCGAGCTGGGAGAAGAGCATCTCGCCACTCTCCTTCGCGACGTCCTTGTCGATGCCGTACATGCGGGCGTGGTCGACGATCTCCTCCCCGGCGCGGGCCTCGGGGTCGGTCGACCCGCTCTGTGCCACATACCCGATCCGCTGTCGCACACCGACCGGGTCGATCCGGAGGTCCCGACCCGCCACGATCGCCTCACCCCCGGTGGGCTTGAGCAGCGTGGTCAGCATCCGCAACGTGGTGGTCTTGCCGGCGCCATTGGGGCCGAGGAATCCCACGATCTCCCCAGGGTCGACCACGAAGTCGACACCTCTGACCGCTTCGACCTCTTGCTTGCGTGTCTTGTACACCCGTCGCAGGCCCCGGGCTTCGATCATCTTCTCGGTCATCTCGCTCTTCTTCCTTGCCGTCGTACCGTCGCTATGATTAGACTGTCAAGTATCTTATGAGTCAAGAAATTAGATTGTCAAGAGAGCAGCGGTCCGAGGCGATCCGGCGGCTGAAGGAGGCGGTGCGAGGGGCTCAGACCGCCAGCGATCTGATGGACGACGCATTCTGTGACTTCATCGGTGTCAATCGGACCGACGGCCGGTGTCTCGACATCGTAGATCAGCAAGGCCCGATGACAGCCGGGGACCTGGCTCGTGAGGTGGGCCTGACCACGGGTGCGGCGACGACCATGGTCGACAGGCTGGTCACGGCGGGGCTCTTGGAGCGAAGTGGCGATCCCCATGATCGTCGCAAGGTGCTGGTGGCGCTCACACCTGAAGCGAAACGTCTCGCCGCCGAGGTCTACGGGCCGATGGCAGAGGCGAGCTCCCCATATGTCGAGGCGCTGAGTGATCAGGACCTTCTCACCATCATCCGATTCCTGGAGACTTCCCGCCGTCTCAATCAAGAGCTGGCGGGAAGGGTTCGTGCCCGCGTGCCCAGGAGAAAGGCATCACTCCGCTACCGCCTCGAACAGGCGAAAGTGCTCAAGGACGACGCCAAATCCCTGTTCAAGACGATCAAGTCGGAGATGAAGGACCTGGTCTCCATCGCCATGGTCGTCGGTGGGACCCGATGGGTCCAGGACGAACACGGCCGATGGCAAGAGATAAAGGACTGACCGGCGTCCCGACCGGAGGGGTGAGGGACGAGTTCTTCCTGGGCTCGGTCTTTCTGTGAACGCTTTTGTGCC
>JBAULI010000036.1:0-51052 GCA_049578105.1 Acidimicrobiia bacterium | reverse complement strand
GATTCATGATGATCCCGTACATCGACAAGAACCCATCCACCCGCCCCAGTGACAGAAAGTTCGCCATCGCCCTGTATTCGGTGTTCCTCGCCGGGGCGGCGACGCTGACCATGTTCGGAGTCCTGTTCCGCGGCCGCGGCTTCAACTTCTCCTACCCGTGGAAGGACGGAGTGTTCTTCGACGACTTGAAAGACTGGGTCAACTTCGAATGACGGCCTCGAACATCGCCCTCATCGCCGTGGCCGTGATCGCCATCTTCGGAGCAATAGGAGCATTCACCGTCGCTTTTCGTCGCTCGCAATCCGTCGACAAGCCCGAGCCGACCGCAGGGGTCTCCGCCGAGACGTTGAAGGCCGATCGATCGATGTCCGGCATGACGATCTCGCCGCGGGTGGAGCCCCCAGAGCCCGAGCCGGCGGTCGTGGAGGCAGAGCCGGAGGCCGCCGTCGAGGAGCATCAACCCGACTCCGCGATCCAGATCATCGAGTCTCAACGCATCGTGGAGGTCTCACCCGAAGAGGGAGGGGTCACACGTCGTCAATTCTTCAACAGGGCCCTGACGGCGACCTTTGGATCCTTCCTGGCGCTCCAAGGCCTCTACTACCTCGCATTCTTCTGGCCCAAGCTGACCGGGGGTTTCGGCGCCGACATCGACGCCGGACCTGTCTCGGACCTGCAGACCCAGGTCTATGCCTCGGACGGGTCGGTGCTCCCCTTGTTCATCCCTGAGGCAAAGGCCTACCTGGTGCCGGCGCCCGCCAAGCTGTCCGATCAGTTCGCCGGAAAGAACGTCGAGGCAGAGGGGCTGATGGCGCTGTTCCAGCGTTGTGTGCATCTCGGTTGCCGGGTCCCATGGTGCGCCACGTCCAAGGGATTCGAGTGCCCCTGTCATGGCTCGAAATACGACTCCATCGGCGAGTACTTCGCCGGTCCGGCCCCTCGCAACCTCGACCGATTCCAGGTCGAGATTCGCGGCTCCAACTTCGTGATCAAGACCGGGACGATCATCCAGACTCCGAGGGCTCCCGAGCGCACGGTGGAATACCCGCAGGGGCCGAGCTGCATCGGCGCGGCGTGAGGCGCCGGGGATGACCGCCAACCTGATCACCGTCATCGCGGTCGTTGCCGGCATCGCCTGGCTGGGAACCCTGTTCGTCTCTGCGATCAGGAGCCGGCGTGGTGAGGAGATCGCCTCCAATCTCAGGCCGGGGATCACCGACGAGGAGATGGAGACCAAGCGTCTCGAGGGTGGGCAGAAGGTGGCGATCGCATTCTCCGCCTTCCTCGCCATCTCTCTCCCGCTGTACTTCCTGTACGAACCGGCTCGTCAGGAGAACTTCGTCCAGGAGTTCTCCGATGCATCTGTCGCGCGTGGGGCCAAAGTGGTCGAGGAGTTCAAGTGCTTCAGCTGCCACGGCCCCGAGGGATCGGGGGGCGTCGCCTCCTACGTGGAGAAGAGGTCAGGCATCACGGTGTCCTGGACCGCCCCGTCCATCAACGACGTCCTTCTCCGTTATGACGAGAACGAGGTGACTTTCTGGATCACCTATGGGCGCGGAAACACCCCCATGCCGGCATGGGGGCTGGCTGGCGGAGGGCCGCTCAACGAGGCCGAGGTCAGCGACGTCGTCAACTATCTGAAAACCATCCAGATCCCCCAGTCGGACGCCTTGAACGAGGTCAATCCGGCGATCGATGAGGCACTGCAACGCCTCGAAGAGGGCGACTCGACCATCGCCGCCGAGATCATCAAGCAAGAGCAAGTGATAGCCGACATCCGCCAGGCCCCCGATCAAGCCACGGCCGCCGAAGACCTGGCCACCCGAGCCCGGGCCATCTTCAACGCCGCCGATCAAGGCATCGACACCGATGCCGACGGCCTGTCCGATGTGACCGAGACCGGTCTGACCGACCTCTCGGCCGAGGCGACATCGGCGTTTACCGTCATCGAACCGGTGACGATGGATCCGGCGACAGCGGACGCCGAGCTCGCCGATGAGGCGCTGGCGGCCTTACGGGCGGCAGCAGAGACCGACCCGATCGTCACCCCGAATCTGGACAACCTGACCCAGGCCCTGGAGTCAGGCATGGTCGATCCCGCCGTTGGGCTCAGCCCCCTGGCCTTGGACCAGCTCGCCGATCTGAGAGCCAAGGCGGAGGAAGCGGGTGTCGCCGTCCCGTCGGCCGTGAACGACCTGAGCGATGCCGAGTCGCTCAAGACGGCTCTCGACGACGCTGCGGCCGCCGACCCTCCAGTGAATGGCGCTTCGGATCTGGCGGCTTCGGTGGGGACTGCAATCGACAACGGCTCAGATCCCGACGGTGACGGCATATCGACTGGCGCAGAGACCGCCGTCGGGGCGCAGACGGCGGCGGCCGACAGCGCGACCTTCCCGCCTCAGGTGGCCAAGATCACGTTGGACCCGACAAATCCCGAATCCGTCGGTGGCCAGGCCGATGTCGACACGGCCAACGGCTTCGTGGGCGGTCTCGAGTCCCTGCACACGACTCTGAGCGTGACCGCAAAGAACGAATCGAAGCTCCTGGACTCCCAGAAGGCCGGCCTCCGGTTCTTGCAGGCAGCACAAGACGACGGGGCCTACAAGATCGATTTTGCCGGTGTGGCGGCGGCGATGGGTGTCGGCGAGGACGTGGCTCAGCGAGCCGTGGGATTGTTCAACTCCAATTGCGCCCGTTGCCACACGGCCGGTTACAGCGCCGGGGTGCCATTCACCAAGGAGGCCGGCTCGGGCGGCTTTGGGCCTGCCCTGTGGGACGGCCGGCCGAAAGTCCAGTTCGGCGACCCGGCACCGCTGGCCCAAGATGATCTGCTCATCCAGTTCCTGACTCGCGGGTCCGAGGCGCAGACTCCCTACGGGCTCAACGGTTTTGGCTCGGGTCGGATGCCGGCATTCGGGGCAATCCTCAGTGAGGCGGACATCGAGCTCTTGGCCAAGTACCTTCGTGCCGGCAACTTGGATGGGATGGGCAGCCAATGATGATCCTGGCCCAAGGCGACTTCTTCCGACAGTTCTTCCGGTCACTCTTCTCGGCGAACCTGTTCGTGACGGGGATCATCCTCACTCTGGCCGCCGTCGGGCTCTTCTACGGGTCCATCTATCTCTTCAACTACACGAATCTCGGAAAGCGGCTCGGCTTTCTCGTCACCGGGGCAGCAGTCTTCGGGTGGCTGACCATCACTTCGATGTTGTTCGTCATCTACGCACCCCGTGGCCCGAAGCCCGACGACATCGAGGGCCTCAACGCATTTCAGATCCGCATCATCCCGATCACGTATCTACTGGTGGCGCTGGTCCTGTTCCTCGCGTTCCTGGTCGCTCTGAACCAGTACGAGGAATCCCAGGAGAAATCCTCCGCCTGATCCCTCCTCAGACCCTGCTTCCGTAGTAGCTGAGGACCTGCAGCTCCATGGAGAGGTCGACCTGGCGCACCGAGACACTCTCCGGGACGCGGACTCGCACCGGTGCGAAATTGAGGATCGACCGGATCCCGGAGTCGATCAGACGATCGGTCACCTGCTGTGCTGCGACCGCAGGGACGGCCAGGATCGCGATCTCGAAGCAGTCGCCCTGGCAATCGCCATCGAGTCTCTCGAGGTCCTGGATCACCACTTCTCCGACCGTGGTCCCGATCTTGCGAGAGTCGGTGTCATACAGGGCGACAACGTCGAAGCCCCTCTTGCTCAAGCCCGCATAATTGGCCAGGGCCCGACCGAGATTGCCGGCGCCGACGATGGCAACCCGCTGGCGCACGGCGATTCCCAGCTCTTGGCGAATACGGGAGCGAAGCTCGCTGACCGAATAGCCGATGCCCCTCACACCGTGGAAGTCGATGTGTGACAGGTCGCGTCTGACATTGGCGGCGTTGGCGCCGGCGGCGGCGGCGAGCTCTTCGGAGCTGACCACGTCATGAGAGGCATCGAGGTCCTCCAAGAGCCGCAGGTAGCGGGGCAGTCTCACCACCGTCGCCTTGGGGATGTCCGACATCGCCCGTCACGTTAAACCGGGGACGGCCGGTATCGGATTCGGTCATCGATCGGCAGGCCGGAATGCCGGAAAAGGGGCATCGCTATCTAACCTCGCGCCGATGTCATCTCCTTCGGTCCTGGTGGTCGGAGGCGGCCCCGCCGGATCGGCCGCCGCCTACTGGCTGGCCCGCGCCGGGCACGAGGTCACCCTCGTCGAAAAGAAGGAGTACCCGAGGGACAAGACCTGCGGCGACGGCCTCACCCCAAGGGCGATCCTTCAGCTCCAGGAGATGGGATTCGACTTCGACATCGCCCCTTTCCATCGCATCACCGGCCTCCGCTCATATGCGGGCGACGATCTCATGATCGAGCTCCCCTGGCCGGACCACTCGAAGTTTCCCAACTGGGGGGGAGTCATGCGTCGATACGACCTCGACGGGCAGGTCGCCACTCTCGCCGAGAAGCAAGGTGTGCGGATACTCGAGAAGACACTGGCGAGCCCCCAGATCAAAGACGGGGTGCTGACGGGGGTCCGTCTGACTCACGACGGTGACACCGAGAACATCAACCCGGCCTTGACCGTGATAGCCGATGGATCGATGAATCGGTTCGGTCGTGACCTCGGCAACAGCCGACGGAAGGACTACCCGATGGGGTTGGCCGCTCGGGGCTACTACTCATCGCCGATGTCGACGGAGCCGTTTCTGGAGAGCCAGCTCGACATGAGAGACTCGGCGGGCGCCACCATGCCAGGTTATGGGTGGGTGTTCCCGCTGGGCGATGGGACGGTCAATGTCGGAGTGGGTCTTCTCTCAACTTTCAAGAGGTGGAAGCACGTCAACACCACCAGGATGATGGAGGACTACGTCGCTACCGCCCCCGACTATTGGGGCCTGGACGAGGACTCCAAGCTGACCGACCCGGTGGGCGGCAAGCTGACCATGGCCTTCAGCAAGGGACCGCTGGTCGGCGCGAACTGGATAACCGTTGGCGATGCCGCCGGTGCGATCAACCCCTGGAACGGTGAGGGGATCTCATATGCATATGAAACCGGGCGTATCGCTGCCGATCACGTGAGTGATGCGTTGCGGACTGGAGATTTCTCCCTCTTGCGCCGATATCCACAGTACCTGGAGGACGAGTACGGCCTCTATTACAAAATGGCGCGGATATTCGTGAAGCTCATCGGTCACCCGTCGGTGATGAGAACACTGGCTCACACGGGGCTCCGCAATCGGTCACTGATGGAGTGGACCCTGAAGGTCATGGCGAATCTGCTGGACGAGGACGACAAACACATGGGAGAGCGAACCTACGACGCCCTGGCCTCCGTGGTGCGGGCCTTGCCGACGACGTGAAACCAGAACTGCTCGACTTCGACGTCTATCAGACGCTCTTGGACCTCTCGCCCCTCGAGATCGACTTCGAGGACGTATTCGGCACCGGTGCGGCCATCGGGGAGTGGTTCGCCAGGATGCTGCATGGATCGCTGGTGGCGAACCAACTCGGCGAGTATCGGCACTTCGGGGTCATAGGGGTCGAGGCCCTCCTCCTGGTCGCCGAGCGTCGCGGGGTCCGGTTGGACGAAGCCACCGCAACCGAATTGGTGACCAGACTCGCCATCCTGCCGGCGCATCTCGACGTCATCCCCGCTCTGGAGCGACTCCTCGACGCAGGGTTCCGCACCGCGGCTCTGACCAACGGGTCGACCCGCGCCGCAAACGTCCAGATCGAGAACGCCGGTCTCCACACCTTCATACAAAGGGTGATCTCGGTGGAGGAGGTCGAGAGGTTCAAGCCCGACCCTGCTCCGTATCTTCATGCGGCGAGTGTGATGGAAGTGGAAATCGGCAACTCGATGTTGATCGCTGCACACGATTGGGACGTGGCAGGAGCGATGAAGGCGGGAGCCCAGGCCGCATTCGTGAATCGTCCCGGAACGCTGTGGAGCCTTCCCAACCCGCCGCCACCTCTGGTGGGAAGGGACCTGACGGAGATAGCCGATCTCCTGATCGGGTGAACGATCAGAGGTGTGGGGCGACCTCTTCGGCCAGTTGTTGCATCATCTCGACCTGCGACTCGTAGTCGAGTGTGGCGAAGTAGCTCCTCGCCGCGAACTCAACGGGCAACGGTGCCTTGTCGCGTAGCTCCAGAAGCGTGGAGACTATTTGATCCCCCAGGCCCGCCACGGTGAACCGTCCCTCCAATCGCTCCCGCCTGTCCTGACTCAGGGCCGGTGCCCTTGGTGGAGGCCCGGGTCTGACCGCGGAGGGGTCCATGTCCGTGTACTTCCAGGTCATGTGCCAAACGTGGTCCCGATACCGGTCCCAGGCGCTCTCGGACGTCGCACCCGGGAGCATCACCGAGTAGTGGACGATCCTCAGCTCGGAGGGGTCTCTACCGACCTTCTCGCACTCGTCGAGTATCCAATCGAGTTGCTGTAGGAGCTGGTCCGGCGGGACATTCGCGAACAACCCGTCTGCCAGACGGGCCGCCCTCCTCACGGCCGCCTCCGCTCCGCCACCGATCAAGATGTGGATGCGATGCGACGGCTTGGGGCGCACCGCAAGCTCCGGGAGCTCATAGACATCGCCCTGATGTCGGAACGGCTGACCTGACCATGCCTGGGGAAGGATGGTGAGGATCTCCTCCATGGCGGCCCCTCGTTGATGGAGGTCGGCGCCGAGGCCGGCGAATTCGATCTCACTCCAACCCAGCCCGAGGCCGAGAGTCAACCGCCCGTGGCTCAACAGGCTGACGGTGGCAGCATCCTCCGCGAGCCGCAGTGGATGGTGTAGCGGGGCGAGGACGACACCGGTCGCGATCTCGATGGTCGAGGTGACCGAGGCCATCGCCGCACTCACGACGAGCAGGGACGGCATGTATCCATCGTCGACGAAGTGATGCTCGGTGGTCCAAATCGATGTGAATCCGAGACGCTCCGCTTCGACGGCGATCCGAATGGTCTCGTCGTAGGTTCTCGTCCAGTCCTGCTCCCCGGGCTGCAATTGCGCGCTGAGCAGGCCGAATCCAAGTCCCATCGATCACCTCCGAGAGTCGACTCGAGGATAGGGGGTCTCAACGGGGGAACCGACTCGAGATCGGCTCTTGCCCCTGAGTCACGAGGGAGGCGAAATCACTTGCCAACCGTTGGCCTGCCGTGAATGATTCGCCGGATGACACAGTCTGCGGCGTGGAAGTTCGCGGCCACCGAGGTGACCAAGTCATACGACGGCGCCACCCTCGCCAATGACAGGGTCACTATCGAGGTGAGCCCTGGCGAGGTGTACGGGTTGCTCGGGCCAAACGGCGCCGGGAAGTCGACCTTCGTGAAGCAGGTGATGGGCTTGCTGAAACCGACGTCGGGGGCGATATCGCTCGGGCCTTATGACCTGGTCGAGGATCCTTCGGCCGCCCGTCAGCTGTGCTCATATCTGCCGCAAGCCCAGATGCCGATCGAGTCTTTCAAGTCCCACGAGGCGATCGAGATCGCCGGTCTCATCCGTGGTGGGGAGAGCGCCGACCTGCGAGCTCGATGTGACGAGCTGCTCTCCTCCTTGCAGATCGAGGAGTGGCGTGACACCGTCGGCGCCAAGCTCTCCGGTGGGGTGCGGAGGTTGGTCGGGTTCGCCATGGCAACGGTGTGCCCGGGCCGGATCGTCTTCCTCGACGAGCCGACCAACGACGTCGACCCCCTTCGCCGGCGACTGCTTTGGGATCGAGTCCGTCTCGTGGCGGAGGAAGGCTCGGCCGTCTTCCTGGTGACCCACAACGTTCTGGAGGCGGAGAAGTCCGTTGATCGTCTGGCTGTGATCGACGAAGGGCGCGTCATCGCAGAAGGCACACCCTCATCGCTCAAGGCCGACGATCGGGGACGGATGCGGCTGCTGCTGATGCTGGCCCCGGGCGCATCCGCACCCTCGCTGCCCGAATTCGTTCAGAGTGCCACCCACGTGGGGAATCATCTCGCCACGGTCATCGCCGAGAACGATGCCAGGACTGGCATCGAGTGGGCACAGGCATTGGTCGGCAACGGTGGGGTCGAGGAGTACGCCCTCGGTGCCACGTCGCTGGAGGATGCCTACATAAGGCTGACCGGCCACATAAGCGGCGACGGCTCATGACCGTCGACACTCTTACGACCCGGCTGCCGGCCAAGCGCACCGGCGTCGGGAATTGGCTGCGCAGCTACGGGGCGATGGTGCGCTGGGAGCTCACGGGTGCGCGGCTCTATTTCCCGCTGCTGGTGATAGTCCAGATGCTCGCCGGCGCCGGATTCGTGATCGGGTTCGGCCTCCTGATACCGGACGTCGACGAGACCATGGCCCTCTACCTGTCGACCGGCGCCGTAGTGATGTCCCTGATCTTGATCGGCCTCGTGGTATCTCCCCAGCTGGTGGCACAACTGAAGATGCAGGGTTCCTACGACTACGTCTGGGCGCTGCCCGTGCCCCGTAGTGCCGCCAGCCTGGCTTCGACCACCTTGGCGGCGTTTGTCGCCGTCCCGGGGGTGATCGCCGCACTCTTGGTGGCCATGTGGCGATTCGGCATCACATTCTCGATCGACGCCACGGTGATACCTGCCTTCGTGCTGACTCTCCTCTGTGGCAGCCTCCTCGGCTCCGCCGTCGCACACGGGGTCAAGCAGCCACAGGTCACGATGATGTTCACCCAACTCGGCATCTTCTTCATGATCGGCTTTTCCCCCATCAGCTTCCCCATCGACCGATTGCCCAACTGGCTGGCGAAGCTGCACCAATACCTGCCCATCCATCACATGGCCTTGGCGGTGCGGTCCTCCCTGACCGATGGGCTGGTCGACATGACTGCCCGTAGCTGGATCATCTTGACCTTGTGGACACTCATCGGTGGTGTGGCGACCGCCGTGGTTCTGGTGCGACGAGGATGACCGTCCTCGCTCCCGAGCTCGAGGTGCGATCCGGCCCGGCCTATTGGCTCGGCGGGTACGCCTCGATGATGCGCTTCGACCTCAAGAACTTGCGCTCCTATGTGACTATCGGGTTGGTGCTCCAGTTGTTGATGGGTGCCGGCATGTCGCTGATGTACGGCTACTACTTCGGTGACCTGAGCCCGGCCCAGCAGACCTTTCTCGCCACCGGGATCCCTGCCTTGGCCCTGGTCCCGATCGGATTCGTCATGGTCCCGAGTGCGATCTCGGAGCACAAGTTGAGAGACACCTACGACTACGTGTGGTCGATGCCGGTGCCGCGGATGTCCTCTGCTTTGTCGTTCTTCACCATCTTCACCCTCCTCGCCATACCGGGAACGGTGTTGGCTCTGTTCATCGCCACGGTCGTCTACGAAGTCGATCTCCATGTCTCTTGGGCAATCGTCCCGGCCATCCTCCTCACCTCGGCGGTGGCCACGTCGGTCGGTTACGCCATGGGCCACGGCATACCGGAGCCTCGTGTCACCAACCTTTTCATGAACCTCGTCATGTTCCTCGCCTTGCTGTTCAGCCCGATCGTCGTCGCCATCGACCAATTCCCCTCGTGGTGGGCGGCGGTGCAGCGGGTGCTCCCGTTTTGGCACATGTCGGTGGTCATCAGAGCCGGTCTGACCGAGGGGATGGTGACCACTTCGGTGACGGCCTCGTATCTGGTGCTTCTCGCCTGGGCCGCCGTGTGCTCGGCGATCGCCGGGTGGGTGGTGGGACGGCGTCGGTGATTTAACCCACATTCGGGGCTGTCCTAAGCTCAGAACGTGACACTTGCCGACTATCTGCCGATCGGCCTCATGATCCTGTTGGCCGGCGCTTTCGTGGTGGCGTCTCTGTTCTTCTCCC
This sequence comes from Acidimicrobiia bacterium, assembly GCA_049578105.1. Taxonomy (GTDB): domain Bacteria; phylum Actinomycetota; class Acidimicrobiia; order Spongiisociales; family ZC4RG35; genus JARDZU01. The sequence goes on along the minus strand of JBAULI010000036.1, from coordinate 41,258 downwards.
GCTTGGTGCGGCCCAATCGCCCGACCGAGGCCAAGCTCGATCCCTACGAGTGCGGGATCATCCCCGAGGTCGAGCCGGTCCAGAGATTCCCCGTGAAGTTCTACCTGGTGGCCATGTTGTTCGTCATCTTCGACGTCGAGATCATCTTTCTCTTCGCCTGGGCTTCGATCTTCGACTCACTCGGCTGGTATGGGGTGGCCGCCGTGTTCATCTTCACCTTCTTCGTCGCCGAGACCCTGGCATACGTGTGGAAGCGGGGCGCCCTCGATTGGAACGTCCATCGTCGTGCCCGCTACATGCCCTCCGAGGTGAAAGAGGAGGCCGCCTAGTGCTGCGACCTCGAGCATTCGCTGCATTCGGGGCCTATTGATGGCGACCACCCCTCCCGGGAACCTGTTGATGACCACGGTCGATCGTGCCGCCAAATGGGCGCGCACGCGCTCGATGTTCCCGGCGACGTTCGGTCTGGCCTGTTGCGCCATCGAGATGATGGCAACCGGCGCCGCCCACTACGACCTGGCCAGGTTCGGGATGGAGGTCTTCCGCGCCTCTCCGCGACAGGCCGACTTGATGATCGTTGCCGGCCGGGTGAGCCAGAAGATGGCCCCGGTCCTGCGTCAGGTCTTCGACCAGATGCCCGACCCGAAGTGGGTCATTTCGATGGGTGCGTGCGCCTCGACCGGCGGCATGTTCAACAACTATGCCCTGGTTCAGGGCGTGGACCAGGTCGTGCCCGTGGATATCTACGTGCCCGGCTGCCCACCTGGCCCGCAGAGCCTGATGCATGGGATCCTCACCCTGCATGACAAGATCATGACCGGGGAGATCGTCAATTGACCGACGAGAAGAATCCCGACGCGAAGGTCGAAGACGTCATCGAAGACGAGGCTGCGGTGCGCCACCTACCCGACAACGAGGTTCTGAGTGAGCTCATTGGCGGTTTCGAAGACGTGGTCTGGCTCGAGTCGAAGGGCCAGGACGTGGTGCAGGTGCCTCATGACCGTTGGCTCGAATTCGCCCGGGCTGCCCGGGATGCAGGTTTCGAGGTTTGTGCAGACGTCACCGTGGTCGACTGGATGCGCAAGCGACCAGAGCGTTTCGAGGTCGTGGCCAACCTCCTCTCCATGAGCAAGAAGCTTCGTCTCCGAATGACCACGACCACCGGTCGTGAGGATCCGAGGGTGGAGTCGCTGGTGCCGGTGTGGCCGGGAGTCAACTTCGCCGAGCGCGAGGCATTTGACATGTTCGGGGTCGGTTTCGATGGGCACCCCGATCTCACCCGGATCCTCATGCCCGACGAGTGGGAAGGGCATCCGCTCCGCAAGGACTTCGGTGTCGGAGGCGTGCCGGTGCAATTCAAGGAAAGCCACACGGTGAGCTAATGGATGAGCGAGAGACAGTAGAAACGCTCGACGTTTGGGTGGCGGGCACCGAGGAACCACAGTTCAGCCCGACGGACGAGGGCGAGCAGGAGATATCCGACCACGAGTCCGAGGCCAGGCTCAGCGAGCAGTTCGGCCGCGAAGTGGACGACGACTACGTATTCGACGACGAGTCCGATGACAACGACGAGCGGATGATCGTCAACATGGGCCCGCAACACCCCTCGACCCATGGCGTGCTTCGCCTCCAGATCGAGCTGGAGGGGGAGATCATCCGCCGGACCAAGCCGATCATCGGTTACCTCCACACCGGCATGGAGAAGACTGCGGAGGGGCTCAACTTCTCACAGGGCGGGACCAACGTCACCCGGATGGACTACCTGGCTCCGTTCCACAACGAGCTGTGCTACTCGCTCGCCGTCGAGAGGCTCTTGGGGATCGAGGTGCCACCGCGGGCGGCCGCGATAAGGGTCCTCCTCACCGAGTTGAATCGCGTCACCTCGCATCTCGTTGCACTCGCCACGAACGGGATGGACATCGGGGCGTTGTCGATGATGATCTACGGATTCCGTGAGAGGGAGATGATCCTCGCCTTCTTCGAGCGAACCACGGGTCTCCGCATGAATCACAACTTCATCCGCCCCGGCGGTGTCGCTGCCGACCTGCCCCCGGGATGGAAGGACGACGTCGCCGCCATTCTCGTGGAGATCCCTCATCGGCTCGACCAGTACGACGACCTCCTTCGGAACAACCCGATCTGGAACTCGAGGACGAGGGGCGTGGGGGTGATCACCGCTGACGAGGCGGTGGCCTATGGCATTACCGGCCCCCCATTGCGGGCTGCCGGGGTGGAGTGGGATCTGCGCAAGGCGTTCCCATACAGCGGAATCGACCAATACGAATTCTCGGTGCCCACCGGCGAGCACGGTGACGTCTATGACCGCTATCGGGTGCGTGTCGAGGAGATCCATCAGTCGCTCGGCATCGTCGAGCAGGTCATGGACTCGATGCCGATGGGTGACTATCGAGTCGACGATCGCAAGGTGACCCCACCACCTCGGGCCAGGATCGATCAGTCGATGGAGGCCCTCATCCACCATTTCAAGCTGTTCACCGAGGGTTTCAAGGTGCCCCCCGGCGAAACCTATGTGGCCGTCGAGTCACCCCGTGGCGAGCTGGGCTGTTATCTCGTCTCCGACGGCAACGCCCGGCCCTACCGGATGCACACCAGAGCCCCTTCTTTCGCCAATCTCCAGGGTCTCCCCATCGCGATGGCCGACTCACTCATGGCCGACACCGTGGCCACCATCGCATCGATGGACCCGGTGATGGGGGACGTCGACCGGTAGGAGGCCCGAGCGGGCCGCCGAGACCTTGTCAAGGTGTCTTGACACAAAGCCACGGTCAAGATATCTTGACAGCATGGAAGCCGAAGAGACACAGCTCGCAGTTTGGAGACTGTTCCTGGAGCGAACCAGGTGGAGATCCGCGCTGGACCAATCCACCGACGTCGACTCGAGGAAACAAGCCGAGGAGATGCTCGCGACGCTTCCGGACGTATCCGCCCTCGATGCATTGCGGGCGAACGCCGAATTGATCAGCCGTCTCAGCGCTCAGCGGTGGATTGCGATGCAGGTCGCCAGGGACGAGGGAGCCAACATGGAGGAGCTGGGCAGACAACTAGGCGTCTCGCGTCAAGCCGCCTGGGAGTTCCTCAAGCGGAAGATCGATGAACATGGAGGTGACATGGACATCGTGGAGAGCCACGTGAACGAAGGGGCGGACCACTGGGCCGCTCTCTCAGAGAAGATCGAGGCGAGCGAGTCCATCGTTGACCCGGTCGAATGGGAGAAGTTCAGCGCAAGATATGACGAGGGCGACACGGTGAGCGGCGTCGTGACTCGTACCATGCCCTTCGGGGCATTTATCTCGCTCGGCGAGACCGTGGCCGGATTCATGCCCAGGTCCTCGGTGCCGGCATTGCCCGCCGTCGGCGATGAAGTCACCGCCAAGGTCGACCGCATCGACGTCGAGCGTCGCCGGGTGAGCCTCACCCTATAGCCAGCTCTGTCTCGGAGCCTTTCGATTGGCTTGTCTCGGAGCGGTTACGGCCAACCCTGGTGATGGAGGCGGAATGCACGCACCTCCTCCGTGGTCGACGGGCCCCAGGACCTCGTCGGCACCGGGTGCTCGACCCGGGCGGCCTCCAACTCGTCCACGGTGAAGCCGGCCGGATCGGTGATCGGGTCGATGTCGTAGAGGCTGACCGCGTTCCAGCCGAGGATCTTGGCCTTCACTCCCTCGGTCAACTCCGGATACCCAAAACGCTCCCTTGTCTCGGCCGGGATCCGAAAGGCGCGCAGTGCATCGATCTGCCCCTGAGGCGAGCCGTAGAAGATCGAGTCGGTGCCCCACAGCACGTTGTCCTCTCCAAGTGCGACCAGGAGCTTGCCCAGGACATGAGCCGCCTCGTCGGGTCTGCGGAGGAGATGCCACCACGTCGAGCCGATCTCGGCATAGACGTTCTCGCCAGGCCCGATCCCGGCCTTCCGCAATGAGGTGATGAGGCGGTTCACTCCACGGTCGGCGGTGGCTTCGGTGTAAGGGCCCTCGCGCCCGCCGACCTCGAACCCGGAGTGGTAGATGACGAACTTGACATCGGGGTGGGCGCGAGCCGCCGGGCCGACGTCCTCAGGTGACCCATATCGGGTCCCATCCGAGAGGCCCTTGTGGATGAAGAGGATGGGAATGCCGACCTCGGTCAGATGGTCGAGGAAGACGTTCCCGACCTGCGGCAAGGCCGGGTCGTGGTCGTCGAGCCACCAGTGGATGTTGGTCGGGAAATGAGTGAATGTCTTCCAGCCGGATATCACGTTCTCGGAGATGGTCTTGTCCATCTCGTCGATGACGGAGTCGATGGGGGCGATCTGTGGCAATGCGAGGGCATTGACGATGACTCTCGCATCCCCGGACAGGGCCTGCACGGTCCTTCTCGTGTCCTCCATGACTTCAGGTGGAAGCGGACTGCCTTCGGGGAGTATCGGAAGACCGGAGAGGGCGACCATGGTCGTGTCGGAGCGAACGAAGATCTCCTCCAGGAAGTGGTTCGTGGCGAAACATGCACGCGGGTCGTCTTCATCCTCACAGTTCGCCTGGGGAAATTGTCGCCCCCAAAACCAATCTCCGCGAGTGGAGGGGTCCAGGTCGTATTCGAGTAGGTGACCCTGGACATCGAAGACGAACTGGCGGGGCCCGAGGATGGCTTGCGCCGCATCGGTGTCGAGCCTGGCCACCGGGTCGAAGGGATACCACAGGCCGGGGGTGACTCCCAGGGCGCGGGCGACGGTGGTGTCGATTGCCGCAAGGGAAACGGCGAGGGCACATGCCGATCTGAGGAATTGGCGACGGGACAGGCCCGAGCGCTCGACGGCGTGGTCGATTTCGGAAAGGGCGGTCCTCTCCATCTCCGCCCTGAGTGGCGTCAATCTCTCCGGCAGGTATTCCCCGTTGGAGCACTGGCCGAACTCGATGGGGAGGCCAGGGTCCTCGTCACGCCACGATATGGGCATCGTCTGGTCATTCTGCCCTACAAACGGCGTGATTGGGCAAGCTGCCGGTTTCGCCCCGGATTGGGGGGATACCTATTCTCCGACATCGATGGATCACTGGTCGGAGGCAACCCAGGAGCGCGCCCGGGAGATCATCGCCCGATACCCGCAGAAGCGATCGGCCGTGATGCCTCTTCTGTACCTGGCGATGGCCGAAGAGGGCCATCTCACCGATGAAGGCATGGAGGAGGTCGCCCGATGGGTCGGCATCACCCCGGCACAGGTCCACTCGGTCGCCAGCTTCTACACGATGTACAAGCGCGAGCGCACCGGCCGCTATCTGATCTCGTGCTGCACGTCGATCTCCTGCATGCTCCTGGGAGCCGACGACGTTCTCCATGCGGTCGAAGACGAATCGGGTGTGCCCAACGGTGAGACCGACGAAGAGGGCGTCTTGTCCGTAGAGCATGCAGAGTGCATAGGTGCCTGTGGTGGCGCCCCGGCCGTTCAGGTCAACTACGAGCTCATCGAGGGTGTGAGCCCCGACAAGGCGCGGGAGCTCGTTCAATGGCTGCGGAACGCCCGCCCCGAAGTCGTCAACACCGACGAGATGCAGGAATTGTTCGGCGCGGCCCGCAGCTTCGATTGGGCGGTGCGTGAGGATGGCGGTGCGGTTGGGCCATATCCGGCGTTCCAGCCGCTGGGCACGGTGGGAACGGAGACCGTCCGGTGACAGAGCTCGTCGTCACCAAGCGGATGATGGAGCATCCCACCGACTCCCACACCCTGGAGAGGTACGAGGCCACGGATGGTTATGTCCAGGGGCGCAAAGCCGTGGGCATGACCCGTGACGAGTTGGTCGAGCTGGTCAAGGCCAGCGGCCTCCTGGGCAGAGGCGGGGCCGCATTCTCGGCCGGTTTGAAGTGGAGTTTCCTCGCCCCGGCGCGACCGGCTTACCTGATCGTGAACGGCGATGAATCCGAGCCGGGGACCTTCAAGGATCGCCAGCTCCTCGAGCGCGATCCGCATCAGGTGGTCGAAGGGGTGATCATCACCGCGATCGCCAACGAGGTCCACGAGGCCTTCATCTACATCCGCGGGGAGTATGCCAAGCCGGCCCGCCGGATCCAGGCTGCAGTCCAGGACGCGTATGGAAAGGGATATCTGGGCAAGGGGATCTTCGGCTCCGATTTCGACCTCGAGGTGACGGTCCACCTCGGCGCCGGGGCCTACATATGCGGCGAGGAGACCGCATTGATCAACAGTCTCGAAGGCCGACGCGGGGAGCCCCGTCTCAAGCCACCGTATTTCCCAGCGGCCAAAGGCCTCTATATGAAGCCGACCATCGTCAACAACGTGGAGACGGTCTCCAATCTGCCCCATGTCATGCGGATGGGCGCCGAGGAGTACACGGCCCTGGCGCACGAGACGGACACCGGGACATTCATGATGTCCATCTCGGGCCATGTCGAAAAGCCCGGGAACTACGAGTTGGCCCATGGGATCACATGGAGGGAGCTGATCTTCGACATCGCCGGTGGCATACGAGACGGCCGTGAGCTCAAGACATGGATCCCGGGTGGCGCTTCGGCGCCATGGTTCGTCCCCGAGCTCCATCTCGATCTGGAGATAACCAAGGACGCCACGGCCAAGGCCGGGTCGATGCTCGGCTCGGGCGCCGTGATCGTCATGGACGAGACCACCTGCGTCGTTCGCGCCGCCGAGCGGGTGGTCGAGTTCTTCGCCCACGAATCATGTGGCCAGTGCACTCCTTGCCGGGAGGGAACGACGTGGATGGAGATGATCCTGCGCCGTATCGAGGAAGGCCAGGGTCGTGCCGTCGATCTCGACGTGCTCCTCGACGTCTCCGACAACATCAGCGTCGGATTGGGCTGGCCCCCGAAGATGACAACGATCTGCCCGCTCGGACCGTCGGCGGTCTCTCCGATCCTCGCCTTGCGTGACTATTTCAGGGACGAGGTCCAGGCTCATGTGGATCTCGGCGGCTGCCCGTTCCAGGTGCCGGCCTTGTCGGGGGCCGGAGGTGGCGACCATGGCTGATGCCGAGATGGTGACGATCACCATCGACGGGGTGGAGCATGAGGTCCCGGCCGGCTCGATGCTGATACGAGCCGCCCAGGATGAGGGCACCTATATCCCGCGCTTCTGCTGGCACGAGAGGATGGAGCCGGTAGGCATGTGCCGGATGTGCCTCGTCGAGATCGAGACGCCCCGGGGCAAGATGCTGATCACGTCGTGCACCAACCCCGTGGCCGACGGGATGGTGGTCGACACCCGAAGCGACACGGTGAAGAAGGCCCAGGAAGGCGTCCTGGAGTTCCTGCTCGCCAACCATCCCCTCGATTGCCCGGTGTGTGACAAGGGAGGGGAGTGCCCACTCCAGGATCAGGCGTTCTCCCACGGTCCGGGGGAGAGTCGATTCGTCGAGATCAAACGTCACTACGAGAAGCCGATCCCCATCTCGGACCTGGTCCTGCTCGACCGGGAGCGGTGCATCCTCTGTGCCCGTTGCACCCGGTTCTCGGAGGAGATCAGCGGAGATCCCCTCATCGAGTTCCAGTCACGTGGCAATCAGACCGAGGTCAACACGTTTCCCGATCTCCCGTTCTCGTCGTACTTCTCGGGCAACACGATCCAGATATGCCCTGTCGGAGCGTTGACGTCGACCATCTATCGCTTTCGAGCCAGGCCCTGGGATCTCCGGTTGGTCGAGAGCTCGTCGATGCATGACACCGCCCATCCCCGGATAGCCATCCATGCCAGCCAGAACGAGATACTTCGCTTGGTGGGAGTGGACAACGACGCCACCAACCACGGCTGGCTTTCGGACAAGGATCGGTTCGGGTTCCAATACATCGAGTCGGGCGAGCGTCTGACCCAACCACTCGTGCGTCGCGACGGGGAGCACGTCCTCGTTTCATGGTCCGAGGCACTCGACATCGTGTCAGGTCGAATAGACCTGATCCGGTCGGCCGACGGGGGGGAGGCGTTCGGGGTCATCGGGGGGGCCCACGGCACCAACGAGGACGCCTACGCGTTGTCGAAATTCGCACGCGTGGCCCTCGGCACCAACAACGTCGATTCGCGGATCGACGACACCCTCGGCTCCCATTTCCTGGCCGCGACCGTCGACCGAGGTCTGATCTCCGATCTGGACCAGGCAGACACCATCCTGGTGTGGGGCCCCGATCTGAAGGAGGAGCACCCAACGCTCTATCTGCGGGTGAGACGTGCCGCCCAAACCCTCGGAGCCACCCTCATCGTGGTTCATCCCCGAGGCACCGGGTTGGACGACCGGGCGAGCCACAAGCTGCATTACCGGCCCGGTGGGGGGTACGCGCTCCTCGACGAGCTCGCCGCCGGGGGGCATCCAGATGTCCTCGAAGCCCTGAACGCCGACAAGGTCGTAGCAATGGTCGGCATGGCGTCGTTCGCCGACGGCCCGGACCTCGCCGAGGCCGTGGCCGCATTTGCCCGCGACCACGCGGGCAGCACCCGAGTCATCCCACTGGCGCGCAGAGGGAACTTGTTTGGCGCCTTGGACATGGGTTTGGCTCCTGATCTGCTTCCCGGCCGCATGTCGATGGATGAGCCGGGCCTCGATCGGCTCGCCGGGCACTGGGGCGAGATCCCGAGAGGGCGAGGAAGAGACACCAGGCGGATGCTGGAAGCACTCGATGAGGGGAGCATCCGTTTCTTGCTCCTGGTTGGAGCGGATCCGGTTCGCGACATGCCCGATGCTCGGGTGGCCGCTCTGGCCATGGAGTCGGCCGAGTACGTCGTTTCGATCGACCTGTTCCTCAACGACTCGAATCGTCACGCTGACGTGATCCTCCCGGCCGCAGCCTTCGCCGAGAAGGAGGGCTCGGCCACCAATATCGAGGGTCGGGTCCAAAAGCTGAACTCGCTCTCTCCTGGTCCCGGCCAGACTCGCCCGGATTGGGCGATCCTCACCGATCTGGCCGAGAGGTCGGGTCGACCCATCGACCTCTCTTCGGCCGAGACGATCGCCAAAGAGATCTCCGAGGTCGCAGACGCATACCAGGGTGTCACCTGGGACTATCTCGAATGGGAGGCTCGAGATGGGGCCGTGGTGCCTTTGGACGGTGAGCAGTCACTCGTGCATCTGCCGGTGGCGGTCAAGGGATCGACCGCACCAAAGGCCGCCCTGACGCTGCACGTGGCGAGGACGATGTACGACGATGGCGTCATGCTTCGTCATGGCCCGGTCCTGCATCGTTTGGCGCCCGGGCCGGTGGTCCATCTCAACCCTGACGATGCGAAGCGGGCCGGTGCGCAGCCCGGGCACACCATGAAGCTGGTGACCAAGCAAGGCGAAGGAGAGTTCACCGCGGTCATCGATGAGAGGACTCCGGCCGGGGTGGTCTATGTCCCCTTCAACCAGCCCGGTGCGGTATCGCTGGGGACCGATGCCGTGGTCCGGGTGACGGCGGTGAGATCGTGAGTTGGCCCCAGTTCTGGATCGTGTTGCTCAGGGTGGTGCTCACTTTTGTTCTCCTGCTGGTGGCAACCGTGCTCAACGTTTGGGCGGAGCGGAAGGTCGTGGCCGACATGCAGAGTCGGATCGGTCCCAATCGAGCGGGGCCGTGGGGGATCCTGCAGACCGTGGCTGATGGCCTGAAGCTCTTCTTCAAGGAGTCGATCACACCACGCAAGGTGGAATTGGGCATGTATTTGCTGGCCCCGTTCCTCGCCGTCATCCCGGCGTTCCTGATCTTCATGATGGTCCCCTGGGGAAAGCCCTTCATGCTCGGCGACTACGAGGTTTCCCTGCAGGGAGCCGATCTGAACGTCGGATTGCTCTTCATACTCGCCATGTCTTCGTTGGCCGTGTACGCCGTGGTCCTGGCGGGTTGGTCGTCGGGCTCGAAGTACCCCTTGATCGGTGGCGTCCGGGCGACGGCGCAGGCGATCTCCTATGAGGCGGCGATGGGGCTGTCGATGGTGGCCGTCGTCATGTTCTCGGCGACCCAGGGAGACGGGGGCACTCTCTCGCTTGCCGAGATCGTCAATCGTCAGGCAGGCACCTGGGCCGATGCCGTCCCCGCTTTGGAGCCGGTTCTGCGCTTCGTGCCGCGATGGAACGCCTTTCCCCAGATCGTCGCCTTCGTCATCTTCGCCATAGCGATCGTGGCCGAGACGAACCGGGCTCCGTTCGACCTGGTCGAGGCCGAGCAGGAGATCGTGGGAGGATTTCACACCGAGTACTCGGGGATGCGCTTCGCCATGTTCTTCCTGGCCGAGTACGTGAACATCTTCTCGATGTCGGCGGTCGCGGCCACCCTGTTCCTCGGGGGCTGGAATGGCCCGACTTTCGAGGGGGCTCTGCCCGCTTTCATCTCGGGCCTGCTCCCAACGGTGTACTTCCTGCTGAAGACCTATTTCCTGGTGTTCATGTTCTTCTGGATCAGGGCCACGCTTCCCAGGCTGAGATATGACCAGTTGATGCAACTGGGGTGGAAGAGACTCATCCCCGGGGCGCTGGGATGGCTCGTCCTGTCCACCTTCGTGATCTCGTTTCGTCAATTCGGCGCACCCTGGAGCTGATGATGGGCGTTCTCAGAGAGTTGATCAAAGGTCTTCGGGTGACGGGTGGGACCATGTTGCGGACCATCACCGGGAGTGAGCTGGTCACCACCGAGTATCCCAAGGTGCAAAGGGTCAAACCCCAGCGCTTCCACGGTCGGCATGTGCTCAACCGCTATCCGGACGGCATGGAGAAGTGCATCGGATGCGAGCTCTGTGCCGGGGCATGCCCGGCTCATTGCATCTACGTCCGTGGGCAGGACAACGATCCGGAGAGCCCGACTTCTCCAGGTGAGCGCTTCGGATTCGTCTATGAGATCAACATGCTGCGCTGCATCTTCTGCGGGCTCTGCGTCGAGGCGTGCCCCACCGAGGCCATAACCATGACGAGCCTCTTCGAGATGTCCACCACCAATCGACAGGACGCGATCTACACCAAAGAGACGCTTCTCATGGATCGCCAGGGCAATGTCCCCCACATGTTCCCCGACGATCCACTGGCCGACATGGACGAGTTGAACACCGCCGATGGATGGCTCCGGGCCACCGCACCCTCCGGGGTCGCCGCCTACGAGGGTCACCAGATGTGGCAGGGCACACCGGGGCCGGGAAACTGGGAGCCGGAGCCATCGCAAGAAGAGCGCGACCGGCGGTCCGATCGAACGGAAGACGACGATGGTTGAGGCCCTCCTGTTCGTGATCCTCGGCCTGAGCGCCCTCGCCGGAGCGGTCACGGTCGTCGTGGCCAGAAACCCCGTCTACTCGGCCATGGGGCTGTTGGGGACCCTGTTCTCGGTGGCGGTCCTGTACGTGGTCCAACTGGCCCACTTCGTGGCCGCGGTGCAGATCATCGTTTATGCCGGGGCGGTCATGACCCTGTTCCTCTTCGTGATCATGCTGATCGGTGTCGACAAGTCAGAGAACCGGGAAGAGCCACTGCCACGGCAACGACTCTGGGTGGGCTCGCTGGCCGGGCTCGTGATCCTGTTCGCCGCCGGGCTGACTCTGTTCGGTGACTTCGACTGGGTCCCGGCCGCGAGCTCCTTCCTGTCGGACTCCACGAACGGGACCATCCAAAAGGTGGCCGAGCCACTCTTCACCGATTGGGTGCTGGCGTTCGAGGCCACCGCTCTCCTCCTCACCATCGCTGCGGCCGGCGCCATCGTCTTGGCGCATTTCGCCCGGAGACGCACGTGAGCGTCCCGGTCGACTGGTACATGGGTCTGGCCGCCGCCCTCTTCCTGATCGGTGCCCTGGGCATCCTGTTGCGTCGGAATGCCCTCGTCATGTTCATGTGCATCGAGCTGATGCTCAACGCCGTCAATCTGACCCTGGTCTCGGCGGGAAGGGCGCTGAACGACATGAATGGCCAGGTCGCCGTGTTCTTCATCCTGGTGGTGGCGGCCGCCGAAGTCGTGGTCGGGCTCGCCATCATCGTCGCCATCTTCAGGAGACGCTCCACGGCTTCGGTGGATGAGCTATCCGAGCTGAAAGGCTGACATGATTGCCGGCCGACTTCGACCCTCGGGACGATTCTCATTTCCTTCGGATTCTGTTTACGTCTTGGGCCACCTCGGGTCGAACAGACGCCGGTCGGCCGGGGCTGCCGCCTCGTTTCCAGGTGGTGGTGAGTCATGAGTGGTCTGGTGTGGCTGGTCATCGCCCTGCCGTTGGCGGGGGCGGTGGGCCTTCATTTCCTCGGGCGTTATCTCAAGGAGCCATGGAGCGGTTGGGTGGCCTCGGCGGCGATAGGTGGAGCTTTCGTGATCGCTCTCCTCGCTGCCGTCCCCTTCATCCAGGGCGGTGAAGAATCACACCTCATCACACTCTGGGAGTGGATGCCGGGGATCGGCGCCAATCTCGAGATCCAGTGGGATCCGCTCGCCGCCGTCATGGCGTTGGTCGTCACCGGTGTCGGCACGCTGATTCACGTTTTTGCCATCGGATACATGCATGGCGATGGGAGATTCCACCGCTTCTTCGCCGACCTGAACCTCTTTGCCGCATCGATGCTGACTTTGGTGCTGGCCGGCAACTACGCCATGTTGTTCCTCGGATGGGAACTGGTGGGGCTCTGCTCCTATCTGCTGATCGGATTCTGGTTCAACCGCACCACCGCGGCGGCAGCGGCCAAGAAGGCGTTCGTGGTCAACCGCATCGGCGACTTCGGGTTCATGGTCGCCCTCATGCTGATCTTCGCCACCTTCGGGACCCTCGGCTTCACCGGCGTCTTCGAGCGCGCCGGAGCCGAGCTCAACACCGGGGTCGCCACCGCCATAGGCCTTCTGCTCCTGGTGGGCGCTGCTGGCAAGTCGGCACAGATCCCGCTCTACGTATGGCTCCCCGACGCGATGGAAGGCCCGACGCCGGTCTCGGCCCTGATACACGCCGCCACGATGGTCACGGCCGGCGTCTACGTGATCGCCCGGTCGGCGGCGATCTACGAGCTGGCACCGGTCGCCTCGACCGTCGTTGCCACGATCGGCGCGTTGACGGCACTGTGGGCGGCGTCGATCGCCATGGCCCAAAGGGATATCAAGAAGGTCCTCGCCTACTCGACCATCTCCCAACTCGGGTACATGTTCCTGGCCGTCGGAGCCACTGCCTACGTTGCCGGCGTCTTCCACCTGATGACCCATGCGTTCTTCAAGGCGCTGCTCTTCCTCGGTGCCGGATCGGTGATCCATGCGATGAGCGACGAGCAGGACATGCACAAGATGGGCGGCCTGTTCCGGAAGATGCCCATCACCGCGGTGACCATGGGCATCGCCACACTGGCCATATCCGGGATCCCACCCCTCGCCGGCTTCTGGTCGAAGGACGAGATCCTGGGCAGCGCATTCGAACGGGGAGGCTGGTTCTCGGTCCTCTGGGTCATCGGGTTGATAACCGCGCTGATGACCGCCTTCTACATGACCCGTCAATGGGTGCTCGTGTTCCTCGGCGAGCCCAGATGGGACGCCGAAGCCCATCCCCATGAGTCACCGAGGGTGATGACCATCCCTTTGATCGCATTGGCCGGCCTGTCGGTGGTCGGGGGTCTCGTCAACACCCCGTTTCGGACGACCCTGGAGCACTTTCTCGAGCCGAGCTTCGCACAGATCACGATGCAGGCACCACCGGAGGGATGGGGCATGTTCCTGCTCCTGGCGGGTTTGTCCGTCCTGGCCGGAGTGCTCGGGGTGACGGCGGGATATCTCGCCTATCGCCGACCGATCGAGAAATGGCGAGACTTCGAAGCAGGGTTGGAGCCGTTGTGGGGGACCTGGGAGCAGGCCTACCGGGTAGACGACTTCTACGGGGCAGCGCTGGTCGCTCCTGGCAAGAGAACGGCCGAACTGGCGGCTTTCGGATTGGACCTGCCCGTCATCGATGGTGCGGTGAATGGCGTGGGCCGAATCGTCCGCAACCTCGGAGAGTGGGCCCGCCCCCTGCAGACCGGGTTCGTCCGCAACTACGGCGTGCTCTTCCTCGGCGGTGCCCTGGTGGTCATCGTCTGGCTCGTGGCGGTGGGCGGATGAGAGACGCGGGCTTGAAGAGGTCTGTTTGCCGGCCGACGAGGTCCTCCCCATGCTGAGGCTTGTTTGCCGGCCGACTTCGCCCCTCGGGACCATGCTCTCTTCCGTTGGTGTCCGTTTGCGCCTCGGACCACCTCGGGTCGAACAGACGCCGGTCGGCCGGGGCTTCCGCCGCGTATCGAGGTTCTCCACATGTTGACCTGGTTGGTTTTGTTGCCGGTGGTGGGGGCAATGGTGGTGGCAGTCGTCCCCAACCGTCGCAAGGAGCTTCATCTGCCCCTGGGGATCGCCCTCTCCGTCATGCCCCTGGCCCTGGCCGGATATCTGTTCTGGGTCTTCGAGCCGGCCGCCGGTTATCAGTTCGTGGAGCGGGCCGTCTGGTATCAGCCATGGGGGATCAGCTGGTACCTGGGGGTGGACGGCATCTCACTTCCCATGGTGGTCCTGACCGCCTTCCTGGTCCCTCTGGCCCTCGCCGCCTCCACCGCAATCACCACCCGGGTCAAGGAATTCGTCATCTTCACATTGCTCCTCGAGGCCGGTCTCATCGGTGCCTTCCTCGCTCTGGACCTGTTCCTCTTCTTCGTCTTCTTCGAGGCGATCCTGGTCCCCATGTACTTCATCATCGGGATATGGGGTGGTGAGCGTCGGATCTATGCAGCGGTGAAGTTCTTCATCTACACGGCCTTCGGCTCGGCTCTGATGCTGGCCGGGATCATTGCCCTGGCGGTCCTCCACACCTCGCAGTTCGGCGCATCCTCCTTCGCCCTCACCGACCTGGTGAACCTCGATCTGTCCTCGGGCGCCCAGAACTGGCTGTTCGCCGCCTTTGCCCTGGCCTTTGCCATCAAGGTCCCGCTGTTCCCGTTTCACACCTGGCTGCCCGACGCCCACGTGGAAGCCCCGACTGCCGGCTCCGTCTTGCTGGCCGCCGTCCTCTTGAAGCTGGGGACCTACGGATTGCTTCGGTTCAACCTCGCTCTTTTCCCGAATGCGGCGGTGGATGCCATCCCGATCATGGCCACACTGGCCGTGATCGGCATCGTGTATGGGGCCGTGGTGGCAATCGTGCAACCCGATCTCAAGAAGCTCGTCGCATACTCATCGGTCAGCCATCTGGGCTTCATCGTCCTCGGAACGTTCGCCCTGACGTCGGGGTCGCTGCAGGGAGCCGTGATCCAAAACGTGAATCACGGTCTGACGACGGGTGCCCTCTTCCTGTTGGTCGGGATGATCTATGACCGTCGTCACACCAAGAAGATCGCCGACTTCGGCGGGCTTCAGAAGACGATGCCGATGTATGCCGGATTCTTCCTCTTCATGGCATTCGCCTCCATCGGGCTGCCAGGCTTGAACGGGTTCGTCGGAGAGTTCCTCGTCCTGATCGGCAGCTACCCGTCTCTGCCCGCGCTGGCGGTGGTCGCCGCATTCGGCGTCGTGCTGGCGGCGATCTACCTGCTCTGGGCGTACGAAAGGGTATTCACAGGTGTGCCCGACAAGGAGGAGAACCGGGT
The DNA here is from genome assembly GCA_049578105.1 of Acidimicrobiia bacterium. Lineage (GTDB taxonomy): Bacteria > Actinomycetota > Acidimicrobiia > Spongiisociales > ZC4RG35 > JARDZU01. The sequence goes on along the minus strand of JBAULI010000036.1, from coordinate 25,728 downwards.
TCTCAAGGACCTGGCGCCGCGGGAGATCGCACTCCTGGCACCCATCGCCGTCCTGATCCTCGTGATCGGGCTCTATCCCAAGGTGCTCCTCGACAAGATCACACCTTCGACCGAGGCCGTGCTGACCAGGATCGAGAGTCAAACCAGCTACGTCGTGCCCTACCCGGGCCGACTCTCCGACGTGTATGTGGCCGGTGAGGATCAATGATCACGCCACCCGAGATCTCCTGGATCGCCATCGCCCCCGATCTGGCCCTTGCCCTCGGGGCTGCCCTGGTCCTCCTCGTCGATGTCCAGTGGAAGCCGACTACCCGAGTCCTCGGGATGGTCACCGGCTTCGCCCTGGTCGTGGCGTCGGGTCTGGCAGTAGCGCAGTGGGTCCAGGCGGCCGATGCCGTGGCGGCGGGCGATCCGATGTCTCTCCTCGCCTTCTCCGGGATGATCTCGATGGATGGATTTGCCGTGTTCGCCAGGCTGGCCCTGCTGCTGATCGCCGCGCTCGGCCTAGTCGCAGGCTGGCGATTCATCGACTCCCTGGGTAGACGCGGAGCTGAGGCAATCGCGCTGGTATTGCTCGCGACGTCGGGATTCTCGTTGATGGTGGCGTCGAACAACCTGGTCATGATGTTCCTCGGTCTGGAGGTCGGCTCGATCTCGCTCTATGTTCTCGCCGGGCTCGATCGCGACAGGTCGGAGTCGGACGAGGCGGCCATCAAATACTTCCTCCTCGGATCTTTCGCCTCTGCGGTGTTCATATACGGTGTCGCCCTCATCTACGCCGGAACTCGCCAATTCGAGATCATCGAGATCAGGCAGTACCTGGGCGACTTCGTGCTCACCAGCCCCGCTGTGATCCTGATTGGCACGGGCCTTGTCGTCGCCGGTCTGGGTTTCAAAGTCTCGGCCGCACCGTTTCACTCCTGGGCGCCAGACGTATACCAAGGTGCCCCCGCCGGCCTGGTGGGCTACATGGCCGCGGTTGCGAAGGTGGCCGGATTCGCGGCGATAACCCGGATCCTCCTCACCGCCCTGGGCGACCTCGACCTGAGTTGGCTTCCAGTCGTGGCCGGCATCTCGGCGCTGTCGATGCTGCTCGGATCGGTTCTGGCACTGGTGCAAGGGGACTTGAGGCGGATGCTCGCCTACTCCGGGGTGGCCCATGCCGGTTTCATATTGACCGGTGTGGTCGGCGGATCGACCGATGCCGTTCTCTTCTATCTGGCGGTCTATGCGATCCAACTCGTTGGGGCATTTGCAGTCGTGGCCGTCGTCAGTGGTCCCGGCTCGGCGGGATCGGCGTTGGACGCATACCGTGGTCTCTCGAAGAGAAGCCCATTGCTCGCCGGAGCGTTCACGGTCCTGTTGCTCGGCATGGGTGGCCTCCCACTCACCTCTGGGTTCATCGCCAAATTCGGCGTCTTCTCGAATGCCTGGGCCATGGGCTTTGAGTGGCTGGTGATCGTCGCCGTCCTCGCCTCGGTCATCGCATTCGCCTTCTACATCCGGGTGATCGTCCTCATGTACATGGACGAGGGGAGCGATGACACCGTGGTCGCGGTCGGCGCCGCAGGCTGGGTGTTGGCAATAGCTGTCGGGACGACGATTCTTTGGGGAATCTTCCCAACGTCGCTTCTCCATCTGGCAGCAAATGCACTCCCGCTATAGCCTCGTCGCCGTCATAGCTCTCACGGGCTTCTTCCTCCTCGGGCTCACAGGCACGGCTCGCGCCGCCGAGACCGCCTCGTCCGAGCTGGTGATAATCCGGGAAGGTGACACCAGCCCGGGAGACCTGTATGCGGCGGGTGTCAGGGTGATCATCGAGGGAACGGTGGACGGCGATCTGATCGCCTTCGCCGCCGAGGAGGTGCTGATCACCGGGGAGGTCACGGGGAATGTCATCGCCGTCGCTCCCTCTGTAACCGTCTCCGGCGTCGTCGGCGGCTCTCTGCGCTATTCGGCGAATCACGCCAGCTTGACCGGTTCCGTCGGCGATGACGCCGTTGGCGCCTCGTGGAGCAGCGAACTGGGGCCGGGCAGTGACATCGGTGGCGACGTCGTCTGCTGGGCATTGACCCTCACCGCCTCCGGCCAGATCGGAGGAGATCTCAAAGGGACCCAGCGCAACACGGACATCGAAGGCTCGATCGGCGGCAATGTCGATATCACCATCGATCAGCTGACCGTGACCGGGCCACTTCAAGTCGGTGGCGACCTCGGTTTCAGGTCGAAGGCCGATGCCATCGGGCTGGACCAGGTGGACGTGGGCGGGGTGGTGGTACACAAAGAGCCACTTCCACCGAACATCCGAGTCCGGGCGCTCGGGGTCCTCACGCGAATATTGGTGGTTCTGGGTCTCACGGTCACAGCCCTGCTCATCGCCTGGGGCTGGCCGGAGCGAACCCGACGGGCCGGGGAACGGGTCATCGCCCAGCCTCTCCGCGCCTTGGGCTACGGGGCGCTCGTGATGCTTTCGCCGGTGGTCGTCACCGGTGTGGCCGCTCTCGCCCTCGGTCTGGCGCCGGCAACCGCGAGTCTGCCTCTGCTGGCGATCTTCGTCCCGCTCGTCCTGGCTCTCTCGGGGATCGTTCTCGTCCTCTCACTCCTGGCCGGGGTGCCTGCCTCGATGGCACTGGGCAAGGCGATACGCTCGAGATTGGGGCTGTACGGTTCGATCGTCCTGGGATCGGCCCTGCTCGGCGTTGTCTGGTTGCTGCCGTGGGTCGGTTTTCTTGCACCCGTGCTCGCCCTTCCGATCGGGATGGGTGGATGGATGTTGAGCCAATCGAGAGACGCTTCTTGATCCGGCACTGACATTTCCCCCGGCGGCAAATACTGTGGTGTCGATGACGCCACTTCTCGACCGGCTGGACAGGCCGGTACGCGACCTGCGGATCTCGGTCACCGATCGATGCAACTTCCGCTGCACGTACTGCATGCCGAAGGAGCTGTTCGGGAAGGATCACGAGTTCCTCCCCCGGGAGCAGCTCTTGTCCTTCGAGGAGATCACCGTTTTGGTGGGTTTGTTCACCGCACGCGGGGTGGAGAAAGTCCGGATCACCGGTGGCGAGCCTTTGCTGCGAAGAGACCTGGAGAAGCTGATCGGCTCGCTCAGCGCCATCGACGGCGTGGAAGACCTGACCCTCACCACCAATGCCTCGCTCCTGGTCCGAAAGGCAAGGGTGTTGGCATCCGCCGGGCTCCACAGAGTCACCGTGAGCCTCGACGCTCTCGACGATCCGACTTTCCAGCGGATGAACGACGTCGGGTTCCCGGTGGCTTCCGTCCTGGAGGGAATCGAGGCAGCGGCGGAGGCGGGTTTGGGCCCGATCAAGGTGAATGCCGTGATCAAGAGGGGAGTCAACGAGCATGCGGTCCTCGATATGGCCCGTCACTTTCGCGGCACCGGTCACATCGTTCGGTTCATCGAGTACATGGACGTGGGCACGACCAACGGCTGGCGTCTCGACGACGTGGTCCCCGCCGAGGAGATGGTCTCGGCCATCGCTGCCGAGTATCCCCTCGACCCGGTCCCACCCAACTATCCCGGTGAGGTGGCCAATCGCTTCCGATATCGCGACGGGCAGGGTGAGGTCGGCGTCATCGCCTCGGTGACCAAACCATTCTGCGGGTCGTGCACCAGGGCGCGCCTGTCGGCGGAGGGGATGCTCTACACCTGCCTGTTTGCCGCCTCCGGCACCGATCTCCGGCACGAGATCCGATCGGGAAACGATGTCGGGCCGATCATCGACCGGGTGTGGTCGGCCAGAGACGACCGCTACTCGGAGATCAGGTCGTCACAAACCGTGACCATCGGCTCTCGCGTCGAGATGAGCTACATCGGGGGTTGAGGGGACGGGGCCCCGTGCCCCCGACGCCACCCGATAACCGGCCCAGATGAGGGTCACTGCCAGGAGCAACGAGATGGCAAAGGCGCTGCTCTCACCTATGGCCAGGCCCGTGCCACCCGAAGCTGCAGCAAAGGTCCCGGCCAGTATGAGGAGATTGCCCCAAACGATCCTTCGGTTCTTACGCCAGAAGCGAAAGATCGACACCAAGGAGAGCACGATCAGGATGGTGGCCCCGGTGGCTCCGCCGATGATGGCGAAGAGCCGGGGGCCGAAGCCGGAGGCAAACACGTCATGGGCGACACCGGTCTCCGGTAGTGGGTTGGCAAACGGGACGGTTGCGGTCAGGGTGGCGGAGATGGCGGTGAGGGCGCCGAGGGCAATGGCCATCACATGACCGGATCGGCGGCCGACCACGAGAAACATGGATCCAAGGGCGAGAAACGGGATGTTGAGGATGGCCCCAAAGAGATAGAACGTGCGGTACATCGGGCCGGTCCAGCCGATCGTGAGGCCGAGGAAGAACGCCCAAGTGGCGATGGCGAACATCGTCATGCCTGTCCCGTATCCGGCGATGTGGGGCCTCGGGCGCCTCCGATAGTTGGCCCAGAGGTCGCCGGCAAAGACGGTCGCTGCCAGCGCTGCCACCAGACCCAGTGCTACGTCCATCGGGCCGAAGGCTAGAACCCGTGCCGGGGGTGGGGATCGAGGTGGTGTCTCTACCGGGTATTTGCCGGCGTGTGGGCGCTACGGCGCTCAACGATGTATGCCTGGCGAAGTGTCCTAGTGAAGCCGCGATGCGAAGGCGCCCATACCGTCCCTCTGACCACTTCGGCCCCCAATCCCAGGTCGATGGTGATTTCCGGTTCGTGCCGCGTGGCTTCGGTCAGGGCCGCGCTGATGGGTCGTGCCATCTCCCGTGCCCTGAGGAACAGGCGACGACGACGCTCCCTCCCGCTCTTCGCGTCGGCGAAATAGACGAGGAGCGCACCGGCTCCCAAGCCGGCAAAGGTGGTGATCCTCACGTGTGTGTCTCCGGTGTGTTTCCTGTGCCATCCGATACCACCAGGTCTCCGCCAGTAAACCGATCTCGCCGATCTCGCCCCCGTGGCCATGCGCCGCTTCGTGGGTCCGGTCCGGTATGACACGCAAGGCTCAGCCGACCAGGAGCGGGATCTCCGACTCGGCAGGATCGAGCCCACCGTGATAGCAACGCAGTCGCTTGTCGAACCCGGGCGGGAGCAGTACGCGTCCGGGTGGGGCCAACAGCAATTGGTCACCCAGCCTTCGTCGGGCCACATCGGTGATCGGCTCGAACACCGACTCCGGATCCACCAGTGTTCCCCCGGTCAGCTCGGCCAGGTCACGGGCCAGCTCGACATCGCCCCAGAGGTGGACTCCCCGTGGATCGCCTCCGAAGCGAATCCGGTCCCACGGCTCTCCACGAAGGATGACCTTGTCGTCTTCGGCGTATTCGGTCAGCCCGTGATCAGCCGTTCCGATCAGAGCGGCATCCGGCGGCAGCCTCGTCGCGAGGTCCTCCCAGACCTGATTGGCCATCTTCATCGCATCGTCGAACTGGGGGGATTCGAGCCCCGATACATGGCCGGCGAAGTCAACCTGCCAGATGTAGGTGAAAATGAGTCGTCTTGGCTCAGAGGCCAACTGAAGAGTGGCGTCGACGAGGTCGCTGTCGTTCCAAGATGGCTCGAATCGGGCACCCCGATAGAGCAGTCTCGAGAGCGGGCTCCCCATGAATGCCCCGGGCTGCACCGTGATGGGCTCGACCCCGGATCTGCGCAGTCGCTCCCACACATTGGGTTGGGGGAGCATCGATGCATAGTCGTGGGCCACCGGCCGTCCTGCCAGATCTACCCACTTCAGCGTGTTGACCACCGTCTCCAGCTCCGGGATCCACAACAGATGAGCCACGAGCCCGTGAAGACCCGGTTCGAGGCCGGAAGCGACCGTGGCGAGCGAAACCGGGGTCGTCGTCGGGAACGGTGCGGTCAGGGGCCCGACCAGCGACCGGCGCATCGACCCGGCGGCGGGGTGAGTGAGTTGAGCCATCCCGAGACCATCGAACAGGACGATCACGTAGGTGGAGGCGTCGGGAAGACTCGAAGCCAGGTCGGCCCTCAGCCCCCGCGATGGGGCGGAGCCGGTGAGGCGCTGCTCGATCTCAGAGATGAGATTCGAGAGACTGTTTCCGACCCGACCTGATGCAACCGCCACTTCGATCAGTATGACGATGGTGCCCCGGGTGAGGCAATCGGGGCCTTGAGCTGCGTGCCTGGCGCGACTTCGACGAGAAAGACCCTATGCGTATACTCGCAAACGGTGGCCATTCCTCTAGCTGAGCACGCATGAGCCAATACTTCGAGAGCTATCTGACGGTTGGCGCGTTCGCCGCTCTAGGCGGCGTCTTGGTCATGGTGATGCTCGGGATCGCCACCGTGTTGAGACCGACGAACCCGTCGGCGACCAAGCAAATGACGTACGAGTGTGGTGTCGATCCGGTCGGATCCGGCTGGAGCCAGACATATGTCCGCTACTACGTGTACGGCCTCTTGTTCGTCATCTTCGATGTCGAGGCGGTGTTCATCTTCCCATGGGCGATCCTGGTCGAACGTCTGGCCTGGTTCGGTGTGGTCGAGATGGCCGTGTTCATCGTCGTCCTGATCTTGGGGCTGGTCTACGCCGTCCGCAAGGGAGTGCTCAGGTGGGAGTAGTCCAGAAGTTCGGGGCCCCGAAGCCCGTGAGCTGGCTTCTGAATTGGTCCCGGAAGTATTCGCTGTGGCTCTTTCAGTTCGGGCTCGCCTGTTGTGCGATCGAGCTGATGGCGGCATCGGGGCCGCGGTACGACTTCATGCGGTTCGGGATCATCCCGCTTCCCGCTTCGCCCCGTCAGGCAGATCTGATGGTGGTGGCCGGGACCGTGACCGACAAGATGGCTCCGGCGATCCGTCGTCTCTATGACCAGATGCCGGATCCCAAATATGTGATCTCGATGGGTTCGTGTGCCAACTGTGGAGGCCCTTATTGGGATTCGTACTCGGTCACCAAGGGCGTCGACCAGGTGATCCCGGTCGATGTGTACGTACCCGGCTGCCCGCCGCGGCCCGAGGCGCTGATGGACGGGATCGTGCTGTTGCAGAAGAAGATCCAGGGCGAAGACATCAAAGAGAAGTGGAACCAGCGTGACCTCGAGCCCGTCTGAGACCGAGAGCGCCGTCGATCCGCTTCAAGGCCCCGCCGATGAGATGGCGGCTGCCGTTGGTGGCGAGGCCGAGGTCGCTTTCGGGACGATAAAGATCCGTGTGCCCAGTGATCAGTGGGTGAGCTCCCTACTCACGGCGCGCGACAGGGGGATGGTCTTCTTCTCGTGGTTGTCCGCGGTCGACTGGACGTCGGACGTTGCCGTCGGCGACCCACCGGGCGGCGAGGACGTCGTCGAGCGGATCGAGCTCCTGGCGACCGTCGCAGACGTGAGCACCGGCGCCCGGGTCACCTTCTCCACCGACCTGGCGACCGAGAATCCGACCGTGGACAGTCTGATTGGTGTCTTCTCGGGCGCCGATTGGCACGAGCGAGAGGCGGCCGAGATGTTCGGGATCGTCTTCAATGGTCACCCCAATCTCAGTCATCTCTACCTCACCGACGGCTTCATCGGCCACCCTCTTCGCAAGAGCTACCCCCTCCTCAGCCGCGAAGTGAAGCCGTGGCCGGGCACGGTCGACGTCGAGGCCATGCCCGAGAGTGACGCCCCTTCGGAAGTGAACCCGGAGGCATGAGATGGTGATGGAGCAGGATCTGGTTCGTCACCTCGCCGAGGCCTCGGTCTCCGTCGAGCTGGAAACCGAGGACATGACGCTGAACATCGGGCCTCAGCACCCTTCGACACACGGAGTGCTTCGTCTCGTCGCTCGGGTCGATGGCGAGCGCGCCTATGACATCGCGCCCGTGATCGGGTACATGCATCGTGGCTACGAGAAGCTCTCCGAGGTGAGGACCTACCCACAGATCACCACCCTGGTCAACCGCATCGACTGGGTCTCCGGCTACGCAAACGAGGTCCCCTTCATCGTGGCCGCCGAGAAGCTGATGGAGTTGGAAGTGCCCGAGAGGGCCCAATACATACGGCTGATTCTCACCGAGATGGCCCGAATCTCGTCTCACCTCGTCTTCATGGCCTCTTATCCCCTCGAATTGGGAGCGGCCACGCCGCTGTTCTTCGCCCTTCGGGAGAGAGAGCGGGTTCTCGACCTCCTGGAGGGTGTCACCGGTGGGCGCTTTCACCCGAATTTCAACAGGATCGGTGGCGTCAAGCCCGCCTACGGCTCGGGGTCCAACACCCGCAAGCAGATCCAGGACCTTCCGGCCGGGTTTCTCGCCGAGACCCGCGACGCCATGGACAAGGTGCTCGGTATCTGTGACGAGATCGAGGATCTGGTCGCCGGGAACGAGATAATCCTGGCCCGCACCAAGGGAATCGGTGTGTTGCCGCCAGACGTTGCCGTTTCCTTCGGGGTGTCCGGCCCCAACCTGAGGGCATCCGGAGTGCAGTTCGACCTGCGCAAGGCCGAGGACTATCTCCCCTACGAAAGATTCGACTTCGAGATCCCGACCGGGGAGAACGGCGACTGTTGGGATCGGTGGCATGTGCGGCTCGAGGAGATACGACAGTCGGTCCACATCATCCAACAGGCAGTCGACAGCATCCCGAGTGGTCCCCTCCAGGCCAAGGTCCCCAAGGTGATCAAGGTGCCGAAGGGGGAGACATACGTGAGGGCCGAGAACCCGAAGGGGGAGATGGGCTACTACCTGATCTCCGACGGTGGACAGGGCCCTTATCGTCTCAAGATCCGATCGGCCAGCTTCTCCAACATCTCGATCCTCCCCTGGATCCTCGAGGGAGTCCTCGTCCCCGACATCATCGCCATCATGGGCAGTCTCGACTTCGTCCTCGGAGACGTGGATAGGTAGATGGGTTGATGGAATTCCTCACGGATCTCTTTGCCAACTTCTGGGTTTCCCTCGCCGGGAAGGTTCTTCTCGTTGCGCTGCTCATCCCGGTCATCGGCCTGGTCATCGGGTTCGCCGAGCTCAAGCTGTCGGCGAAGATGCAGGCGAGGGTCGGCCCCTATTTCGCCGGTGGCCGCTGGGGCTGGGCCCAGCTGATCGCAGACGGGGTCAAGTTCTTCCAGAAGGAAGACCTGATCCCGGCCGACGCCGACCGTCCCGCCTTCAAGGTGGCGCCGATGCTCGTCCTGGTCTCCACGGTCGCCCTCTTCGTGGTGATCCCGTTCGGCCCCGGATTGATCTTCAGGGACCTGTCGGTGGGGATCTTCTACGCCCTGGCCATCTCGTCGTTGAGCACGATCGGCGTGCTGATGGCGGGCTGGTCCTCCGCCAACAAATACTCGCTCATGGGTGGCTTGCGTGCCGCAGGTCAGCTGATCGCATACGAGCTGCCACTCGTCCTGGCGGTCGTCGGCTCGGTGATCATGGCCGGCACGATGAGCATGAGTGGGATCGTCGAGGCCCAGATCGCGGCCGGCTATCCGTTCATCGTGGTCCAGTTCCTCGGATTCGCCGTCTTCATGATCGCCGCACTGGCGGAGTTGACACGCACCCCCTTCGACATGCCCATCGCCGAATCCGAGTTGGTGATGGGCTATCTAACCGAGTATTCGGGTTTTCGTTTCTTGTTCTTCTTCCTGGCCGAGTTCGCCAACATGTTCACCATGTCGGCCATCGCGGCCACCTTGTTCCTGGGTGGTTACTGGCTCCCGGGGATACCCGAGGACACCCTGACCATCGTCGGTCCGATCATCCTGATCGCCAAGGTCTTCATCCTGGTCTTCGCCATCATCTGGTTCCGTTGGACATTCCCACGTTTTCGTGAGGACCAACTGCAGAGTCTCGCCTGGAAGTGGCTCATCCCCATCTCGCTGGCGAACATCCTGATCACGGGCGTGCTGAAGGTGTGGCTCTGATGGCGGATCGCACTTTCCCCGGCCTGGGCATGCTCAAGGGCCTCTGGGTGACCATCTCCACGATGTTCAAGACCATCTTCTTGCCCGGCTCCCATCTGGCGACGGTCAACTATCCCAAGGTCAAAGAGCAACCGGTGCCGCGGGCCCGGGGTGTGATCGCCCTCGACCAGGAGGCGTGCACCGTCTGCATGCTCTGTGCCCGCAACTGTCCCGACTGGTGCATATACATCGAGGGTCACAAGGAGGAGCAGGTGCCGGCCCAGCCGGGTGGCCGGATCAAGGTGCGCTCCGAGCTCGACCGCTTCGACATCGACTACGCCCTGTGCATGTATTGCGGGATCTGTGTCGAGGTGTGCCCCTTCGACGCCTTGTTCTGGTCCCCGGAGTACGAATACTCCGAAACCAAGATGGGAGCGATGCTCCATGACATGGATCGTCTCCAGGATTGGCTGAAGACGGTCCCCGAAGCACCGGCACTCGAGAAATGAGTGCTGTTTCGACTGCCGGCCGACTTCGCCCCTCAGGTGGGCCGGTTTGTCTGAGAGTCGGAGTTCGTTCTGATGGGCTTCTTCGGGGCGAACAGACGCCGGTCGGCCGGTGCTTCCGCCGCGTCCACCGTGAGGTGGCGTCATGACCTTCGTTGACTGGCTGTCGGAGCCGACCAATTGGGTGTTCCTGGTGATCGGTTTCGTCGTCCTGATCTCCGCCATACGGGTCGTGACGTCTCCCAACGTGGTGCATTCCGCCCTGTTCCTGGTGGCAACCCTGGCCGGCACCGCCGGCCTGTTCCTGATGCTCTCCGCCGAGTTCGTCGCCTGGGTCCTGGTCCTGGTCTACATCGGGGCGGTGATCGTCCTGTTCCTCTTCGGGATCATGATCACCCGAGCTCCGACCGGTCTCGACGAGGGTCTCGATTCAGACAAGAAGGCATGGCCGGCGTTTCTCTCCGTGGCCACCTTCATCGCCCTCTCGTGGGGGTCGATCGATGCATTTGGAGCCACCGTCGTAGTCGATGCGGGGCAGGCGACGTCGACCGAGGTGATTGGCGAGTCACTCCTGGGACGGTTCGTGATCCCCTTCGAAGTGGTGTCGTTCGTGCTGCTGGCAGCATTGATCGGCGGGATAACCATCGCCAGACGCGACCTCAGCCCGGCCGAGGAAGAAGAGAGGATGTCGGTCTGATGGTGGTGAATCAATTCCTCGTGCTTGCCGCAGCCCTCTTCTCCCTGGGCATATACGGCTTGCTGGTTCGCCGCAACATCGTCCTCATCTTGCTGTCCGTGGAGCTGATGCTCAATGCGGTCAACATCAACCTCGTCGCCTTCGAGGCGACACTTCGCTCCAATCAGGCCATCGGTCAGGTGTTCGCCATCTTCGTGATCACCGTTGCCGCAGCCGAGGTTGGGATAGGGCTGGCCATAGTCCTGATGATCTTCCGCAACCGGAAGTCGGCCAATGTCAACGACCTCGATCTGATGAGGTGGTGAGCGAAATGTGGATCCTCGCCCAGGAAACAGCCCACACCGCCCATGCGGGTAATGGTGGCTTTTGGGCGGACACTGCCGGGATCATGCTCGTCCTGCCACTGGTCGCCTTCCTCCTGATCCTGGCCTTCGGCAAGAAGCTCCGCTATCACGGGGCCGAGCTCGCCATCGGGGCCCTCGCCATCAACTCACTCTGGGCACTGATCCTGTTCCTGACGAACATGACCGAAGGGGTCCTCTCCACCACCACGTTCGAGATAGCCCGGATCGGGAGCGGGCTGGTCTTCGAGTTGGGGTGGGTGGTCGACGGTCTCTCCATCATGATGTACTTCCTGGTCTCCGTGGTGGGCCTGTTCGTCTTCATATACGCGGTTGGTTACATGCACGGTGACGTTCGCGTCGAGTGGTTCTTCGCCGCCTTCTCGCTATTCGCCGGGTCGATGCTGATCCTGGTGGGAGCACCCAACCTGATCCAGATGATCATCGGTTGGGAGGGCGTCGGTCTCGCCTCCTACCTCCTGATCGGGTTCTACTGGGAGGATCTGGACAACGTACGGGCAGGCAACAAGGCGTTCATGACCAACAAGGTGGCGGACGTCGGCCTGATCCTGGGCACGATCATCCTGGGCGTCTCGGTCGGGTCGTTCGACTTTGCCACCTTGAACCAGGCGGCGGTGACCGGAGTGCAGGCGCTCTCGGCGGTGGCGGTGGTCGGAGGTGCATTGCTCTTCTTCGGAGCGATGGGCAAGAGCGCCCAGTTCCCACTCCACATCTGGCTCCCGGACGCCATGGCCGGCCCAACACCGGTCTCCGCTCTGATGCATGCCGCCACCATGGTCACCGCCGGCATCTATCTGATGGCCCGGACTTTCCCCCTCTTCCAGAACATGGCCCAGTCGGCCCGCCCGGTGATGATTGCGATCGGTGCGATAACCCTGTTCGCGCTCGGTCTGCTCGCCCTGACCGCAGACGACATCAAGAAGGTCCTCGCCTATTCCACCGTCTCCCAGCTGGGATACATGATGACTGCGGTCGCGGCGGGCGGATACACCGCGGGGCTGTTCCATCTGTTCACACACGCCTTCTTCAAGGCTTTGCTCTTCCTCGGGGCTGGTTCGGTGATCCACGCCGTGCACTCCAACAACATGAGTGACATGGGTGGGCTGCGGAAGTACATGCCGACGACCTACTGGACCTTCGTCGCAGGATCGCTGGCTCTGGCCGGGATCATCCCCTTTGCCGGGTTCTGGTCGAAGGACGAAATCCTCGCCACGGTGGGTGACAACGGTTACACGGCTGTCATGTGGATTGCCATCGCCGGCGCCTTCGTGACCGCCTTCTACATGGCCCGTGCCATAGCCCTCACCTTTCACGGCGAATACAAGGGTCACGGCCATCCACACGAGTCACCGAGGGTGATGACCGGTCCACTGGTGGCCCTGGCCATACCTTCGATCCTGTTTGGCCTCTTCAACATCCCCGGTGTGGAGATCCCGGGGATCGGCAACTTCACCGAGTGGCTGGCGGTCAGGGCGGTGCCCATGGGCGATCATCACGCCGAAGCCATCAATTGGGGTCTGGCGGCGATCGGGCTGATTGCCGCATTCGGCGGTCTCGTCGCCGGGTGGTTGATCTACTCCAAGGATCGGAAGACCCAGAAGGAGCGGGACAGCTTCGAGATCCCGGTCCTCTATCCGTTGCTTCGCCGGAAGTACTACATGGACGACGTCGCCGACGGGTTGGTGGCGGCGACCATGGGTCCGGTGGCGCGTTTCGTCAACTGGACCAACACGTACATCATCGACGCGATCGTCAACGGCGTGGCGATGCTGATCAAGGGTCTCGGGTCCTTCATCTATGGAATCGTCGATCAGAGGGGCATCGACGGGTTCTTCAATGGTTTGTCGGCGGCAGCCGACGGCGCCGGCGCGGCTCTGCGCAAGTTGCAGACCGGGCGGGTGCAGCAATACGCCGCCTCATTCGTGGGTGGCGCACTGGTATTGATCGTCCTGTTCGTCTTCGTCATATAGGAGAGGCTGAGAGCAATGGAATGGTTGGAAACCTGGGGTCTGACACTGATCGTGTTCCTGCCCCTCGCCGGGGCCCTTCTCTTGGGGCTGATGCCCAAGGAGAGGGAAGACGCCCTCAAGACCACGGCGCTGGCGGTGACCCTGGCGGCGTTCATCCTCTCCATCGTCGTCATCTTCCAGTTCGACTTCGGTGCCGGGACCTACAACCAGTATCAGTTCGAGGTAAACCAGTCGTGGATCGGCGCCATCAATGCCAACTATCACGTCGGCATCGACGGGATCAGCCTGCCCATGCTCGTCCTGTCCACCTTCGTGGTGGTGCTCGCCGTGATCTACAGCTGGAACCACTGGGAGGAGCCGAAAAACCCAAAGGCCTTCCTCATCCTGATGCTGATCCTGGCCACCGGGATGAACGGGACTTTCGTGGCGCTCGACCTGGTCTTGTTCTTCATCTTCTTCGAGGTCGTCCTGCTCCCGATGTACTTCATGATCGGGATCTGGGGTGACCGAACCCCCCGGAAGATCCCCGGCTTCAGCAAGGAGGTGCAGACCCGCCTCTACGCCTCGATCAAGTTCTTCCTGTTCACCCTGTTCGGGTCGGCCTTCATGCTCCTGGGATTCCTCGCCCTCTACTTCGAGTCGGGCAATTCCGGGCCGAGGACGTTCGACATCCCACAACTCACACAACTCGGGGCGGCAGGGGCATTCGGCGGGACCTTCGCCTTCCTCGTGTTCGGTGCCATGTTCCTCGGCTTCGCCGTCAAGGTCCCGATGTGGCCGTTGCACACGTGGCTGCCCGACGCACACACGGCGGCGCCAACGGTGGGCTCGGTCCTGTTGGCGGCGATCATGCTGAAGCTCGGCGCCTACGGCTTCATCCGCATCTCACTCCCCATCCTCCCCCAAGAGGCGCAGCGCTGGGCACCGGCCATCGCCATCCTGGCCGTCATAGGGATCATCTACGGGTCACTGGCCTGTCTCGCCCAGAGCGACATGAAACGCCTGATCGCCTTCTCGTCGGTGGGTCACATGGGCTTCGTGATGCTGGGGATAGCCACCATGACTGATATCGGGATCAATGCCGCCATCATCGGGATGGTGGCCCACGGTCTCATAACCGGCCTCCTCTTCTTCCTGGCCGGTTCGATGTCGCATCGATATCACACCCGTGAGATGTCGCGTCTCGGCGGGAACATCAAGCTGATGCCGGTCATGGGGGGGATCCTCGCCTTCACCGCGATGGCATCCCTCGGCCTGCCCGGTCTGGCCGGGTTCTGGGGTGAGTTCATGTCACTCGTCGGCTCCTACAACCCGCTCCCCGGGCTGTCGCTGGGCGTGTTCAGGACCTCGATGGTCCTGGGCGCGGTGGGGACGGTGCTCACCGCCGGATACATGTTGTGGATGCTCCAGCGAGTGAACCTGGGGGAGCCCGGAGAGGAATGGGCGAATCACGAGTTCCACGACGCCGATCGCTTCGAGTTGACCTCATGGGTCCCATTGATCGTGCTGATCGTGGTGATCGGGTTCTTCCCCAAGATCGTGTTCCATGCGACGACCGACTCGGTCAGCTCACTGGTCAACACCGTCCTCAACTCCGACATCGTCGCTTCGTTGGGAGCCGGCGGGTGACCACTTCTCCCGAGCCGATCGTGACGACCAGGTTCTCGCCTGACGGCGGTGGGCTCACATGAGCTATCAGATCGACTATCTGGCCCTGGCCCCCGAGTTGACGGTGGTGGCCACCATGCTGGTGGTCTTCACACTGGACCTGGTCCTGCCGAGGGCGATGAAGTATTGGACGGCGACCGCTGCGGTCGCCGGTGTCGCCCTGGCCGCGGTGCCTCTCGTGATTCTGGCTGCGGACGGAGCGACTCGCTCTATGTTCGACGGCTCCTACGTCGTGGACAGCTTTGCCCTTGCCCTCAAGGCGGTCCTCATCGTCGCCGCCTACCTGGTGCTGCTGATGTCACATCACTACATCGAGTCGGAGCGCTACTACCAGGGTGAGTACTACTTCCTGCTGCTCGCTTCGATTCTCGGCTCTCTCGTGATGGCATCGGCACGCGACCTCATAGTCATCTTCATCGGTCTCGAGCTGACCACCGGACCGCTCTATCTCCTCGCCGGATGGAGGAAGGGAGACGCCAAGTCGAACGAAGCCTCGATGAAGTACTTCATCCTCGGGGTGCTGTCCACGGCGCTCCTCCTCTATGGGATGTCCTTGCTCTACGGGCTGACCGGTGAGGTCAGCTTCGCCGGGCTGGCGGCTACCACCGCAGGGATGGCGGACGTGCCCGCACTGACCATTGCAGTGCTGCTGGTGATAGCGGGTTTCGGCTTCAAGGTCTCGGCGGTGCCATTCCACTTCTGGGCGCCCGACACCTATGAGGGCGCTCCCACCCCGGTGACCGCCTATCTCTCGGTCAATTCCAAGGTGGCCGGATTCATCGGCATGCTCATGGTCATGTATCTGGCCCTTCCCGGTGTCACCGAGATCTGGGGCCCGGCGCTGTGGCTGCTGGCGGCGCTGTCCATGACGATCGGCAACCTGGCCGCATTGCGTCAGACCAACATCGTCCGACTCCTCGCCTACTCGTCCATCGCCCAGGCCGGGTTCATGTTGGTCCCCTTCGCCGCTGCAGCGGTGGGCGGGTCCGATCTCAAAGAGGCGTTCTCGGCCACGGTCATCTACCTGGTCATCTACGCCGTGATGAACCTCGGCGCCTTCGCCGTTGTCATCGCGGGGGCGAGGAAGACACAATCGGGGGAGATCAGCGCCTGGGCCGGGCTCGCCCAGGCCGATCCACGCCTCGGCGTCCTGGTGACCGTCTTCTTCTTCAGCCTGGCCGGCATCCCACCCCTGGCCGGTTGGTTCGCCAAGTTCGCGATGTTCCGCTCGGTCATCATCGCCGGTGGGGCGGCGACGATCGTCCTCGCTGCGATCGCGGCGGTCAACTCGGTGATTGCGTTGTATTACTACGCCCGTGTCGTCAAGTCGGTGTGGCTGGACGACGCCGCCGGAGAGTTCTTGCCGGATGCGGCCCTGGCGCCGGCCGGATCGTTGCGTTTGGCCCTCGCGGTTTCGCTCGTGATCACCGTTGTCATTGGATTCTTCCCAACGATCGCGACCTTCGTCGGGGAGGCTTCTCGGGTGATCACGGCCGGAGGCTGACGCCCCGACTTCGGCGTTGGTGCCGACTCCTACTCCCGGGGATCCTCGAGACCGAGTTTCCTGGCCACCTCGCTCGCCGCGGGCCACGCCCCGCGATCCTGATTGCACAAGACGATGACGGTCACCCCTGGACCGACGTAGTGGGAGGCCATCGCAGAGACGCCCGGATGTGCCCCACCGTGGCCATAGATGACCACCTCCCCATCCTCCACCACCAGCTCCATCCCCAACCCGTATCCCTCGACTTCTCCCTGCTCCAGGGCGAGGGGCGTCAGCATCTCGGAAACGGTGTCCGAATCGAGCAATTTGCCGGATCTCAGACTCGTCATGAATCGGTCGACATCGGTGGGCGTCGCAACGAGCCCGCCATCGGGCATGCCGCCGGCGGGGACGGAATAGACGTTGGAGCGCCAGGTCGGGGAGGGCTCGTCGCTGCTCAGGTATGCCGTGGCCATGTCGTCGGGCTCGAGGTCGAGTTCGAAGAACCCGGACTCGTCCATGCCGGCGGGGACCAGCACCTGCTCGGTCGCTGCCTGGGCGAAGGTCTTGTCGGTGATCCACTCGATAAGCAGGCCGATGAGGACGAAGTTGGCGTCGGAATACGAGAACTCCCCAGGGTCGGCGATGGGGGGCAGGTCCTTGAACAATGGCAGGAGGTCCTTGGGGCCACGGGCGCGGTAGACCGGGACCACGTCCCATGCCTCGAGCATGGTCGACCAGGTCTCGTCGTCGTCGTGGTAGTCGTCGAGACCCGATGTGTGGGAGAGAAGATGGCGGAGCGTGTGTCGATCATCGAGGGCGACCGGCCGGTACTCCGGGGGAAGGAAGCCGGTCAACGGCTTGTCGAGACTGAGGGCGCCTTGTTCGACCAGACGCAACGCAGTGGTGGCAGTGATCATCTTGGTCAACGAAGCGACCTGAAAGCGCGTGTCGCGACGCAGGGGAACCCGGTGACCCCGATGGGCCCAACCAGTCTGATGCTCGAAGATCGTCTCCTCTCCGGACCGGACCAGGACGGCGCCGCTGAACAGGTCAGTCCGGTTTTGGGCGTCGAGCCAGTCGGAGATCGCCTTTGGATCGGAAACGGTCATGAGGTCGACCGCGCTCCGCCGCGTTTCATGGCTCGATGCTCGCGATCGAGCAGTGACCACAGCGAGTGATCGACCCAATTCCCACGAATGAGGAGCTCCTCGCGGAGGATTCCCTCCTTGCTGAAGCCGACCTTCTCTGCGACACGCTCCGAGGCGGTGTTCCCGACCGCGATTCGGAGTGTCACCTTGTGGTACTTCATCGAGGTGAATGCCTCCTCGAGCAGCAATTCCACGGCCTCGGTGCAGATACCCTTCGATTGCTCATCGCTGCGCACCCAATATCCGAATTCGGCGATCTTCCCCAACTTCGACACAGTCCAGAGCGAGATGCTCCCGACGTGCCGATCCGGGTCATCATGGAGCCTGATCGAGTAATCCCACGCCCTCTCCTCCTTCCAGGCCTGGATCGATTCCCGGATGAAGGCGCTGGTGTCGGCGGTCTCGTAATCGAGGCGAGCCCAGGGAAGCCATTGGTTCAACTCGGGCAGGGAAACTCGGGTGGCCTCGTCATACGTGCCCACATCGCGCCTGGTCAGCCTTTGCAGAATCAACCGGTCGCTCTCGATCGTGGGCCTGGGCACCGGGTCACATTATCGGCGGGCTTAACCTGTTACACGAATGTGGGACAGACTCCATCTGGTGCACGAGGTCACGATCGGCGACTCGGACACGATGGCTGCGGTCCTCGCTCCCTTGTTCGAAGATGAGGATGGAGAGGTGCGTGTCATCCTCACCAAGAGGCCCGACACCATGCCCACGCATGCCGGTCACATCGCATTTCCCGGCGGAAGGGCCAATCCGGAGGACTCCGGTCCTGTCGACACCGCCCTCCGGGAGACATACGAGGAGGTGGGGATCGCCCCGGACAGAGTCGAGGTGCTGGGCTTTCTCCCGCCGATAGACACCGTCGAGTTCAAGCCGTGGGTGGTGCCTGTCGTCGGTCGAGTCCGCCTCCCGCTCAATCTCGAGCCGAGCATCCGGGAGGTCGCCAAGGTGTACCTGCCGAGGCTCGCCGACCTCGCCGACGAATCGATGTGGTGGCATGTACCTTGGGATGGGCGCAAGGTCTGGTACTACGACCTGGAGGGCGACACATTGTGGGGTGCGACCGCATTCATGGTGCGTTCCTTGCTCGGTCTCTGATAGGTCGGCCGACCCGTCAAGTTGTGCCTTGCCATTTGCCGATCATCCAGGGGTGAGTGTGCGCGCTCCAGTTGAGGCGCAGCAGCGCTTCCACCGTTATGTGGCAGTCCTGTTCGCCGTGACCTTCCCCACGCTTGCGGTCCTGGAGATCGCCGGCATGGACATGAAGTCACCGCTGGCCCCGATTCGATGGGCCAGCTATTTGGTGCTGGCGATCTGGGCGATCTGGCTCACCCAACGACGCGACGCCGACTCCATGTTGCTGGTTCTGACCACGATCTGGTTCTTCGGCACGCTCTCGGTGGTGGAAGGCCTGTTTCACATCGAGGTTTCGGCCTTCGACTTCACGACCACCTTCGGTCTCATCATGATGCTGGCGGTGCTCGCCGGGACACTGAGCTCGGGCAGCCGCGTCGTTTGGTCTGTTGCCGCCGGGGTGGCGGTTGCGGTCTGGAGCGTGACGATGGGCGTATTGGACACCGAGAAAGTCGAAGTAGTCGCCATCCGGGCGGTCACGGCCCTCGCCGGCGTCGTCTTCACCACTGCCTTGGTGTCCAAGTTGTACGACCAGCTCTCCGAGTCGATCTCCCGTTACGAGAAGGCCACCCGGCTTCAGCACGCCATCGCCACCTGTTCCGAGTCACTGCTCGTCCAAACCGACACATTCGCCATATACGAGGCGCTCAAAGCACTGCTGGTGGCCACCGAAGCCGACTACACCTACGTCGATCGAAACACCGTCGTCGACGACGAAGTCCACTGGGAGATCATCGCCGACGCCCATCGCAAGGCACAGGGGGCGGCGGGAGGTTGGAAGGATGGCGTCTATCGGGAGGAGTCATCCACCTATCGGGCACTCGCAGCGGGGAGAGCGATGGCCATACACACCGATCAGCTCACCGGCGAGGATCGCGCCGAGTATGCCCGCGATGGGATCGTCACCGAGCTGACCGTCCCCATCTTCGTTGGCGATGAGTTCAGGGGGTCGATCGGGTTCGTCGAGTACACCGACGATCGGCAATGGACCGAGGATGAGGTGGCCACCCTATGGCGGGCGTCACACATGATCGGCGCCTACTGGCGTCGTCAAGACGATCAGGAGCAGCTGCGGGCATCGAATGACTCCAAGGACAAGCTCCTGGCCTCGGTCAGCCACGAGATCCGAACGCCACTCACTGCCATCGTGGGCCTGTCCGAGGAGATCGTGGCCAGTCGCACCAGTCTCGGAGGTGAGGAGTTGGACGAGTTGAACGGGATCATCGCCGTTCAGAGCAGGGAGCTCGCCGAGCTGGTCGAGGACCTCCTGGTGGCCTCCAGGGCCGAGTTCGGGAACCTCTCGATAAAGCCTCAGGACATGAGCCTGATGACGGAAGTGGAGAGCGTCGTGAGAGGGATCAGGGAGTCCCATCCCACCGACAAGGTGATCGCAGTCGGGGGCGATTCGGATGTCGTGGCCTGGGCCGACCCGCTTCGATGCCGACAGGTGATCCGCAACCTCTTGACCAACGCCATCCGATATGGGGGCACCCGGATAGCCGTCGTCGTGCGTCGTCTCGGCGATCTGGCCCAGGTCGTGGTCATCGATGACGGCGATGGCGTCAGCGAGGCGGAAGCCGAGCTCATCTTCGAGAGGTACTACCGCAGTGACCAGTCACCGACTCAGCCGGGATCGGTCGGGATCGGTCTCGCCGTCTCCCGTCAGCTAGCGGAGATGATGGGTGGAACGCTACGATATGTAGGCGCTGACGGGGAGCCTCGTTTCGAGTTGTCACTGCCAGTCGGCGCCTCGTTGGATGCAGTCTCAACAGCCGAGCTCTCGGTGACTGCCTGACTCCGTCACCCGGAACCACCGGGCACGCGGAATCGTCTCAACACATAGGATTCAGGTCTTTGGGGTAAGCCCACATTGGGTGAGCTATGAGAAAACGTATCTTGATCGGTGGTGCCATCGTGCTCCTGCTCGTCGTGGGCGTGGGGGCCGCATTTGCCCTGTCCACGTGGAATGACGTGAAGCGCGTCAGCATCGACAGGGAGGCGATCGCCGCCAATGTGAGTCCCCCTGCCGACTCGGGACAGAGCGACCAGGGCGCAACCGACGATGGGCCGGTGGCCGCTCCCACGACAGGTGACGGTTTGACCGTGACTCTGCTGGTCGGTTCGGACTCGAGGGCCGACCTCGCCAGCACCGAAGGCTTTGGCGATTTCCAGGGCAATCGGGCAGACGTCGTGATGGTCTTGATCAAGCCCGCAAGCGGAACCAACGCTCTGCTCCTGTCACTGCCGAGAGACTTGCTGGTCGACGATGTGTGCAGCGATGCCAAGCATCGGCTCAACGACGCACTCGAAGGATGCGGTGACGCGATGAACGGGCCCACTGCCCTGACGCAGACCGTTGAGAATGTCATCGGTCAGACCGTCGACCACTTCGCCCTCGTCGACCTGGCCGGTTTTCAGGAAGCGGTGGATGCGATAGGCGGCTACGAGATCTGTCTCGACAATGCGGTTCGCGATCGGCGGGCCGACCTCGACCTGCCGAAGGGCTGTACCCACGCCAGTGGAGCGCAGACCCTGGCGTGGCTGCGTTCGCGGCACACACAGGAGCTCACCGCCGGCGGATGGCACACGATCCCGGGGGTGAGTGACCTCACCCGGAACGAGCGTCAGCGAAAGTTCCTGCTCGACATGATGAGCCGGCTCTCCAACTTCGGCAGCCCTTCAGACGTCGCAGATATCGCCCGCGTGATCGCTCCCTACGTGACCGTCGACTCCGATCTGACCTTGTTCGACGCCGTCGATCTCGCCTGGGCCATGAGAGGCCTGGGACGGGGAACGGTGGACCAGCTGACCATCCCGGTCTCGGACGCGACGACGTCGGCTGGGGCCGCCGTGCTGGTTGCCCAGGTCGACATTGCCGATTTGGTCGCCTCGGCCCTGGCACCGGAGACGGCCGACGACGTGACAGGGGCTCTGGCCGGCTGAGTCGGGCCAAGCGCTCGCATTTGTCACAATACGAGCGTGGATGAGGCTCGCTCCCTACCTCCCGGTCAGATAGAGACCCGACGTTTCCCGATCGTGGGCGAGCGGAAGCCGGCTCCCGACCTCGACCCAGGCGATTGGGCGCTCGAGATCGATGGCGAGGTCGAAAATCCGATGACCTACCGCCTCGACGATCTGATTCGGGCGGCTTCATCAGAGCTGGTCTTCGACATCCACTGTGTCACCGGCTGGACCCGATTCGACTCGGTGTGGATCGGAGCCCCTATGGCAGAGCTCCTGGCGAGGGCAACACCGGGGCCGGGAGCCCGTTTCGTCTCCTTCGAGACCTACTCGAGCCGCGCTCACCACACCTCCCTTCCACTCGAAGTGGCGATGGAGCGTTCTTGGGTGGTGCATGCCTTCGAGGGCCGGCCACTCCCCACCGAGCATGGCGGGCCGGTGAGGGTGGTGACACCGGGCCGATACTTCTACAAGTCGCCCAAGTGGGTGCGCCGGGTCGTCGTGCTCAGCGAGGACAGAGAAGGTTGGTGGGAGACCCATTCGGCGTATCACAACAATGCCGATCCAACCTCCGGTGAGGAGCGATTCACGACGGGATCGATCCGGCCCGATCAGCTGAGGAGATTCCTGGAGGCGAAGAGCTACGACAAGTACCGCGGGAGGGTCATGCTCGGCCTGGATCTGAGGTCCTGGTCACCGGCCGATCGTGATCTGCAGCGTCTCTATCTCAAGAACTCTGTGCTCAGGGGCATCGATCTCAACGGCGTCGATCTGCGCAACTCCAATCTCTCATTGAGCGACCTCTCGGGTGCCGACCTTCGACACGCCGACCTGTCGGGCTCCGATCTGGAAGGTGCCGACTTCTCCGGCGCCGACCTGACGGGCGCCAATTTGGCCGACACGGCCCTGTCGGCGACACGGTTCTACGGCCCTCGCGGCGAAGCCACACTCACCGGAGCCAATTTCGACGGCTCTTGGGGTCTGGTGGAGCAGCAGGAGGCCTATGTCGATCGGTGGCGTTGACACCCTCGCGTGACGACGGATACGCTGCGTGCCGTGAGATCAGACACGCGATGGGACCGGCACCAGCACTGAGCCGCCGACAACCCCGCGTGAACCTGCCGTCGGTGGCCCTCTGCCGACGGCTTTTTCGCGAGGCTTGGAGAACATGAGCGACAAGAGAGTCTTCTCGGGGATGCAACCGACCGGTGAGCCACATCTGGGCAATCTGGTGGGGGCCTTGGACAACTGGGTCCGGATGCAGGACGAGTACGAGACCATCTACTGCGTGGTGGATCTCCACGCGATGACACTGCCGTACGATCCGCTCCAACTTCGACGAGATCGCCATGAGCTGGCGCGAATGATCCTGGCAACCGGTGTCGATCCGAAACGATCACTTCTCTACTACCAGTCGGAAGTGCCCCAGCATCTCGAGTTGTGCTGGATCCTGGGGAATCTCGTTGGTCTGGGGCAGCTGGAGAGGATGACTCAATTCAAGGAGAAGACCGATCGCTCCGGTCAGAATCTCGGGCTTCTCGCCTACCCGGTGCTTCAGGCAGCCGACATCCTGATCCACAAGGTCCATGCCGTTCCTGTGGGGGACGACCAGGCCCAGCACCTGGAGCTCACCCGCGACGTCGCCGAGCGCTTCAACCACCGTTTCGGGGAGGAGTTCCCGATCCCGGAGCGGATAACGCCGGAGATCGGCGCCCGTGTCATGTCGCTCACCGATCCGACATCCAAGATGTCGAAATCGGATCCGAGTGATCGATCCCGGATTCTCCTCAACGATGAGCCGGATCAGATCGTCAAGAAGATAAAGGGCGCCGTGACCGACCCGGGCACCGAGATCGCATACGACTGGGAGAACAAGCCCGGCATCTCGAATTTGCTCGAGTTGTTCGCCTTCTTCACCAAGAGGCCGATCGCGGAGCTGGTGGGTGAATACTCCGAGACTGGCTATGGAGCCTTCAAGATGGCGGTCGCCGAGGCAGTGGTCGACGGTCTTCGCCCCATTCAGGACGCCTATCGCTCTCTAACCGATGCGGAGGTCTCGGCGGTCATGGAGAGCAGCGCCGAGACCGCAATCGAGCGAGCCGAGAAGTCGATGATCTCGGTCCGGGAGAAGGTGGGCCTGGGCTAGTGCTGCACTAGAGCCCGTTGAGGAGCCTGGTCGGGAGTAGGAGTATCAATGCGGCCAGCAGATTGAATCCTGAGTGGATGAAGATCGCCGGGCCAAGCCGCCGGGATCGAAGAGTGACCCAGGCGAGGAGCAAACCGACCAGGAACAGTTGGGGAAGGACTACGGCGGACGCTGCGAGCAACCTCGTCGGGTCCAGCCCGAGCAGGTGGAAGGCGGCGAAGACACCCGCCGAGGCCACCATGATCACCCTGCGCGAGTGCTTTCCCATGGCCTTGATCAAGACCCCTCGAAATGTCAGCTCTTCGGTCACGGGCGCCACGACTGTCGCCGTGAACACCGCTGCGACTCGCGCCGACGTGGTCTGGAGGCCGCCAAGCGCCGACCCCACCTGTTGGGCGGTGTCGCCATTGGGGAAGAGCAAAGTGCTCAGCGGCAGGAACAGGATCGCCAGGCCCAGCTGGAGTGCCACGCCCAGGAAGAGATACAAGAAGTCCCTGCCTTCGATGACAAAGCCCAGATCGGGCTCCTGCTTGGTTCGGGCAATGAGCCACAGGGCACCGAGATGACCCACGTATTGGCCGATGAGGACCATGACCAGGGCCAGCTCGTCGTTGTTGAGGAGCGTTGCCACGGCCACGAAGACCCCGGCGCCGATGAAGCCGCCGAGGATCACGAGTAGGAAGTCGATGTAAGTCCAGGACTTGCGCACGGGCTCCGGCAGCCTACAGATGGACCGAGCCTTGCCACTGTTACGCTGGATCGAGCGTCGGCGGAGGTTGCGCAAAAGTGGAAATCGACATCGGGATCGGCAAGTCCGGTCGGCAGGCATACGGGTTCGACGACATCGCGATCGTCCCATCCAGGAGAACGCGCGATCCCGACGACGTGGACATCTCCTGGCAGTTGGATGCCTTCAAGTTCGACCTTCCCATGATGGGGTCGGCCATGGACTCGGCGATCAGCCCGGCCACGGCGATCCAGATCGGCAAGCTCGGTGGGCTGGCCGTGCTCAACCTCGAGGGGCTCTGGACCAGATATGAAGACCCGGAGCCGTACTTCGACGAGATCGGCGAGCTCGACAAAGAGAAGGCCACTCTCCGGATGCAGGAGATCTACCTAGAGCCGGTGAAGCCCGAGCTCATCGGCCAACGGATATCCGAGATCAAGGCCGAAGGTGTGGTGACTGCGGCAAGTCTCACCCCGCAGAAGGTCCGCAGCTGGGCCCCTCACGCCCTCTCCGCCGGTTTGGACGTCCTCGTCATCCAGGGGACCGTCGTCTCCGCCGAGCACGTCTCCAGCAGGGAGGAGCCACTCAATCTCAAGGAGTACATCGCAAATTGCGAGGTCCCCGTGCTGGTCGGCGGTTGCGCCAGCTACTCGACCGCCCTCCATCTGATGCGGACGGGTGCGGTGGGGATCCTCGTTGGGGTCGGCCCCGGGGCGGCATGCACCACGAGGGGTGTCCTCGGTGTAGGAGTCCCTCAGGCGACTGCGATCGCCGATGCCGCCGGCGCCAGGATCCGCTATCTGGACGAGACGGGCCGATATGTCCATGTCATAGCCGACGGAGGGATGCGCACCGGGGGCGACGTGGCCAAGGCCATAGCCTGTGGCGCCGACGCCGTGATGATCGGGTCGCCTCTGGCATCCGCCACCGAAGCACCGGGGCGAGGATTTCACTGGGGAATGGCGACGTTCCACCCGACCCTGCCGAGAGGAGCTCGCGTGGAAGTGGGCCAAAGGGGCTCCTTGCAACAGATCCTGTTAGGCCCGGCCCACGAGAACGATGGCAAGCTCAATCTCTTCGGGGCGCTCCAGGTG
>JBAULI010000035.1:0-2992 GCA_049578105.1 Acidimicrobiia bacterium | reverse complement strand
CACCACCCGGGTTCGCTCCGCGGTCACCCGGGGAAACCTAACCCACGGTCGGTGTCAACCGACGGGGTCATAAGGACGCATGACTATTGACATGTGAGTGTTTACTCACCTATTCTCGCGACCATGGACGAGGTGTTCAGGGCGATCAACGACCCGAGTCGGAGGACGTTGCTCGATCGGCTTCGTCTTCAGGATGGACAGACGCTGGGAGAGCTCTGTCGGCATCTTCCGGAAATGACCAGGTTCGGTGTGATGAGCCATCTTCGGGTTCTCGAGGACGCCGGTTTGGTCACCACCCAGAGGAATGGTCGGTCGAAGTACCACTATCTGAACCCGGTTCCGATTCGTCTGATCCACGATCGATGGATCAGCAAGTACGCCGAGCCCACGGTGACTGCGATCACCGGTTTGAAGGCAAGTGTCGAGTCAGGAGAGAGAAGAGGCATGAGCAAGCCCGATCACATCTACAAGGCATACATCGCCGCTCCCGCCCAGCTGGTGTGGGATGCAATCACCAATGGGGATCGCACCGTGGAGTACTTCTACGACACCCGTGTCGATTCGACATGGGAGATCGGTGCGCCCCTCAGCTACACCTACCCCGATGGGACGGTGGCCGCCGACGGGCGAGTCATCGCCGTCGATGCCCCCCATCGCCTGGAGCACACCTTCCATGCCAGATGGAGCGAGGTGTTGTCACGAGAAGGCCCGGTCCGCCAGGTCTGGGCGCTGACGGAGCGGGACGGGATGACCGAGCTCACTGTGGAGATATACGACATGGCGGCGGGCACGGCCACCTATCGGGATTTCACCGAGGGCATCCCCTTCATCGTCTCGGGTCTCAAGACGATGCTCGAGACCGGAAAGGCAATGGCGGCCGGCTGAGTCTCCAACTCGAACGGGATCCGTTTGGGCCGGTCTGCCGAATGTGAGCCAACCGGCGAGGAGCGAGCCCAGCAAGGCCATGGGCCCGAGCAGGAGACGCTCCCAGCGGGTGCCGCGGATGAAGCTATAGAGGGCGGCAATCCCCAGGAAGACCGTGATCACCCAACCGGCCGACCTCATCCAACGCTCGGGGACTGGGGAGAGCTCGACGGCTCCCCCATAGGCGGCGAGGACCCATGCCGACAAGAGGACGAACAGGGCGTATCCGAGACTTCTCCTCCGATACTCGGGGGTGAGGAGCCGCGGGTATCGGCCCGACCAGACCAATTCGCCCCTCCTCACCCCGAAGGCGAGGACGAAGTGCACCAGGGCGACCCAGGTCAGTAGCGCCGCCGTGACCATCGAGATCGACGTGAGATCCAGCCATTGGCTCATGATCGAGTCCAATCTTAGTGACTTGCCCGCTCACAGTGGTACTCGACCACTATCTGTGGCAGACCACACGACGCTGGGCTCGATCAGGACCGGACCGACAAACGCTCCCGCACCTGGTCGGGTACCCGGATCGGTCTGCGCTCCAGCGAGTCGACCGTCACATACACCTCTACTCCGGAAGCCACCAGACGCTCTGCTTCCTCTTCGATGATCTCGAAGGCGAAGACCAGTGAGGTGTTGCCGATCTTCTCGGTCGTGATCGAGGTGGCGAGCATGTCACCCAGCACCGCCTCGGCGCGATAGTCGATCTCGGTGCGGGCCAGCACCATCAGGAATCCTTCCTCCCCGTGTTCCTGAAATGCGAGCCCGGATGCCTCCAGATAGTCGGTCAGCGCATCATCGACATAGATCAGGTAGCGGGCGTTGAACACATGCCCATTGGCATCGATATCCCAATACCGAACCTTGCGACGATACGGCTCCATCAGGCCAAACCTACCCGCCGATCCAGACCAGTTTGTGAACCAAAACCGACCAAACCCGCTCAATTCCGTTCACAAACGGTCTCCGGTGGGAGGACGTCTGGGTTTGACCCCAGGCAGGCGCGGGTAATGGTTGTTGGTGGTAATCAACTCTTGAAAGGAATTGGATCATGATCATCACAGGAGTCATCCTCATACTGATTGCGCTGCTCTTCGATGTCCCGCTGCTGTACACCATCGGGGGCATCCTGGCCGTGGTCGGCTTGATCTTGTGGATCCTCGGCGCCGCAGGCAGGGCAGTCGGGCCCAGGGCGCACTACTGGTAAGAGCCGGCCCGTCTCCAACCAGACTCTCTCGATCGCCCTCCGTGCCCCTGTCCTCCCTGATAGCGACACGGGGGACGGTCGAGGGCCTTTTTTCCGCGATCATGCCGCTCGCAAGGCCTCGGTGGGTGACATCTTCGACAGCCTGATCCTTCGGTAGCTCACCGCTGCCCGCCCGCCGATACCGGCCGAGGCCTGCACGGTGGCGCCGGCGCGATTCATGTCCTCGAGTAGGTCCACGATCGAAGCCCCGAGAACGGTATCGAAGTTTCCGGTTGGCTCATCGGTCAGCCGCAGTCCGGGCCGGCCCGCCTGGTGTGTCGAGGGATCGAGCAGCTGTTTCAGGGCGACTCGCTTCCTCGTGTGCCCGCCGTTCCGCCTAACCTGAGGCGGTCATGGGCCCGGCGGCGCCCAATGACCCATCACCTTCCTGAGAGGAGACAACCTTGGACTCGACTGCGCTCCGCGAGGGGCTCCATCGTCTCGCCATGAATCATCGCTGGACGTGGACGCCCTCCTGTCGCGAGCTCCTGCTCTCCCTGCCCGGGGCCATACCCGATGTGCACCCGGTCGTTGTCGTCTCCCGTCTCAGCGCAGACCAGCTCGATGCATTGCTGGCCGACACCGTCTTCATGACCAGATACTCCGAGGAAATCGAAGACCTCGATCGCGCGACCGGTGACCCTCGCCCACCGCGCATTGCCTACTGCTCTCCAGAGTTCGGGATCAGTGCACTGGTCCCCCAATACTCCGGCGGTCTCGGGATCCTGGCGGGGGATCATCTCAAAGCAGCCAGTGAGATGGACCTACCCCTGGTGGGTGTGGGCCTGTTCTACCGGCATGGGTACTTCAAGCAGGTGATAGTGG
>JBAULI010000034.1:0-1853 GCA_049578105.1 Acidimicrobiia bacterium | reverse complement strand
GATTCCAAACGTGTCTGGCTAGGGTGCCCCCGGCACGGCCCCCCGGCACGGCCCCCCGGCGAGATTGGAGGCTCTCTCATGTCGGCACGACTCTCGAAGGTATCCATCGCATTGGCGATGTCACTAGTCCTCGGTGCATGCGCATCGGGTCAGTCGGCGTCCGACACAACGGAGTCGGCGGAGCCCACGACAGACGGAACCACTGAGACCGTGGAAAGCACCACCAGCACAACCGCTGCAGGCGGGGGCGACGTGACCGAGACGACCGACTCCGGATCGAGTGGCGTGGTGGATGGCTCGGACATCGACTGGGCGACCGTGGATCTCGCAACGATCGATTGGGAGAACATCGACCTGCGCACGGTGGACTTCGAGGCGGCTCAGGACAACCCGACCGCCGCCAACCTCACCGCAGACATGCAGGCTGTGATCTCGTCGCGTCTCAACCCGGGGAACGTCACTCTCACCATCGGAGACATGACCTGGGAGTTCGACAACTTCCTCTGCGCCGTCGGACTGGAAGCGACACAGAGCGACACTTTCAGTCTCTCCACCAACACATTTGGGGAGATCGACGGGACCAGGATCCAGCTGCAGGCCAACATCGAGGACGACTCGGGGCAAGGACGTCTCGGAGGAGATGGGCTCACTCACGAGGTCTTCGTCGACGACATCGAAAACTTCGACAACCCGGCCGTCTCCTGGAAGATGGTTGCCGACCAAGGCATCGTCCTCGACGGCTACGAGCTCTCGGCCGAGGGTGTCTTCGACGACGCGGTCACCGGTGACTCGATGCCTGGAACCCTCATGGGCACCTGTGGCGACCAGAGCCGGATGCCCTAATAGGTGGCATAGGGGCCAAGCCCTTCTCCCGAAGCTTTCGTGGAGGCGAGCCGGGGTCAGCCCTGGTAGCGGACTAATCCTTGTCTAGGACGAAGAACTCGTGGAATGAGCTGCATCGGCCATCGTCATCGAAAGCGAGGACGTAGGCATTGTGGTAGAGCCGCTCCGGATGCTCGCCCGTTGCGAAGTACCTGGTGGTGCCGAGCGCAACCGCCTTGTCGCCCTCGACGACATACGGGGCGTATGCAGCCTCCCATGAAGACGGGTCGTCGGGGCTCTCCAACCAGCTTGCCGCGATCAGATCGCTGCCGCGAACGGTGTGTTGCTCACGGTCCCACGGGCGATACCCGTAGACGGCGTCGTGGGAGAACAGCTCCTTGATGGCCACAGGGTCTCCAGATCTCCAGGCTGAGATGTACCGGTCGAGCCATTCCTGGACTTGGTCATGAGTCATGGGTTGGAATCTACGGACTCCGGCACGAATCACCGCTGATCGAGGTTCTCTCCCACACTCGGCGGATCTGCCATGGGTTTCGCAATATCGCAGATGGGGTAGTTCAAAGACACGCACCTTCCATCCGAAAGGAATCCTGATGGACATTCTGATATGGCTGCTCGTCGGCCTAATTGCCGGCGCAATCGCACGTTTCCTGGTACCCGGAAGAGACCCGATGGGTTGGCTGGGCACCATGGTTCTGGGTCTCGTCGGCTCACTGATCGGTGGTTTTCTCGGAAATCTCCTCTTCGAGGGGAACGCCGACATCAGCGCCGCCGGGCTGGTGGGCTCGATCATCGGTGCCATCATTGCTCTTCTCCTCTACCGGGCCATGAGGGCGAGAACCGTCTGAATCGTGGGGATAGGGCCTGGTTCTCGAAAGACCGGGCCCCTGTTCCACTACCAGCGCGGTTGATGCAGGTGTGCCTGCTCGGTGAGGAATGCCAGCACTCTCTGGTAGAGGTCCTCGGCCCCAGCTGCACTGTTCTCGATGCAGGTGACACCGATGAAGCCG
>JBAULI010000033.1:0-32153 GCA_049578105.1 Acidimicrobiia bacterium | reverse complement strand
GCGAGGGCGGCCACCATCCCGAGGCCAATACGGTCGGGGGCGACATCCATCAAGCCGATGCCCCGACCGACGTAATCGCCGGCCAGAGAGGTGAGGGCGGGCACCATGAGCAGCCATCCGATGATGTTGCCCGGCTGTCTCCCGACGATGATCGCGGCCGTGACGGCAAACACGGCGGGGAGGGCACGCCACGAGATGGCTTGGGCCATGCTCATGGGAGTCCCGTCCGATTCGAGGCCGATGAGCCCGAACCAGATCGATCCGACCACGGTCGATGCGGCGAGCAGCCAGACGAATATGGTCAGGGCTCTCTTCATAACCCGCCGATTATCACCGGGAACCGTTCCCGAACCGTTACGGGACGATCGTGTCAGCGGTTCTTGACGGTCCGGTCAGGAGCCCGTCGTCGTGGTCGTGGTGTCGAGACCTACGCGAAACGACAGGTAGAAGAGGGCGAACAGGACCAGAAGGATCACGACGGCGGCGACCACGCCCTTTCGTGAGCCCGTG
This sequence comes from Acidimicrobiia bacterium, assembly GCA_049578105.1. Classification (GTDB taxonomy): domain Bacteria; phylum Actinomycetota; class Acidimicrobiia; order Spongiisociales; family ZC4RG35; genus JARDZU01. Next base: position 31,643 of record JBAULI010000033.1, on the reverse strand, counting down.
TCGTCCTGGTCGCGATCCGGGGGTAGGACCCCTCTGTCGAAGCCCATCGCTGCCTCCTTCGGAGTTGTCGTGCCGTTGCCCAGTTTGGGCACCGAGCCCCGGGGGTACCGGTAGGGTTCCGCATACCCGCAAGTGGGGAGGAGGAAACCGATGAGAACACGTCGCGGCATCGCTTCGTTACTGGCATGGGTCGTTGTCTTCTCCCTTTTTGGGTCGGCAGTCGCCTCGGCGGCGTTGCCGCCCGGGGGCACGTTCAACGATGACAACGGCAACATCTTCGAAGGGGCCATCGAGGCCATCGCCGCAGCCGGGATCACCGAAGGGTGCAACCCGCCGGCCAACGATCACTACTGCCCCTCACAGGACGTCACACGTGGGGAGATGGCCGTCTTCCTGGTCAGGGCGATGGGGTACACCGATAATGGCGGCGGGAACCTCTTCACCGACGACAACGGCTTGTTCTACGAGAACGCCGCCGATCGGCTCCGCACCGCCGGCGTGACATTGGGATGCAACCCGCCGGCCAACACCCACTACTGCGGCGAGCGGAAGGTGACTCGGGCCGAGATGGCCGCCTTCCTGGTCAGGGCCAAGGGCTACACCGACAATGGCGGTGGTGACCTCTTCACCGACGACGACGGCAGCATCTACGAGAACGCCATCGACAAACTGGGCGCTGCCGGGGTCACCAAGGGATGCAACCCGCCCGCCAACACCCACTTCTGCCCCAACGACTACGTCACCAGGGGCGAGATGGCCGCCTTCCTGGCACGCGCCCTTGGGCTCAGCCCCATCTACCCGCCGGCACCGGCCACCGCCGACGATCTCCTGGTCATCGGCGACTGGGGCTCGGGTGACGGCAACGAGCAGGCCATCGCCGCACTCATGCATCAGGCGGTTCTCGACCACCCGGTGGCGGCGATCCTGACCACCGGTGACAACATCTACTCGAACAGCACCGGATCGACCATGGCCCCGTTCTCTTGGATGTCCGGGGTCGGTCTCGACTGGTGGATCACGTGGGGAAACCACGACGAGGAAGACGCCGGGCGGATCGCCGTGGTCAACGGGGTCTTCGGGAACCCGCCGATGTGGACCAAGATCCAATGGGGCGAGGTCGACGTGATCATCCTCGACTCCAACCAGGTCACGACCAAGGCCCAGCTCGACTTCCTCAAAAGCCAGCTGGCCGCATCGAGCCGTCCCACCATCCTCGCCTTCCATCATCCCGTCTACTCGTGTGCCAACCACGGCGACACGGCAGACGTGATCGACAACTGGCTCCCGCTGTTCGACAAGGACGTGGTGCTCGTGCTCAACGGGCACGATCACAACTACCAGCGGTTCGCCGACGGTGGCGTGACTTACGTGGTGACCGGCGGTGGTGGCCGTGGCCTCTACAGCCTGGAGAGCTGTCCCAATGGGCACCCGACCCGGATCGCCGGTGAATCAACCCACCACTTCCTCGACATCCAGCAGACCAAGACCGCACTGGTCGTCAAGGCCATCGACGACAACGGGTCGGTGATCGACACCTTCAACGTGGCGCTTCCCTAGGGCGAGGAGAACCGATCCCAGCCTTCGGGTCTCCTCGTCTTGGCGAGCTTGCCGGCGACGATGAGATATGAGTCCTCGATGGCCTCGAGGATCTCGTCATCGGGCACCGCCCCGCCGACGGTGATGACATTCCAGGCATGCCGGCCGATGTAGCTCATCATCCGGACGTCGTCGGGATAGCGGCTCAGCCATATGTCGGCTTCGTCACGGGTGTCGCCGCACTTCACACCAACCGAATCGTCCCAAACGAAGGCGAAGATCTTCTTGTCGACCTTGGTAACCACCACCCCATCGCCCCACGGCTCGTCTTTCCAGGCGCCGGGGTAGGCGAGACATCGGGCCAGCACCCGTTCGTAGTCGAGACCGGTGGTCACGACCTCATCATCGCATCGTGATTTAGAGCCGTTTTCCTCTGGTCGGCGTTTCGCCGTCGGATCGACACTTCCGGTGAAGTCTCAGAAGGAGGAAACATGAGAGTCCTGATTGCACACGGTTCCAAGATGGGTGGGACCGAGGGCTTGGCCGGGATGCTGGACACGCATCTGACTTCCGCCGGTTTCGAGGTCGATGTGATACCGGCCGCCAAGGTGAAGGACCTGAGGCCATACGAGGCAGTGATCATCGGCGGGGCGCTATATGCAGGCAGATGGCACAAGGACGCCCGGAGTCTGGTCAAGAGATTTCGAAGCGATCTGGTGCGCCAGGCCGTTTGGTTCTTCGCCAGCGGGCCACTCGACGAGTCGGCAGAGGAGCGGCCCATCCCACCCGTGCCGCAGGTTCAAAAGCTGATGGATCTGGTGCATGCCAAGGGCTTCATGACCTTCGGTGGACGGCTCCCCGCCGACGCCAAGGGGTTCCCGGCGAGTGCCATGGCCAAGACCCACGCCGGAGACTGGCGAGACCCCGAGCACGTGGCCGATTGGGCCAAAGAGATCATCGACGATTTGCGCTCACTCCCTGTACATTGGGACTCCCCGACCGGGCAACCCGCCCGCTAGGGGACACCGGTTTCGTCCGTGGGCTGGGTGGGATCACGGACGAGGCCGGAGCACAGATCGATCTCGTCTGGGATCAGCCCTCGTCGAGCAGCGCGAATGCCTCCTCCATGGTGAGCTCTCCGCCGCGGGCGAGAACGTCTTCGGTCCACTCATCACCAGCTGTCTCCCGAAGTTGGAGACGCGGATCATCCAATCCAAGTGTGGTCAACGACCACGTCGCCCCGTAGGTGCGCCGCGCCGCATCGGCCGCACCGAGCAAGAGCCCGGCCTTCTCCGGGTTACCGAGAGCGAGCTGGGCGGCGGCCGACCAGTCCAGACCCCACACGGCGAGGTAGAGGTCGCTCGACTCCATCGCCATCGCCAGACCTTCCCGGGCCCGGTCCCGGGCATCCGAGTGTCGACCTTCGGCCAGGGCGGTCCCTGCCAGCCCGAACAACGACTGGATCGCGTGCACCTTGCGACCCGCCTGGAGATAGAGCCGGAGCGCCTCCTCGAAGTAGGGCTTCATGCCCTGCGGGCCGACCGAAGTGAACGTCTGAATGGCCCGGCCGGTCAACACGTCGGCCAGCCCACCGGGATCATCGATGCGTCGGTAGATCTCCTCGGCCTCGCTCAGGATCCGATCGGCCTCGGCGAGGTCGTAGCGACCAACGACCATCGAAGTGGATAGTCCGAACAACGCTTCGGCCAACAGCCAGTCATCACCCGATCCACGGGCCTTCTCCAGTGCCTTCCGGTATTCGCCCACGGCGCGCTCGAGGTCGTCCTGCCAGTAGGCCAATGCGCCACGTGCCATCAAGCCACGGACGATCCCCGGACCGTTCCCATCGGCCGACGGAAGGGCGAAGAGACGATCGAGCCAGATCCCCAGCTCGACCAGATGGCCCCTGCTCTGCATGAAACGCCAGATCGAGCCGACCAGACCGAGACCCGTCTCCGCATCGTCTGCTTCGACGAGACGCCCCAGGACGTCGCGGACGTTGTCGATCTCCGATTCCAGACGAGCCCGCCACCACTCGCCCCGGTCGGCCTGGAGCCCCTTTTCCGCTTCGGAGGCCATGGTCACGAACATCGCGGTGTGCGCCGCCTCCGTCTCGCCCTTCTCACCACTCTCCTCCAACCGGTCGAGGGCAAACCTCCTGACACCGTCGAGAAGTCGGAAACGGCCGGTCCCGTCACGCTCCCGAACAATGAGGCTTCGATCGACCAACTCACCGATCGAGGAGACGACGTCGATCACCGGGGAACCAGCGATCACCTGCTCGGCCCCGGTGATCGTCATCCCCCCGGCGAAGACACCGGCTCGGCGCAGAGCCGCCTTCTCGGAAGGGCCAAGCAGATCAAAGCTCCAGACGAGTGCATCGCCGGTCGACCGATGGCGCTCGGGGCGATCGCCGTCGGCGGCTCTCGGCGCATTCCCCTGCTGGAAACGCTCCAGCATCTCCACCGGGCTGAACAGATTCACGCGGGCGGCGGCCAGCTCGACCGCGAGAGGTAGGCCATCTAGGGCGCCAACCAGATCGCGCACGGCTGACTCGTCGGCTTCGAACGACGGATCGACGGCACGGGCGCGATCGAGAAATAGCTGGACGGCCGTCCCGTCGGAGCCCACCTGCAACGGCTCGAGGGGATAACGCTGCTCCCCGGCCACCCGGAGTGGGGCCTGGGTGGTGACCAGCACCGAGACACCCTCGGCGCCCTCCAGAACGGCCGAGACCACACCACGTGCATCGATGACCTGCTCGAAGTTGTCGAGGACGAGAAGGAGCCGGCGACCTCTCAGATATCTCACCACACCATCGACGCTCCCCTCTCCGGCCCCCAACTCGGCGGCAATGGCACCGACGACCAGCTCGGGGTCGGAGATGGCGGAGAGATCGACCATCACCGCGCCATCGGTGAAGCGGGAGACCAGCCGCCCGGCCAGGGCGACGGCGAGCCGGGTCTTCCCGATGCCGCCCGGTCCCAGAAGGCTGACCAGCCGCTTCTCCTCGAACATGGACTCGAGGGTCTCCAAGTCACCGTCACGCCCGATGATCGGGTCCGCCACCACCGGAAGGTTGTTGGGCCGGGCATCGACAGAGCGAGGAGGGGGAAAGTCGGTGGGAAGACCCGGTACCACCACCTGATAGAGGGTCTCCGGTGTTTCCAGATCCTTGAGGCGGAAGTCGCCGAGGGCCTTGAAGCCGTACCCGGCGCCGCGCGCCAGCGCTCGAGTGGTGTCGGAGACGAGGATCTGGCCGCCATTGGCCGCATCGCCGATCCGGGCGGCGCGGTGGACCTCGAGCCCGGTGTAGTCGTCGCCGCCCAACTCGGCCTCACCCGTATGGAGGCCGACCCTGACCTGCACCGCCCCACCCTCGGGCCAGACCTGGTCATCGAAAGAGCGCTGGATGTCCGAGGCCGACCCGACCGCCTCCGCAGCCGACCGAAAGACAACGAAGAAGCCGTCGCCCATCGTCTTGACCTCCCGGGCGTCGGCGTCGCGAACGACCGATCGGATCAGCTCACCGTGCTGGCCCAGGACCTTGGTGAACTCGGGGCCTCCGAGACGCTGGAGGAGACGGGTCGACCCCACGATGTCGGAGAAGAAGTAGGTGAGTGTCCCGGTTGGCAGTGCCGTGGCCATGGCGATCGTGGAGTCTTGCACCATGTGGCGGCGTCGTGTGGCTCAGTCCTCGGGCCGGACCGAGTTGATGACGGTGATCAAGGTCGGTGTCGCCGCCAGGAAGTGTTGAGGATCTGCAGACGGGTGGGGAGGTCGCTCTCACCGGACGGGTTCAGGGGGAGGTTCGGATCTGGCACGAATTCGCTCCTTGTCTCTTACGGAGATCACGAACGTACGCCGGAGTCTCGGTTCAAGGCGAGTGCCAAACGGACCGATTCCTATTGGTGCCCTCTGGGAACAGATTCACCCGTTTCACCACGCCGATCCGGTCCCGTTTCGGCTCGGGATCTCACGCCGTCGTGCCGGCCGTCATCGCGATTGGGGTGACAGTGAGCCTCCTGCTCGCCTGGGCGCTGTGGAGAACCGAGGTGAGCGATGCCGATGAAGCCCTCGCCACTCGTCATCGGGTCGTCATCGATTCGATCGAAAGGGACGTGGCGCAGGCCACATTGAGACTTGCCTCGGTGTCCGGTCTCTTCCAGGCATCCAATGAGGTGACCGAGCTCGAATTCAGGCGATTCGTCAAGAAACTGGGTCTGCCACCCGGCGTCCAGGCGATCGGCTATCTGCCACTGGTCATGGACTGGAACCGGGATCACTACGAGGCCACAATGCGTGAGTCGATCCCCGGGTTCACCATGTTCGAATTCGACGAGAACGGGGCCAAGGTCCGCGCCGCCACGCGCCGCGTCCACTACCCGATGCAGTGGTACGAGCCGGTCGACACCCTGACCTCGGTGACCGGGTTCGACTCCAATTCCGATCCGAGCCGCGCCGAGGCCTTGGAGCACTCGCGGGTAACGAGGGACTTGGCATCCACGCCGTTCCTGTCGTTGGTCTCCGAGACAGAGAGCGACGGGTTCGTCCTCTATTGGCCGATCACCGACGCCGAGACCGACGCACTCACCGGTCATGCCGCCGCGGCGATGGACATGAGCCTGTTGGTCGACGACGCCATCCCGGAGAGCTTCAACGACCTGCTCACCTGGGAGGTGCACGACATCACCGACATGGCGGCGAACGATCAGCAGAGCATCTCACCCGACGAAGGCAAGATGACCTTCGGTGGCAGGGTGTGGCAGGTTCAGCTGACACCGAATCCCGGCACCGACATGGTCCCCGATGCGTCCACACCCGCCATCCTCCTGATCGGCGGCCTGCTGTCGACCATGTTCGTCGCCATCGGGCTGAACAGCCGTCGCAAGCGCCGTTCTGCCGAAGCCGAGTACGAGCGGCTCCAGGACCTGGCCGAGGCCAAGGACAAGTTCCTCGCATCGGTCGGGCACGAATTGCGCACACCGCTGACCAGCGTCATCGGATATGCAGAGCTTCTCCGTGACGACAGCCCCGGTGTCAGCGACGAGGAGCGGGGAGTGATGATCTCGACGATCGCAGATGAGGCCGCCGACCTCGCCTCCATCGTCGACGACCTCCTGGTGGCGGCCCGCACCGAGTTGGACACCCTGGTCGTGCAGAAGCTCCCGGTGAATGCCCGGGCCCAGACCGCACAAGTGCTGGAGGCCATCGGCCGCACCGATCGAGACTCGATCCGTCTGGTCGGAGGTCCCGAGGCCGACTGCCGTGCCATCGGCGACCCGGGTCGGGTCCGTCAGATCTTGCGCAACCTGATCACCAACGCCTACCGGTATGGGGGAGACGAGATCGTCGTGCGTATGGCCCCGTCGCCGGGCAGGGTGGCGATCCAGGTCCTCGACAACGGCACCGGGGTGAAAGACGAGGACGCCGGGCGCATCTTCGACCCCTACTTCCGCGCCCACTCGATGGAGTCACAGCCGGCCGCCCTGGGCATCGGCCTGGCCGTGGCCCGGCAGCTGGCCCGGATGATGGACGGCGATCTCACCTACCAGCGAGTGAGTGGGTGGACCGTGTTCGAGTTGTCCCTGCCGGCGGCACCCGACGTGACCAGGACCGAGGACCTGGTGACCCAGGGAGCGGCCGACACCACGATCTAGCTCAGGCTTCGTCCTCCAGGTCCGTACCCACCACCTCGGCAGAAGACATGTCGTCCGTTGTGCTCCGGATCGGCCAGGCCAGCACCAGGATGCTGATCAACATCACCCCGATCGATACCCAGCCGTTGCGACTGAGGCCGAGGAAGCGAAATGTCGTGTCGGTGCGGATCAGCTCGAGGAGGAACCTCATCAACCCGTAGCCGGCGAAGTAGACACCGATCAGCCTGCCCTTCAGGTACGGGTAGCGACGGTCGAGCCAGATGATCAGACCGGCTAGAGCGACGTTCCACAACGACTCGTAGAGGAAGGTCGGGTGGAAGGTTGCGGCGTCGGGGTATGCCTCGGGTCGGAATTCGGGTGCTATCTCCAGGCCCCAGGGCAGGTTGGTGGGTGTGCCGAACAGCTCCTGGTTGAAGTAGTTGCCCCAGCGGCCGATCGCCTGTGCCAGGGGCAGGGCGGGGGCGAGGGAGTCGAGGAAGTCCCGTCGGCTCACCCCGAGTCTTCCGGCAGTGATGTAGAAGGCGATGGCGCCGGCGGTGAGGCCACCGAAGAGGGCGATCCCCCCCTCCCATATCGCAATGACCTTCCACCACTCCCCCTGGAACCGGGAGAGGTGGGTGGAGACATAGGCGATGCGGGCGCCGATGAAGCCGTAGATCACCATGCGGACCATGATCTTCTCGGCTAGGGCGGGGTCGCCTCCGCGCTCGGCCAGCCGCTTCTTGGTCATCCACCAGGCAACGGCGACACCGGTGGCTATCAGCATCCCGTAGAAGGTGAACTTGATGGGACCGATGTAGAACCCGTTTATCGGGGGTGAGGGGATCGATGCCAGGACGCCGGTGATCATCACGGGATGCTCGCCTCCTGTTTGGCATGGCGAAACCACAGGACGGCCATGGTCGTCCAGGTGACGGGGATGGTGCCGATCTTCATGACTATTCCGGCAATCTGTTGATCCTCGAGGGCAGTGAGTGACCCGATCCTCGGTGCCAGCTCGTATGTGGCGTAGACCGGTGTCGAAGTGAATGTGAGAAAGCTGGCCGGGATGATCGCGACCATACCTGTGGCCAGGACCAAGTAGATCATCTTTGGCCATGGCGTGGCGCGGCCCTCAGGAAGTGGCGACAGGACGGGGAGCCACAGGATGAACCCGCTGAGAGCCCACACCAGGTCCATGGCCATGGAGCCGATCTGGTTGCTCCGAAGAGCGTCAACGGTCGGTGGGGCATGGGTTGCCAGGAGTATCAGGTTGTACAGCACACCGCAGACGACAACCGAGCGCCCCAGCCGGACCACCACGCTCTCGAAATGAAAGCGGCGCGCCACATTGCGTGCCATCCACTCGGGGATGCCCAGCATGACCAGCGGCGCGGCACCGAGGGTGTACAGGAGGAATTGGGCCATGTGCGCCGAGGCCAGGTAGCCCGCCCCGAGCGTTCCCAACGGCCAATCCGTCGAAGCCCAGAAGACGAGCATCCCACCGAGGAATTGGGACAACCGTCGACGGTCGACCTCTCCCTCGTGCCTATGGACCGACCACAAATACAGCCCGACCGGGAGGATGATCGCTATCCAAATTCCCGGATAGGGGATCCACTCCCACTTCCATGGCCGGCCCAGCGCAGTGCACCACCAGGAGATCACCTGTGATTTCTCACAGCTTCGTCCGTGTCGTCATCGGCTCAGCCTTCGTCACCCATGTCGCCCATGTCGTCCATCGTCTCGGAGGGCTCGACGACCTCCGCCTCGATGGTCTGCTCCCCCGCGTTCTTCCAGTCCAGGGTCACCTTGACCTTGGCCCCGACATCGAGGCGATCGACACCGACGAGCATCACGTGATAGCCACCCGGTTCGAGCACGAGCTGGCCCGAAGCCGGGAGATCGAGTGATTCGACGGGTTGCATCCCCATCGTCCCGTTGTCACCCATGACCGTCTCGTGGATCTCGACCTTCGGCGCCACATCCGTGGCTGCCCCGACCAGCTGGTCATCCTCGCCATACCCGTCGGCGGTGAAGTAGAGGGCGGCGTTTGGCCCCGTCGGCTGGCCAATGCGTGCGTCGGAAACCTGCGGTGAGTCACCACGGCCGCCGCCGCCGCACGCCGACACGGCCACCAGGAGCAGAGCCGTCGTCAGGCGAAGGGCTCCTGCTCGGTTTTGCTGCGAAACGATCTGTCTCAAGTTTGGCTCGCTTTCGGGCCCTCGATCCGGGCCAGGATTTGAAGGTCATTGCTCCATTGGCTCTGTCTGATGCCAAATGGGTAGACGCTGTAGTTCAACCCGTCGGGGGCATAGGCGATCACCCACGCCGCGTGGTTGACGGCGTAGTCGGCACCGTCCCCGAGGACCTGTGCCATCGGCACCCCGGCTGCAGATTCCGCGGCCTCGAGCTCGTCCTGGGTGCCGGTCAAGCCAACGAACTTCGGATCGAAGTTGTCGAGAAATGCCCGCAGTACCTCGGGGGTATCCCGTTTGGGGTCGACGGACACGAACACCACCTCGGTTATCCGTGCCACGTCGGGGTACTGGTCCAGTACCTCGGCAATCTGGGCCATGTGTACCGGGCAGATGTCGGGACAATTCGTGTAACCGAAGTAGAGCAATGTCAACTTGCCTTCGGTTTCGGAGGCGAAGTCGAAGGGCTCGCCGTTCGTATCGGTCAGAACGAACGAGGGCTTGGGTTGAGGGCTGTCCACCACCACTCCCTGGAGGTGGCCCGTCGGGGCACCACCAGTACACGAAGCCAGAGCGAACACCCCCAGAATGAGCAGCATCCAGCCAAGACGCCGATGTTGGAACATGGTTCCTCCTGCTTTCGTGACCCGTGTGGGTCGGGGTGTCTCTAGAGAGTCACCACGGCGAAGGGAGGGGCTCGCGCACTTGCCGAACGAAGGAAACCGGACGAAAGACTCTGCCGGTCGGTGAGACCGATCGGGGCGGAGGCCACCCAAAGTGGGATCTCATTGCGGGCCATGCGCTTCAGTCGCCTGACCAACCGGATGGTGACGCCGATCGAAAGCCAGGCACCGAGCGCTATCGCCGTCTGTGCAGCGAGACCCAACCAGAGGATGGGCTCGGAGAGCAGCGACATCGGCGATCCGCCCAACGACCCCCGCTCGACGGTCTCCTGAAGTAGGAAAAAGACGATCTGACAGGCGACGAGCTCCCGGAGACGGGGTCGATTTCGACCGTCACGTTTGATCAGGACGAAGGCGGCGACCAGGGCAAGAGGAATCATGGCTGCATATGCGAGATGCAGGTATCCGTGGGCGGCCGTGTTTAGCAGCGAATCCTCGTGCGGCAGGGAGTAGGCGATCGCATGACCGACCAGAGTCCCGCAAAGCGCTACAGCAACGGTTGTCGACCTGAGACGCACCGGCCGATTGTGACACCGATGCCCGTGGTGACCAAGCGCGGACGTCTCCTCGCGCCGACCGTGGTCGACGGAGGGGTTTGAACCGGACCCACCCGAGTCTGTAGCCGGCTGCCGTCGTTATCGTGTGAGACGCTCGATCTCTCCAGAGGAAAGCGACCATGTCAGAGGATTTCAGCCCGGAGAACCGGGAGCGAACCGCCAATGAGCTCTCCCGGCTTCTCGCCGATACCTACACCCTGTATCTGAAGAGCCACAACTACCACTGGAACGTGACCGGGCCTATGTTCCAGACGCTCCACCTCATGTTCGAGGGGCAGTACACCGAGCTGGCACTGGCCGTGGACGAGATCGCAGAGCGGATCCGTGCTTTGGGCCGGGCGGCGCCGGCGACCTATCGGCAATTCCTGGACCTCACCTCGATCGGTGAAGACGAGGGGGTCCCGCCCGCGACCGACATGATCGCCAACCTGGTGGCCGATCACGAGGCGGTCGCCTCCACGGCTCTGGCCGTGGTGGGTGCCGCCGAGGGAACTTCCGATGTAGCCACCGTCGACCTTGCCACGCGTCGCATCGACGCCCACCAGAAGACGGCCTGGATGCTGCGGAGCCTTCTCGAGCAATGAGGCGTGCCCTGCTCTGGGTGATTGCCGGCGACCTGATCGTCATCGCACTCATCGTCCTGATCGGCTTCGCCACCCATGGGGAGCTGGAGTTCGAGCCCGACGAGGTTGGGAGGATGGTCGTCCTCTTCCTCGAGATCGCCATGTTGTGGGGGCTGATAGGGTGGCAACTCGGTGTGTTCACCGAGCCGACCATCTCTAGCCGCTTCGCGTGGCAGGTTCCGATGACCATGCTGATCGCGGCACCTTTTTCGGCTCTGATGCGGGCGGTCATCCTCGGGATCCCGGTCTCACCCGTCTTCATCCTCGTCATAACGGCAGTCACCACCGCCGGCATCACCCTTTGGAGATTCGCCCTCGCCTCCATCCTGAATGCCGGGACCCGTCTCCGAGCCTCCGGCCAATGATGGTTTGTGAACGGAATCTGACCGAAACCGCCCAAATCCGTTCACAAACAGTCTGACCCTCCCCCAGGCCGAACCCGCACGAGGCCCTTCTGTGAACGGAAATGGGCCGATTCGGCCCATTTCCGTTCACAGCAAGATCTCGCCCATCGTCGGCTGTTACCTTGACCCGCTCAGGTCCGCTTCATGATCTGGTCTGATCGGGGCCCAGGCGCCCCGATCAGACGCGAATACGGGTGTTCGAAAGGAAACGTTGGGCTGTGGATGTCGCATCCTCCCTGGTAGAGCTGCTGGTCATCCTGATCGCCGCCAAGGTCGGCGCCGAGCTGATGGCCCGAATCCATCAGCCACCAGTCATCGGCGAGCTGATCATGGGGATGATCGTCGGCGCCAGCGTCCTTGGCTGGGTTGACGTCTCCGAAGGCGGACTGGTCTCGATTCTCGCCGAGCTCGGGGTGATCGTCCTCCTGTTCCAGGTCGGTCTCGAAATCCAGATGAGAGACATGCTCCGTCTCGGCCCGGTGGCGGTTGCCGTGGCGACGATCGGGGTCATCACCCCCTTCGTCCTCGGCTTCTTCGCCTCGAAATGGCTGGGGATGGGCGGGGGCTCCAACGAGGTGGCCCTATTCGTCGGCGCCGCCATGACCGCGACATCGGTGGGGATAACCGCCCGGGTGTTCACCGACCTGGGGAAGATGAACAGTGACGAGGCCCGCGTCGTAATCGGGGCCGCAGTCGTCGACGACGTCATCGGTCTCGTGATCCTGGCCGTGGTGGTGGGTCTCCTCGGCAGTGGCGGAGAGCTCCAGACCGGCGACCTCATCACCCTCGGCATCAAGGTGGTCCTCTTCCTCGGGGTGTCCATCGGGCTGGGCGCCCTGGTGATGCCCTGGCTGTTGAAGTTGCTGACCATGCTCAAGGTCCCCGGCAGTTACGTGATCGGTGCCCTGGTCATCGCCATATCGGTTGGCATCGCCGCCGATCGACTCGCCGGTCTGGAGCCGATCGTCGGCGCCTTCGTGGCGGGCCTCATCGTCGGCCAGGCCGATCACATCGAGAGGATCCAGGGCGAGATCGCCTCCATCGGGCATCTCCTGGTCCCCATCTTCTTCCTCGCCGTCGGCGCTCAGGTCGACGTCGGCGTCATGTTCCAGCCCAAGGTCCTCGTCGCGGGCCTGGTCATCACGGTTCTCGCCGCCGCCGGCAAGGTGGTTGCGTCCCTCGGCACATTGGGTCGTCCGCTGCGGAGACTCGTGGTCGGGGTGGGGATGATCCCCCGCGGTGAGGTGGGTCTCATCTTCGCCGCCCTCGGCGCCAGCCAGCTGGCCTCCGTGGTCGAGTCCGAGGAAGTGGCCATCGTGGTCCTGATGGTGGTGCTGACCACATTGGCGGCGCCGCTGATCCTGAGCCGGATGCTCAAGTCCGACCCACCCACGGTCGAGCCACCGGTCCCGATCACATGATGGGGTTGGACCCGGACGTCGTCCGATCCAGGTTCCCCGCCCTGAGTAGGACCGAGAACGGGAGGGCGGTTGCCTATCTCGACGGCCCCGGCGGGACCCAGGTGCCCGACACCGTCGTCGAGGCCATGTCATCGACCCTGAACGAGGGGATCAGCAACCTCGGCGGGGGCTTTGGGGCATCCCTGGCCGCCGACTACGTGATGACGGAGGGTCGTCTGGCGATGGCCGACTTCTTCAACGCCTCACCGGACGAGGTCTCTTTCGGCCAGAACATGACCAGCATCACCTTTGCCGTGAGCCGGGCCCTCTCCCGCCAGTGGGACGATGGCGATGCCATCGTCTTGTCCAGCCTCGACCACGACGCCAACTTCACCCCGTGGGCACGGGCCGCCGCCGACCATGGCGTCGAAGTTCGGGTGGCGGATTTCGATACGTCGACGGGCCTGCTCCCACCCGATGCGGTGACCGCCCTTCTGGATGATCGAGTGAAGCTGGTGGCCGTTTGTGTCGCCTCCAACTCGTTGGGAAGCCTGGTCGACGTCGCCGAGATCACCGCCGCAGCGCATGAGGTTGGTGCCCAGGTCTACCTGGACGCGGTCCATGCCGGGCCTCATCGGCTCATCGACGTGGCAGCGATCGATTGTGACTATCTCGTCGCCTCCGCGTACAAGTTCTTCGGACCTCACACCGGCGTGCTCTATGGGAAGCTGGACCGTCTGGCGAACCTCGACTTCTACAAGGTCCGACCCGCACCATCGGACCCGCCCGAGAAGCTGGAGACCGGGACCCAGAGCTTCGAATCGATAGCGGGTGTGACCGCCGCCGTGGACTATCTGGCCGGACTCGGCGAGGGCGCGAGTCGTCGCGATCGCCTGGTCTCGGCATTCGGTCGGATCGATCAGCACGAGACCGTCTTGGGAAGCAGATTCATCGAGGGGATCTCATCGCTCCCCAAGATCAGCCTGTTCGGCGTGCCGGAGATGGACGGGAGTCGGGTTGCCACCTTCGCCATATCGGTCGAGGGCGCCAGACCCGACCAGGTGGCCGACCGATTCGCCACCACTGGGATCTATGTCTGGTCCGGTCACTACTACGCAGTCAATGTGATGGATCGTCTCGGCCGGATGGACGATGGGGGTCTGGTTCGGATCGGCTTCGTCCACTACAACACGCTCGAAGAGGTGGATCGTGCCCTCGAGGTGCTGGAGAGCATCTGACCCCTAGTTCAGGATGCTGACCACGAACGAGAAGATGGCGGTGAGAGCGGTCATCGTGCCGACCGTCGTTCCCACATAGAAGCGTTGCATACGATCCATGCGGTCTTCCATCCGATCCATACGCGCTTCCATGCGCTCCTCCATCCGGTCGAACCGCTCCTCCATCCGGTCGAACCGCTCCTCCATCCGATCGAATCGCACGTCGATCGAGGCGGCGAGATCACCGATATCACCCGTGGTGGCGATCTGTTCGGATCGGTGCTCCGGCAGGAATGTCATCAGCGTGTCCGCGTGCTCAGGCCCGAGCACGTCCTCCAACCGCGAATATAGGGCGTGACGGGCCGGTTCGACAGACGACATGAGGTCGAGCCTGCCAGACCCCGAGGAGGGGAACAACCCCCTCTCGAAACCGCGCTATCCGCCGAGCCGGACCTCAGCGACCATCGGTGGCCGGTCGACATTGTCCACCCTCACCACGATGTCCTGTCCGGCGTCTTGCCAGGTGCAGTACATGGAGCCGGCCGCTCCCTCGCACCCGGTCAAGACCGGATTGGACGGCGCATCGAGCGCACCCGCCTCTTGAATGGCATCAGGTGTGGCCAAGGTCGCCATGGTCGTCTGCTCCCCACCACCACTCCAGACACTCATGAAGAGGTTGGCGACCTCCTCGGCCGAAACCGGCACCGCCGAGAGCACGCCGTCACGGACCTCATAGGTGTACGGAGCGGTGCAACCCAAGGAAGCCGAGAGGCGGACCTGAAACGAGATGCGGGCCGCTTCGGGGGTCGACGAGATGTCCGTGGTGCAGATGCCGGTGGGATCGATCACCGGGTTCCAGAAGAACCCGCCCGGATCACCGACCACGACCTCGCCCAAGGGCTCATCGCCACCGTCGGGCAAGGCGAGAAGCGTGACCGTCGCCGTGGGCGGGTCTTCGGAGTCGATCTTCTCGGCGGCCAGGACGAAACGAGTGTCACCGTCCGAAGTGTCGAGGATCGTCAGGCCATACGAGCCGATCGTGGAGTCGGGCGACGACGAAGTGGTGGTCGTGGCGAGGGTGGTCGTCGAAGCGACCGTGGTGAGTGGCCCGGCCGACTCCGAGTCGCCGAGGTCGAGGAGAAAGACGGGTATGGCGACGATGGCGATGACGACCAAGGCCCCGGCCAGAGCAACCATCACTCTGCTGTTGCGGTAGCGAGACCCGCCGGTGGCGATCTCATGTTCCGGCTCGGGAACCACCAAGCTGTTCGCCGCAGCACTCAGATTGTCACGGACTCTCTGTTCGATATCCATCATGTCTCCTCGACCACCGAGCGCAAACGCTGCAACGCCCGGAAAGTCCTCGTCTTCACCGTTCCCTGGGGGATCCGGAGCGTCTCGGCAGTCTCCGCGACACTCAGATCGAGAAAGAAGCGCGCCACGATCACGGTCCGATAGCTCAAAGGAAGGCCCATCACCGCATCGACGAGCTCGGGATCGGGGAGACGCTGCTCGTATCCGGGCTCGAAGTCCAGGCCTTTGCTCTCCCGACTCCAGCGTCGCAGCCGAGTGCGAGCCCAGTTGACGGCCACCCGGTACACCCACCCCGAAGGGTTCTCATAGCCGCCCACCTCACTCCAACGCCCCGCCGCCCTGGTCATCGCCTCTTCGGTGGCGTCGAGGGCCAGATCACTGTCGGACAAGGTCAGGGCGACGGCCCGAAAGATCCGGGGGCGGCTGGAGCGATAGAAGCTCTCGAATGAGGAAATGAGGGGTGGTTCGGTTCCGTGCAACACCGATGAGTATCGACTCACGAAGGGATAAACCCACACCTCGGCACTTTGGTTTCAGCCCGATTCAGGAAAGTTCGATGTGACGATCGGGGTGACGGATGACGATCTTCTCGATCCCATTGCGGCCACCCTTGACGACGATGCCGCCGACCTCCCCGATCCACGTCTCGAAGAAGCCCTTGGACCCCCCGAGGTGAACCTCCTCGATCGGTCCTGCCGTGTTGAGGTCGGAGCTTCCCGGCAACTCGGAGACGTCGACGTTCCATTGGATGAAGAAGGGCACGTTTCGGACCAATGCCTCGTGGAGGCCGGCCATGCGCCAGCTGAGCAAGGTCCCGTCGGGACGCGCCCTCGACATCTCCTGGATCTCCAACTCGTGCGGCCCGGCGACGCCTTCGATCAACTCGGTGCGGAGACACAGGGCGGCCGGGCGCCACGGGTTGTCGTGGATGGTGCCGATGACCCACCGCCCGAACATGTTGCCCATCGCCTCGGTGTGGTCCACCACTGAGAGCAGCTCCAGATAGTTCGCGCCCAGCGGAACGATCCGGTTGGCCGTCCCCAGACCGAGATGACGCCCGCCCGGGACCGAGTCCAGCCCGTATCGATCGCGATATCTCTGGGCCGCCTCTTCGAGGTCGGGCACGCAAACGATGACGTGATCGATGACCAGCTGGGATTGTTGCCCACGAGTCATGAGATCATTTTGCTCCAAATGCGTCGCTTTCTCTCAATGGCCCTAGTCCTGGGCATGCTGCTGGTCACATCGTGCGACTTCGCCGAGGAGAGCAAGATCCCCCCGGACCCCACGGTGGAGTATCTCCCGTGCACCGGGTTGGGCCTCCCCGGGGACGAACCGGTCGACCCGGCGCAGGTCCTGTCGGGTGTCCCCGCCGGCGCCGCCGGGGACGACATCGTCTTCGACGACAATTGGGGCGGGGAGTGGCAAGTGGGCACGGAGTGGCATGTGGCACTCGTGGACGTCGGCGTGGTCGACTGGGAGGCGGTCTGCCCTCAGATCCAAAACCCGGAGCTGGTGGTCCATGAGGTTCCCCACTCCTACAACGACCTGCTCGAGTGGCAGGCGGCGCTCTCGGCCCGGGCCGGAACCAACACGGTGGCCGCTCTCGTGATCGATGCCGGACAATTCGTGATCGCGGTGCATGCTCCCGACCTGGAAGCTGCCAACGCTCTCACCGAGGGGATCCCACCCGACGCCTGGGAGTACGGGGGAACGGTGTCTGGGAGTGGCTGAGCCGCCGTAGACTGACCTCCGTGAAGAGATTCTCCCCGCTATTGATACTGGGTGCCGTGGCCGCACTCCTCTTCCTCCGCAAGAAGGACGAAGTGGTGGTGGCACCCGACTCGGTCTGGACACCGGTCGAGCCCTCGTGAAGGTAGGCGTCCTCGTGACCGGGGACAGCGCCGTGAGGGGAGCACATTCCCTGAGCCCGCAGCCCGGCGTGGACGAAGTGGTCGTCATCGGTCCGGCCCGCAGCCGCAATTTCCGGGTGGTGAAGAGCCCGGAAGGGTGTGATCTCCTACTCGGCACCGGCCCCGACGCCCCGGCCCGTGCGCGCGAGCTGGGTGTGCCGCTCATTTGGGACGGTGACGAGCCCGAGCCCGGTGTCCTGGTTTGGGGCGCATCGGCTCTCGGTCTCGCCCTGGCCTTGGGATCACGCGAGCCAGACCCCACCATCGTCGCCCTCGCCCATCCCGACCAGGAGGAGGGCCAGGAGCACCTCGTCAGGTTCCCCGACCCCATCGGTTCGGTGACCATCAGTGAGGTCGTGCTCGATGGCCATCACGTCTCCGTGGCCAAGTCACCCAACCAGTTCGCCGCCTGTCTCGCCTTGGGCACCGAGCGCAAGGTGACGATCATCGAGGATGCCGCCTTTCTCGACGGTGTGGCGCTGGCCGCAGGAGCCGAAGTGGCCGAAGCCGGAGAGCCCCGTGCGGTATGGGATCGTGCCCTCCCCTATCTCCAGACCGCCACGGCCATGGGTCTGGTCATGGGAGAGAGCTGAACTATTTGCTGGCGGCTTTGACCGATTGGCTCCGGGACGAGAGCGGCAGCCCCGGCCGACCGGCGTCTGTTTGGCCGAGACGTTCCCGATCGAGAGAAAGCTGTGTGCGTAGATGGCCGAGGACGGGTCTCGGCCAAAGTCGGCCGGCAATAGAACAGCAATCAGACCTTGATCGCGGGGCTTTCCTCGGTGGGGATGTCGGCCTGGTCGGGGGGTGGGGTGATGGCGCCGCCGTTGCCCGGCTTGAAGTCGGTGGGGGGATGAAGGACCTGACCCGGGGCCGTCACCACGGGATTCAAGGTCTCTTCCAGGACGACGATCTCGAGACCGCCGACGACATCTGAGACCAGGTTGTAGACGATGGCGCCGGCCACGGAGAGCCCGGTCATGGCCACCCACCACACCACCGACCCGAAGACGATCACACGGAAGAATTGCTCGGTGTTGGCGAAGGGCTGTGAGCC
Organism: Acidimicrobiia bacterium; assembly: GCA_049578105.1. Classification (GTDB taxonomy): domain Bacteria; phylum Actinomycetota; class Acidimicrobiia; order Spongiisociales; family ZC4RG35; genus JARDZU01. The sequence continues at coordinate 13,102 of JBAULI010000033.1, read as the reverse complement.
CTCGTCGATGAGGGTGATCTCGACCATGAAGTCGGTGATCTTCTGGGGGATACCGGCCCGATCGAGGACCGACCAGAAGATGACGGCTCCCAAAACGAGCGCCAGCGCGATGACGGCCCAGACCACGGCTGAGTTCTTCAACACGGTCCAAGGATCGATTTTTCGGATGATGCGTCTGACGCGGCGAACGGTTGCCATTTCGGCTCCTGGTTGTCTCGTGAGTCTAAAAGAGGCTCACCGTTGTCCAACGACAAGCGGTGACGCGTGGTTCCTCAGTCGGTCCCGTCGTCATGGACGATGGCCACTGCGGCCAGCCCGTTGCCGTCACCGACATCGATGACACGGACACCCGTCGAGTCACGCTTTTGCTTGCTTATCTTGGCCACCGGGGTGCGGATCCCTATACCCGCGCTCGAGATGAGGAAAACGTCGTCGTCCTTGCTCACGGCGCGGGCGGCGACCATCTCACCGCGGACCCTGGTCAGCTTGAAGGCCTTGACACCGATCCCGCCCCGGGCCTGACGTCGGAACTCGGAGATCGCCGTCCTCTTCCCGTAGCCACCGGTGGTCAACAGCAGGACCTCGTCGCCCTCCACGTTGGAGACGGCGGCGACCACGTCGTCGTCGTCACGGAGACGTATGCCACGGACACCCTGGGTGCCCCGACCCATGCTGCGCAGGTCCGATTCCTTGAATCTGATCCCCATCCCCTTCTTGGTGAAGATCAGCAAGTCGTTGGCGCCGTTGGTGGTGCGAACCGAGACCAGCTCGTCGTCGTCGGTGAGTTTGATGGCGACCAGGGTCGAGTTGCGCGAGTCGTACTCCTTGAACTCGGTCTTCTTCGCCTGCCCCTTCTTGGTGACCATCACCAGATAGCGCCCGGTCTCGTAGTCCCGGGTGTCGATGATGGCCTGGATCCGCTCTTCCGGCTCCAGTGGGAGGACGGACTGCGCCAGCACTCCCTTGGCCGTCCGTGACTGACGGGGGATGGCATGGGCCTTGACCCGGTGGACCAGCCCCTTGTTGGTGAAGAAGAGCAGATAGGCGTGGGCGGTGGTGTGGACCAGGTGCTGGATGACGTCCTCGCCCTGCACCTCGGCTGCCCTGATCCCCCGACCCCCGCGACCCTGGGTCTTGTAGGTGAGGGCCGGAACCGACTTGACGTACCCGGTCTCGGAGACGGTGACGATCAGCTCGTCGTCGGCGATCAGGTCCTCCAGGGAGAGATCGCCCTCGTCGGGGACGATCCGGCTGCGACGGGCCTCCCCGTACTGCTCCCGGACATCGGTCAGCTCGTCTCTGATGATGGACCAGCGGCGCTTGGGGTCGGCAAGGATCGACTCGAGCTCGGCGATGACGTCACGAAGCTCGGCCAACTCGGTGCGGAGCTTGTCCACCTCGAGGGCGGTGAGACGACGGAGGGGCATGTCGAGGATGGCGTTGGCCTGGATCTCGCTGAGCTCGAAGCGCTCCATGAGGTTGCTGCGGGCATCGGGCGTGTCGGCGGAGCCACGGATGATCTTGATCACCTCGTCGATGTTGTCCACCGCGATGATCAGGCCCTCGAGGATGTGGGCCCTGGCCTCGGCCTCGCGCAGACGGAACTGTGTGCGCCGCTCGATGACCTCCATCTGATGGTCGAGGTAGTAACCGATCATCTCGGACAGGTTGAGGGTCCGCGGCACCCCGTCGACCAGGGCCACGACGTTGTATCCGAAGGAATCCTGGAGTGGGGTGTTCTTGTAGAGCTGGTTGAGCACCACCTGGGGGACGGCGTTGTTCTTCAACTCGATCACCAGACGGGTGCCCACCCGGTCGGAAGACTCGTTGCGCACCTCGGCGATCCCCTCGAGCCGCCGGTTGTCGACCAGTTCCTTGATCTTGGAGATGATCCTCTCGATGGAGACCTGATAGGGAAGCTCGGTGGCGATGATGGCGGTGCGGCCCTTGCGAATCTCCTGAACGTCACAGACACCCCGGATCTTCACCGACCCGCGTCCGGTGGACAGGGCGTCCTTGATGCCCGCCGTCCCCACCAGGTAGCCACCGGTCGGGAAGTCGGGCCCCTTCACGAATTGCATCAGCTCCTCGGTGGTGGCATCGGGGTTGTCGATGGCGTACAGACATGCCTCGACGACCTCGTTGAGGTTGTGGGGCGGGATGTTGGTGGCCATCCCGACGGCGATCCCCTGTGAACCGTTCACCAGGAGGTTGGGGAAACGGGCGGGGAGCACCGCCGGCTGTTGCAGCTCGCCGGAGTAGTTGTCGACGAAGTCCACCGTGTCCTCCCTGATCCCCTCGAGGAGGTGGGTGGAGAGTTTGGAGAGACGACACTCGGTGTAGCGGGCGGCACCCGGCGGGTCGTCGATGGTGCCGAAGTTGCCCTGGGGGTCGATGAGGAGATGACGCATGGAGAAGTCCTGACCCATGCGGACCAATGCGTCGTAGATGGCCTGGTCGCCGTGGGGGTGGTAGTTCCCCATGACGTCACCGACCACCTTCGAGCACTTCCGGTGGGCCGAGCCCGGGCCGATGTTGTTCTCGAACATGGAGTAGATGATCCGACGCTGCACGGGCTTGAGACCGTCCCTGACGTCGGGGAGGGCCCGGGAGACGATGACCGACATGGCGTAGTCGATGAAGCTCTGCTCCATCTCCTCGGTTATCTCGACATCGGTGCCGGAATGGATTGGATCTGTCGTTTCTTCACTCATTTGATCAAATGTCCAGGAAGCGGACGTCGTCTGCGTTCTGCTGGATGAAGGCCTTTCGGGAGGCCACGTCGTCACCCATCAGGGTCTCGAACACGTCCTCGGCCCTCAGGGCGTCCTCCATGCCGACCTGGAGCAGGGTGCGGGTCTCCGGGTTCATCGTGGTCTCCCACAACTCGCTCGGGTTCATCTCGCCGAGACCCTTGAACCTGGTCGGCTTGACCTTGGGATGGTCCTTCTTGAAGAAGTCGAGCTCGTGGTCGTCCTTGAGGTAGTGGACCTTGGACCCCACCTTGACCCGATACAACGGCGGCTGGGCGACATAGACATAGCCGTGGTCGATGAGCCCCCTCATGTGCCGGAAGAGGAGGGTGAGGAGCAGGGTGCGGATGTGGGACCCGTCGACGTCGGCGTCGGTGAGGATCACGATCTTGTGGTACCTGGCCTTGGTGGCATCGAAGTCCTCTCCGATGCCGGTGCCCATGGCGGTGATGATGTCCTGGACCTCGGCGTTCTGGAGTGCCTTGGCCAGACGGGACTTCTCGACGTTGAGGATCTTCCCTCTGATGGGAAGGATGGCCTGGGTCGCCGAGTCACGTGCCGACTTGGCCGGGCCGGCGGCGGACTTGCCCTCCACGATGAACAGCTCGGACTCGCCGGGATCGCGGGACGAGCAGTCGGCCAGCTTGTCGGGGAGCCCACCGGACTCCAGCCCCGACTTGCGCCGGGTCAGCTCACGGGCCTTGCGGGCTGCCTCTCTCGCCTTGGCGGCGCTGATGCACTTGTCGACGATGCGACGGGCCTCGGTCGAGTAGCGCTCGAGCCACTCGGGGAGCTTGCGATTGAGGGCCTTCTCCACATAGGAGCGGATCTCGGTGTTGCCGAGCTTGGTCTTGGTCTGCCCCTCGAACTGTGGTTCCTTGACCCGGACCGAGACCACGGCGGTGAGACCCTCACGGATGTCCTCACCGGTGAGGTTGCCGTCCTTCTCCTTGAGCAGCCCCTTGCCCCTGGCGAAGTCGTTGATCGCCTTGGTCAATGCCTTCTTGAAGCCCTCCTCGTGGGTACCGCCCTCATGGGTGTTGATGTTGTTGGCGAAGGAGAGCACCGACTCTGTGTACGAGGTGGTCCATTGCATGGCCAACTCGATCTCGGCGTCGTCACCGGTGTCGATGACGTCGATGACATGGGCATGAAGCGGCTCCCGCTTGCCATTGAGATGATTGACGAAGTCGACGAGACCACCCTTGTAGTGGAAGACCTCGCTCTGTGTCTCCTCCCCACGCTCGTCGTTGAGTGTGATGTGCAGGCCCCGATTGAGGAACGCCGTCTCACGAAGACGGGAGGCAACCGTCTCGTACTCGAACGTCGTCGTCTCCTTGAAGGTGTCGAGACTGGGCCAGAAGCGGATCGTGGTCCCACTCTTCTTCGCCGGGCGGACCTTCTTGGGGTCTTTTGTCTTGGGCCGCCCGTCCTCGAACTCCTGGAGGTAGATGTGCCCGTCGCGACGGACCTCGGCCTCGAGCCGGCTGGAGAGGGCGTTGACCACCGAGACACCGACGCCGTGGAGACCACCGGAGACGGTGTAGGCGCCTTGTTCGAACTTGCCACCGGCGTGGAGTGTGGTGAGGACCGTGGTGAGGGCCGACCGATTGGTCTTGGCCACCTTGTCGATCGGTATGCCACGACCGTTGTCGATCACCTCGACCCCACCGTCGGCACGGAGGGTGACGATGATGCTGTCGCAATAGCCGGCCATGGCCTCGTCGACCGAGTTGTCCACGACTTCCCATATGAGATGGTGCAGACCCCGAGGGCCGGTGGACCCGATGTACATGCCGGGTCGGCGACGAACCGCCTCGAGACCCTCGAGAACGGTGATGTCTTTGGCTTCGTAGCTGTCGCGAGTAGCCGTCACGACCCTCCTTCCGGACCTGACCGATGGTCGGCGTCCTGCTCTGAACCCTGGCGGGACTCTTGGTGAAATTCTCGGTAGGGCTCCTGTTCGGATCGGCTGCCAAACCTGGCCGTTTGGGCCGCATCCAAAACGAGTTTCACATTTGTCATTTTACCGGAAATAGCTGGCAAAAACCAATCATCACAGGTCCCTGTGACAAATCAGCGACGTGGGGGCGGACGGACGTCGATGTGGTCGATCACACCCTCCCCCAGCCGCTCCGCGAGCACCTCGAGGAGCCCCGCAGAGCCATAGCGGAGGAAGGCCACCATCGAAGGAGTCGACGCCTCCACGATGAGGGTCCGGCCCTGGATGTATTGCGGTGTGGACCGGCGAGCCCACGGTTCCCCGGCGAGATCGTCCCACCCTTCGATGAGCCGGGACATCACGATCGGGTCGGGCAGACCGAGACGGCGAAACATCTCCTCCAGCGAGGAGCCGAACGAGGACAGGTCCCCCTCAGACAAGGGTCACCCCCTGATCGACCCGCCAGGTCGTCCCGACCAGCGGGACGTCCTCGGGGCGGGCCGAGCTGATCAGGGTCTGGGTGTCGGCGGGTAGCGCCTTGGCCAGGGCGGCCGAGCGGGAGGGGTCGAGCTCGGAGAAAACGTCGTCGAGGACCAAGACCGGTGGCTGGCCGACCACTTCCGCCACGGCCCGATGTGCGGCCAGCTTGACCGCCAGCGCCATGGTTCGCTGCTCCCCCTGACTTCCGTGACTCCTCGCATCTCGCTCGTCGATGACGAACAGCGGCTCGTCCCGATGGGGGCCGACCGTGGTGACCCTTCGATCGAAATCAGCCCGTCTGGCGTCTTCCAGGGCCTTCTGGATGGCCGCTGCGTAATCGGAGGCGCTTCGATTGGCGATCGGTTGGTCGTCCCAGGTGGCGGCGTAGCCGATGCTCGCCCCGTGATCCCGTTGCGCGATCTCCCGATAGGCCTCGTCGAGAAGACCGGCAAGCGTCTCGATGACCCGGGATCGGCGCGCCATCACCCGTCCTCCCGACTGGGCCAACCGGGAGTCCCACACCGAGAGAGTCGACTCGTCGTGTTGGCCGGACTTGAGGAATGCGTTGCGTTGACGCAGGGACCGGTCGAACTCCGTCTGGTCGAGGTACGCCCCGGGCCACAGCTGGACCGCAACCGAGTCGAGGAGATCACGGCGATAGGCCGGCCCTCTCTTCACCAGGTCGAGATCCTCGGGGAGAAATGCGATCACCCGGAGGACACCGAGCAGATCGGCCGTCTTCTGCAGCCGGCTCTTGTCCACCTGGGTGCGACGCGGGCCTTTGCGGGGCATCTCGATCTCGATGACCCTCTCCCGCTCTTCGAAGGAGACTCCGGCCCGGATGATCGCCGCCTCGGTGTCGTCCCTGATCAGCGAGGCGTCGGGCACCGAGCGGAAGGAGCGGAGGGTGGCCAGATAGGCAACGGCCTCGAGCAGATTCGTCTTTCCCGCACCATTGGGCCCAAACAGGAGGTTGACACCGGCCTCTGGCCGCCAATCGAGATCGGTATAGGAGCGGAAGTTGGTGAGTGAGAGCCAGTCGACTCTCATTCAGACCCGGACGGGCATGAGGAGATAGAGGAAGTCCTGATCCGAACCGGAGTCGATGACGCTCGGCTTGAAGGCATCGATGACCCGGATCCGCACGGTGTCCCCTGGGATGACGTTCACGCCGTCCTGGAGATACCGGGGGTTGAACGCGATCGACACCTCCTCGTCGGCCCCACTGAACTCACCGGGAAGGTGCTCACTCTCGCCCCCCACGTCCTGTCGGGTCACGGTGACCTCCACGCCGCCCTCCATGAGCTTGAGACGGACTGGGATGTGATCCTCGGCCACCAACGTCACACGGCCAAGGGCGTCGAGGAGGACTTCCTTCTCCACCAACACCTGGTTGGGGTAACTCTCCGGTAACAGCGATTGGTATTTGGGAAAATTGCCATCGATGAGACGAAGACGAAGCATCCCCTTGTCCGAGCTGAATATCGCCTCCCGATCCCTGAGTTGCGCCGTCACCTTGGCGGCGCCGATCGACCGGGGCAGCTCGCGTAGACCCCGGGCCGGAATCAACCCGGTGCCCTCGAGGCCGACACCGGCGAGATCCCGCTTGGCCAAGCGGTAGGAGTCGGTGGCCACCATGCGAAGCCCGGCATCGGAGCTCTCGAACAGGACACCGGTGAGGATCGGGCGGGCGCCGTCACCCGAAGCCGCCGTGGTCACCTGGTTTATCGCCTCGGCCAGTTCCTCGCCGTCTACCTCGACACCGTCCGAAATCACGTCCTCCTGAACCGGGAAGTCGTCGGCGTTGAGCTGGCGAAGGGAGAATCGAGGGCCGTTTCCCTGGATCTCGACCTCGCTGTCGTCGGCGCCGATGGTCACCGAGCCGGCGGGCATCTTCCGCACCGCCTCGGAGAGCAGACGACCGGGAATGACCGCCCGGCCCTCTTCCATGACCTCGACCTCGGCGGAGGTCCTGATGGTGACGTCGAGGTCGGTCCCGGTGACCCGGAGTGTCGTTCCCGAGACCTCGCACAGCAGACCCTGGAGGACGGGCAATGCCGACCGGGCGCCTACTGCCCTGTTTGCTCGGGAGAGGACGTCGGCGAGATCGTCTCTCTGCGCTCGGATTCTCACAGGTGGAAGTCCCTTCTTCTGTTTCTGCTGAGTCTCATATGAAGAGTATTAGTTGTAGTAGGGGGTTGTGGAATTGGGGATAGGTGCGAATTCGGGTGACGGTGGTTGGTGTTTTGGCTGTGGAATGACATGTTGACGAATTGGGAACAACGCGGCGCGTTCAGGGGATAACTCAAACCCCTGTGGAAATCCCCCCACCTTTCCTCAGGTCCTGTGTGAGTTGTGTGACCCGATCGAACACTGCCCGATCCGATCTCAGGATGCGCTTCACCTTCTCGACCGAGTGGAGCACGGTGGTGTGGTCCCGCTTGAACTGCTCCCCGATCTTGGGCAGGGATAGGTCGGTCAGCTCGCGGCACAGGTACATCGAGATCTGACGACACAGGACCAACGGTTGGCGACGACTCGGGCTGAGCACGTCCTCGACCGAGAAACCGTATGCGGCGGCGGTGGTGCGGATGATGGTCTCCGGTCCCAACGGCACCGGCTCATCGGTGGTGATGATGTCATGAAGGACCCTCTCGGCGGTCTCCAGATCGATGTCGCGGCGGTTGAGCGCCGACCAGGCCGTCACCCTGGTCAGGGCCCCTTCCAGCTCCCTGATGTTGTCCGAGACCAGGCCGGCGATGTGCTCGAGGACCTCGAGCGGGACCGGTCTGGGGGCGAATTCGGCGTTTCTCCGCAGGATGGCGAGACGTGTCTCGACGTCGGGTGGCTGGATGTCGGTGAGAAGACCCCACTCGAACCTGCTCCGGAGACGATCCTCCAGGGAGGAGAGGTTGCGGGGATGACGATCCGAGCTGATGACCATCTGCTTACCCGATTCGTACAACGAGTTGAAGGTGTGGAAGAACTCCTCGAGGATCTGCTCCTTGCCCTCGAAGAACTGGACGTCGTCGAGGAGGAGGATGTCGACCCCGCGATATCTCGATTTGAAGTCATCGGGCCGTTTGCGTCTGATCGAGTCGATGAAGTCGTTGAGGAAGTTCTCCGAAGAGACGTAACGGACCACCAGCTCGGGATACATCTCGAGCGCCTGATGGCCGACGGCGTTGAGGAGGTGGGTCTTGCCCAACCCGGCACTCCCGTAGATGAACAGGGGGTTGTAGTGGGCACCAGGCTGCTCGGCGACGGCCATCGCGGCGGCCCAGGCAAACCGATTGGATTGGCCCACCACGAAGCTCTCGAATCGGTAACGGGAGATGAGAGCCGTGGAGGGGGCGGTGTTGATCGGTGTGACCGCAGAGTCCTCGGCGGTTCCGTTCTCGTCACCCGTGGGGAACGGCAGCTCGGCCGGCTCCGGCTCCACCACCCGATAGCTCAGGGTGGTCTCCGTGCCGAACACTTCCTGAAAGACGGCGTCGATCAGGTCACCGTGCTTGTCGCGAACCCAGCGGAGATGGAACTCGCTGGGTGCGATGAGGGTCGGGGTGTCGGCCTGGAGATCGGGCTCGAGACGGGAGAGCCATGTATCCCAATTCCCCTTGGAGGACTCCTCCTCGAGGGCAGCTCTAAATTGGCCCCAGCCGGCTGGTGCCTCTTGTGCTTGTACCAAGACAACTCCTACACACCGGGAGTTGTCCACAGAGCCGTCCACATCTGTGGATAGGACTGTGCACATCCCGGGGACGTCGTTTCAACTTTGTCACCCGAGAGCGGCCGAGCCGTCTAGCAAACGACTGAGGAAGTCGATCGCGCTCCCAGAGGCGAGGGGGGCGAGTATCCACATCCATCCGAGGGCTAGTCAAGATCGCGAGAATCAACGGTGTGGATGAGTCCCGGCAGATCTTTCCACAGAAAAAGGCCAGCACGGAATGAGTTTTTCCAGACTTTCCCATACGGCGAAACGGTCAAAAACGCCAATGAACACCTTGCGTTTCTTTTCGCGAGTTATCCGAAATCTTCGCGCACACCTTCCCTAGGCCCCGGATCGCCCCCTGCCGAGAGCGTGGAGACTTTGACATAGGTTCTCACGGCTTCGTAACCTGTATCGACTCACCCTCTCTATCTGAGTTTTTCCATGAAAAGGACTTATCAACCCAAGGTTCGACGACGAAAGCGGCGTCATGGCTTCCGTCACCGAATGCAGACCAGGGCCGGACGCAACGTGGTCAAGTCGCGGCGTCTCAAAGGTCGTAAGCGTCTCGCCGCCTGAGTTCGAGTCTCTACGCTCACCTCTAGACTTCAGTCGTGTCCTCAAGGAGGGCAAACGACGTCGCTCGGGGGGAGTCGTGGCGATTGTGTGCTCCGGCCGGCCGGGCTCACCTCGGGTCGGGCTCATAGTCACCAGGAGCGCCGGCAAGGCGGTGACCCGCAACCGGATCAAGCGGCGACTGCGGCACGCACTGCGCGCCGTGGAACTACAACCAGGAACTGATTACGTGATCATCGGGAGCAGGCAGTTGGAAGACGCCCCCCATCCGCAGTTGATGGGCTGGCTTCGACGTGCCCTGGGCGACATCGATGATTGAAGCACTCCGCCCTCGGAACCTCCTGGTCAAGCTGATCCGGATTTACCAGAAATTGGTAAGTCCGAACCTTGGCGCCAACTGTCGTTATCAGCCGACCTGCTCGTCTTACGCAGCCGAGGCCATCTCCCGGTTCGGTGTGTTCAGGGGCGGATGGCTGGGGATCAAGCGAATCGGCCGATGTCACCCATTGCGCCCCGGGGGTTATGACCCCGTACCCGAGAACTGGAGAGTCGGCTGATGTTGTTCTATGTGGAGCGCGCCCTCGGTGTCGTCCTCGAGTTCTTCTACAACTTCTTCGATTTCATGGGTGAGGGCCTCGGTCTCGGCTTCTCCATCATCTTCCTCACCATCTTCATCAACATCATCGTCTTCCCCCTCACCCTGAAGCAGACCAGGGCCACCAGGGCTTTCACGGCGATCCAGCCCGAGATCAAACGGATCCAGAAGGAATACAAGGACGATCCCCCGGAGATGCAGAAGCGTCTCATGGAGGTGCAGAAGTCGGCCGGTGCCACCCCGGGGGGATGTCTCCTTCCCCTCCTGGTGCAGATGCCGATCTGGTTCGCCTTGTTCCGGTTGCTGAGAACACCGTTGGTCCTGGACGAGGCGGGAAAGCTGGTCGAGGGCGCCCAGCACGCCATCAGCCCGATCTCGACATTGGGGATGGCCCTGCTCGACGGCACCGAGAAGTTGTTCCTGGGGATGAACCTCAGCGTGAGCCCGAGCACCGCCATGTCGATCGGGCTCCTGACGGCACTCCCCTATCTGATCACCATCGTGTTGATGGTCGCCACCCAGTACGTCCAGCAATGGCACTCGACCTACGGGCAGGAGAAGCCGAGTGGTCAGCCCGGGGGTGGGGCGCAACAGGCGATCACCAAGATCATGCCGCTATTCATCGGTTTCATCAGCTGGAACTTCCCCGCCGGCCTCATCCTGTACTGGAGCACTTCCAACCTGTTTCGTCTCGGCCAGCAGGCACTGATTTTCAAGATCGATGGGCGCCCAACCCCGTCGGCACCGTCCAACGACAAGTCGGGTGACAAGCCAAACGCCAAATCGAATGGCAAGTCGAATGGCAAGTCGAACCAGGAGGACGAGACCGACGAAGACCAGGTCAAGAAGCCCCAACCGGGCGCCTCGAACAAGCGCCGAAGGCGCAGGAGGAGATGACGTGAGTTACGTCGAGATCGAGGTGAGAGCCAAGTCCGTGGACCTGGCGGTCGAAGCAGCCATGCAGGAACTTGGCGTGGATGACCGCGATCAGGTTTCGGTAGAGGTGCTGCAGGAGCCGGAAAAGGGATTCCTGGGGATCGGCGGGACCGACGCCGTGGTGAAGGTGAGTCGTCGCAGCCAGTCACGACGTCGGCGCAATGAGCGACGTAAAGGGCCCAAGGAGCAGACATCGAACCAGGGCTCCAAGCAGAGAGCGCAATCTTCCGGTAAGAATGGTGGCGGAAAGAGTTCCGGTGGAAGTCAAGGAAAACACAGACAACCCAAGAACAAAGGTCGTGAGATGAGTCGACAACAAGAAAAACGTGAGCCGAAGGTCGACGACCGTCCCGAGTTGCCGATCGAGGAGCAGGCACAGATCGCAGCCGATTTCCTCGAGGGGCTTCTCACCGCCTTCGGGTTGGAGGGCGAAGTCACCACCGACATCGATGACGACGTGATCGTGGCCGATGTTCGTGGCGAGCAGACCGAGGCCCTGGTCGGGATCAGGGGAACCGTTCGCTCCGCCGTTCACGAGTTGACCCGCACGGTGATGCAGCGTTACACCCAGGACACCTCCCGTCTACGGCTCGACATTGCCGGATATGCGGAAAGACGCAGGCAGGCATTGACGATTTACGCCGATCAACTCATCGACCAGCTCGTCGCCGAAGGTGGCGAGATCATGCTGGAGCCGATGAGCCCGGCCGACCGCAAGGTGATCCACGACGCCGCCGCCGCCCGTGACGGTGTTGGCTCATACAGCGAGGGCGAGGCCCCGAGACGCTATGTGGTCCTCAAGGCCGACAAGGAAGCAACCGCGGACGACTCCAACGAGGACTCCGGCGAAGAGGAATAGGTAGAACGCCTAAATCTCTTAGCAATCTGGGGTGCACTGACCTCCCCACGCGGCGGCAGCCCCGGCCGACTTGCCTTTTTGCTGGCCGACTTTGATCGTATTGGCTCCTGTCGGCGGAGGTTGACTACGCACCAGGGCCAGGGCTCCCGCCGCATCTGAAGGTTTCCGAACCGTCTGTCCCATGTGGGGTGGCCAGGTGCGCACCCAGGAATTGCAGGCAGCAATTGCACGGACTGACGACGCGGCGGTAGCTGCGGCGGACCGGCGTCTGTTTGCCGAGGCTGATATTGCGCGAACCGCCTGAACAGCGGCACTATGTGAGGGTGAGCCTAGGCAAAGTCCGCCGCCAATCAAAGCGATACACGTGAAACCGGAGGACGAATCCATCCTGCGTCGAGTGGCGGCGTGGTCCGGGGTCGAGCTCGATCGGTATCAGATGGATCGACTGGACCGGTATCTCGTCTGGTTGGAGACCGAAGCCATCACGGGTGGATTGATGGGGCCTAATGAGAAGTCACGTCTGGTCCGTCGTCATCTCGCCGATTCTCTGCTGTTTGCTTGTGGTCTCACCACCTCCAGGGGTCGGGTGCTCGATGTGGGGTCCGGCGCCGGTCTCCCCGGGATCCCTTTGGCGGTGGCCTTTCCCAAGTTGCAGTTCGTGTTATTGGAGCGTCGTGGGAAGCGGGCCGAGTTGCTACGACGGGTCTCCCGTATCCTCGATCTGGAGAATGTTCAAGTTGTACAGGGAGATTTGGACAAGTGGTCCGGTCAGATGAGTGTCATCGTCTCCCGAGCGACGGTGCCACCGACCGAGGTGGCCGACCGTTTGCTCCCCCATCTCGAGCCCGACGGTGTGGTGGTGCTGGGCGGATCCTGGACCGCAAGACCGGATGTCGATGGGTTCGAGGTGGTGGAGGTGCCGACCGAGGTCCTTGACCAGACGGTGTGGCTTCTTATCATGCGACCCACGTGAGTACCAACATCCCTCTCGTGGTCGCTCTGGCCAATCAAAAAGGCGGGGTGGGTAAGTCGACCACTGCAATCAACATGGCGTCGACACTGGCTCTCCATGGGCATCGCACCCTTCTCATCGATCTCGACCCCCAGGGAAATGCAACCAGTGGTCTTGGTGTCGACCGGGCATCGATCGACACCTCGGTCTATGACGTACTACTCAAAGAGGCCGATCTCGATGACGCCATCGAGCCGACATCGGTGCGTGATCTCTTTGTGGTGCCGGCCACCATCGATC
>JBAULI010000032.1:0-5011 GCA_049578105.1 Acidimicrobiia bacterium | reverse complement strand
ATGTGGCCCGTCTGCACGAGTTGGTCCTGATAGAGAACGACCCCGAGCGCGGAACCGTCCTGGCACAGCCGGAGCCATTGTCTCCCGACGACGAATTCAGGGCCTATTCCGAGTTCGACACTGCTCGAAGTGAGCTGTTCCTGGCGCGAGCCGCCGTCCTGGTCGAAGGGCTGACCGAGCGGCTGGCTCTGCCCTTCGTCTTCCACGCGCTCGGGTACGACGCCGACCGGGAGAGGATCTCGATCGTCGAGTGCGGAGGCAAGGCGAACATCCCTCTGATGGCACGTGTCAGCCGCGCCGTTGGCATCCCGTTTGTGGCCGTGCACGACCGTGACGCACCAAAAACGGGCAATCCGAATCTCGCGGAGAGACAATTGAATCAACTCATCGCCGAGGTCGCCGGCGACGAGAACCGGGTCGAGCTGGCCCCGGATTTCGAGGGAATCTCAGGTCTCAGGGGTCAAAAGCACAAACCCGCCCGGGCGTGGCGACGCTTTGCACAACTCGGTGCCGAGAACATGCCTGCGGATCTAAGACGCATCGTCGAGCGAGCTGTGGCGATTTCCAGAAGCTCGTAGACCATCACGCAGTGACTCGTCCCCGTCAGTCATCCACTCGTCCCAACAAGTGACGAACGGCCCTGGCACAACCAGGTTTCCGGTAGGAGGATTCGGGTATATGTCGAGGTAGGAGAGCCAGGCAGCAAGGAGAGCCACATCATGTCGGAACAGTCCACACAGGGCACCATCATCAGAAAGACTGCCTACGCCACAGTGGGCCTTCCCGCCCACCTCGTCTCGCAGATGAAGGATCGGTTGATGGCAACACGTGAGATCCTCGACGACTTCAGAGGCCGAATCTCCGAAGAAGCCGGATCCGCTCTCGAAGAGTGGATCGAAGAAGGAGAGAGAATCATCACCGCCCTCGGCGAGCGTGCCAGAAGTCTCAGAGATGACCTCGAGCACACGGTCGAGAAGAGGGCGGAAGGAGCGAGAGACATCGGTCGAGGGCTATCGGCGACCTTGATGGAGCCGATCGTGGCCATCGACGAGATCGATGGAATTGGGCCGGCCTACGCCGCCAAATTGGCCGAAGCAGGGGTCATCAGCACTCGGGCGCTCGTGGAGCGATGCTCTACGAAGCATGCCATCGAGCGTCTATCCGAGCAGACCGAGATCAGCGTCGTCATGCTGGAGAAATGGCTCGCAGCGGCCGACCTGACCCGAATCGATGGCGTCGGAAGCGAGCACATGTCGCTCTTGAACGGTCTGGGCATCGCCACGATCGAGTCACTGGCGAAGGAGAAGCCGGCCGATTTGGCCAAAAGGGCCACCGACCTCCACGACCAACACCAGCTCGAAGGCCCCATCCCTTCCCGCGAGACCTTCACCGACTGGATCGCGCAGGCACGGGCATTGCTGTGAAGCAAGCAACTGTGAACGGAAACTGCTGAATTCCGCTCAATTCCGTTCACAGAAGAACCTCAACACGCCAGACCGCACCCTTGGCGGGACCTCTGTGAATGGAAATCGGGTGGGTTGGCGGGTCGTCGGTCGAGGTGCGACTTACCCTGTACGGTAATCTGATCCCATGAGGTGGTCATGACCGCTCAGACCGACCCGATCACAGGTCCGCGGATCCCGCTCACCAGAGAGCGTGTGCTGCAGGCCGCGGTCAAAGTGGCGGACGAAGGCGGCTTGCAAGCTTTGACCATGCGGAATCTCGCCCAGGCTCTCGGAGTCGAGGCGATGTCGCTCTACTACCACGTGGCCAACAAAGAGGCAGTGCTCGACGGTGTGGTGGATGTCATCGCCGGTGAGATAAACCGGGCTGTCGCCGACCTCGACCAGCCCGTGAAACCCGATGCATGGAAACGGGCGATGCGTGCGCGGATCCTCGAAGCGCGAACGGTGCTTCTCCGACATCCCTGGGCCCCCGAGGTGCTGGAGACTCGGACCAACATGAGCCCAGCCGTAGTCAAGTACTACGACGGACTCCTCGGGATCTTCCGCAAAGGCGGCTTCTCATACGATCTGGCACACCATGCGCTCCACGCACTCGGAAGCCGGGCGATTGGATTCACCCAGGAGCTGTTCGATCCCGACGAGGCGGATTCGGACGCCGACGCAACCAATGACATGCTGGAACAGATGGCCGATCAACTCCCCTATCTGGTCCAGATGATGCAAGAGATCGTTCACGACGACCCGGACTCGACGCTCGGTTGGTGTGACGATCAGACCGAGTTTGAATTCGGCCTCGATCTGACCCTCGATGGGTTGGAGCGGATGCAGGCCCCGGCCTGACCCGGTGATCGGTACTGAGCGTCGGGCCACAGGCCTCGTCGCTCACCTGGCAACGGTGATTGTCCAGCTCACATTTGGAGTCAAACAAGACCGTCGAACGACAGGTCAAGTCGCGGCCCTCACCACTTGCCGGTGTATCTCCGTGGTCAGCTTGTTCACCTGTTCCGTGAGCCGGGTGTTCG
This sequence comes from Acidimicrobiia bacterium, assembly GCA_049578105.1. GTDB lineage: Bacteria > Actinomycetota > Acidimicrobiia > Spongiisociales > ZC4RG35 > JARDZU01. The sequence continues at coordinate 2,523 of JBAULI010000032.1, read as the reverse complement.
CCTCGAGCAACGCGGTGAGCTCGTTGGCTTGTTGGATGGCGATCTCCTGACGTTCCAGCGACGCCTTGGAAAGCGACTCCCTGTGTTCCGCGTCCGACTCAGACATCGCCTTGTCACGATCGGCTTGCCGAGTCTGGGCCAAGAGGATGAGCGGTGCCGCATATGCCGCCTGCAAGGAGAAGGCCAGGTTCAAGAGGATGAATGGGTACGGATCCCACCGAAAGGTGACCGCCATGGCGTTCACGATGATCCACCCGGCGACCACCGCGGACTGACCGATGAGGAACTTGGGAGTTCCGAAAAACCGAGCAAATGCCTCGGCCCGCCGACCAAATGCATCCCCTCCGAAGACTCCGTGCAGATACGACATGTCCTTATGAAAGAGACGGCTGCTGCTCGCCATTGCATCACTCCAGTTCTCGAGTGGTCGGAGGGTATATGGAGAGCCGACCGAGGCTCAGGACCCGGGCTTCGCGGGCAGAGCCGTCAGCTCACTGCTTGTAACCTTCAACCGTCCCCTGGCCACGCGTCTTTGCCTGATCGGGATCCATTCCGAATTCCCTCAAGGCGCGTCTCTGGTCGAGGAGGTCCCAGCACTGGTCGAGCTGGGCCTCGATCTCCTCGAGTCGTCGAAACTCTTCGGATCGAAGAGGAGCACCACGATGTCGTTTGCGAAGGTCCTTCTCCTCCTCCACGAGCTCGCCGATCTGGCTGAGGATCTTGTCGTCTGATGCTGTCATGGGTCTGAATCTCCGGTTCTCTGTGGACGCTCCATTCGAGCAGTCAACCCTCAAGCCTATGCGTCAGGTCGATGCGACCACAGACCCGTCAGACGTGAGTAGAGCCTCCGGGACCATGGTTCCTGCTGCCCAACGTCGGAATCGGGACTGACTGCCTCTCGCAATAGAAACCCCTCCGCCTCGGCTACGGCCGACCTCGTCGATTCGCCGAGGGTCTCGGTGGCTTCGACGACGCGTATCGGACCGATGCTCTCGATGCGGCCCGACTCCTCGAATTGGCTGACGAGACTTGGGGACACCCCACTCAGATAGAGACGTCCTCCTCTCTCGGCAATCACCCCTGCGTAGGTGGAGAGCACCGAGAAGGCCGTTGCTCCCATGACGGTGCGACCCCTCATACGCACTACCACGACCGGTTTGACGGCGTCGCCGACGGCGGGCAATTCCGCTTCGAAGGTGCGGGCACCGGCATAGAAGAGACTCCCATAGACATTGAGGATCACGACGGCATTGGATTCGAGTTGGCTAGGAACGTCGGCCTCGACAACGGCGCCGTCGGGACTCTCCATCAGTCGGACGACACGGACGTCCTGTGCCTCTCGATTGATGCTCAACAGAAGCGAGAGTGCGACGCCGATTCCGACAGCGGCGGCCACGGGCAGATACAGGGTGGCGACGAACGTGGTCACCATCGCAATCTGAGATTGTGGCCCTGATTGCCAGACCGCTGCGATCTCCCTCGGGCGGATCGCACCTATCGACGCAACGATGAGAATGGCAGCGAGCGTCGGGATCGCCACCCGGCCCACCAGGCCGGACAGCAGAACCAGCACGACCAGCAGCCACACGCCCGACATGACAGAGGCCCATCGATCTTTGGCACCGACCGACACGTTGAGGGCGGTCTGGCTGACTGAGCCCCCGACCGGTATCCCACGAAACAAGCCCGAAACCACGTTGGCCCATCCCTGAGACATGAAATCCGAGTTCTGATCGGTCCTGGTCCGATCTGGATTGGGATAGGACTGTGCGACACCAGCCCCTTGGACCAGGACGATCGCCGCCACCGCAAACGCACCGGCGAGTAGCGCAAAAGAGAACCGTCCAAGGGGCGGAAAGACAGGCAGTGGGAACCCCCTCGCGATCTCTCCGGAGTCTCTCACCACAGCCACATCGTCTAAGTATCCGAGGAAGGCAACGAGAATCGACGGCACTATCAGTGCCGTCAGCGCGGCGTATTTGGCCAATCCCGTCGACGGGATCAACGCCAGGAGGATCAATGCTCCGAGTCCGACGAGCAGCGACGGGAGGTGGATTGAGCCCGGATTGAGCAAGACCTCGAAAGCCTTACCAACCGAGGTCTTCGACTCGACTGTCACCCCGACGAGATCGGGCACCTGTCCCAGAAGGATGGAGACAGCGACACCGGTCAGGAACCCGGTCATCACCGAGTGCGACACGAAAGCGGTGAAACGGCCCAGGCCGAAGAAGCCCGCCAGGAGCATCAACCCGCCTGCCATGGCGGTCAGCAGGAAGAGTGACTGGAGGCGGAACTCTTTGGGCACGGCTTGCAGCGCCGAGTAGGCGGCGAGTGAGGCAGCGCTCGTCGTCGTGATGACCATCAGCTTCGTGCTGGCGGTGAGGCCGCCGATGATAGGCCCGGCGAAACCCGCATACAGCCCGTGGATCGGATTGACCCCAACCAGTGCGGCCGCCGCCATGCCATCGGGAACCGACGCCGCCGCTCTGGGGAGGGCGACAATCGCCGTGTCCTTGACGGTGC
>JBAULI010000031.1:0-13314 GCA_049578105.1 Acidimicrobiia bacterium | reverse complement strand
GACGACGATTTGCTCCTGATCCGACATGCCGGCCATGACAATCTCCTCAGACCGTCCCGTCTCTTCGAGAACACGGGATCGGGCACATGGGGAGCCGGCGAGCCGGTACCCCTCCCCGAAGGCTTCTCCGGACGCACGCCGGCCGTGGCGGACTACGACGGGGACGGGGATCTCGACGTCTACGTGGCGGAAGATCGATATGGGTCTCACGGCGGGGTGCTCCTGGAGAATCGGGGTGGTCTCGAATTCACCGATGTGACCGACGGATCGGGTCTCGAGGGGGAGTTTGCGCTCGGCGCCACGGCGGGCGATGTCGATGGAGACGGGATGCCCGATCTGGTCACCTCGACAGCCATCCACTTGAACAGGGGATCGATGCATTTCGAGGACGTCACCCCCGACGGCTACCTGCCTGAGCCAGTGGGCATCGAGGACGATCCTGCGGGCGTTGCGCTGGGCGATCTCGACCGTGACGGGTTGGTCGACATCGTGGTGGGCCAGCACTATCGGGCCACCGTGGAGTTCGACTCCGAGATCCCGATCCATGTCTTCCACAACGAGGGGGCCGGCGTCTTCGTCGACATCACCTATGCGTTGGGGATCACCCCACTGCCGACACTCGCCCCCCACGTTGCGATAGCCGACATCGACAACGACGGATGGCCTGACATCGTCACTTCGGCATCCGCCGCAGATGGCAAGACCATTGCCGTCTATCACTCTGTGGGCGAGGGCGAGCTCGCCTTCGAGGTGAGCAGCGGCCTCGGCTCGGACCAGTATTGGGTGGGGGCGCCGGTGGTCGATCTCGACCGCGACGGACGACTCGACGTGCTGGCGCTCGAGTGGGAGCCATCGCTGCCGTCGATCATGTTCCACAACGAGGGCTCCAGTGGTCATTGGCTCGAAGTGTCGATCGAAGGCCCGGGGCGCGGCGTCGGCTCTGTGGTGACCGTGAGCACGCCCGATGGCGCCCTCATCGGCACACAGGAGATCGGGGTCGGCGGCGGATATGCCTCGGGCCATCAACCCATAGCCCACTTCGGGCTGGGGCCGGCAACGGCGGTCGATGTCACGATCAGCAGCGCGTCGGGGGAAACCACCCTGGCCGACGTTGCCGCCGATCAACATCTCCGTTGGCCGGGCGGCTGCAGCTAGACCTGCCGACTGCCGACCCATTTCAGGATTGCCGCCGTTCCGGTAGCATCGAGCCATGACCAGGCCCACTCCGATCAGCTTCCGGCGTGGCCTATACGCTGCCCCCTAGGCGGCTCTGCGTCATTCTCGAACGTTTTCAGAGAGGAGAGACCAGTGACCGACGACCTTCTAGCCAGACACGCCGATGTGATAGCGCCCGTTATCCATTTCGACACCGAAATCCATGCCGACCATGCCGAGGGCATCTGGGTCACCGACGTCGACGGAAGACGGTGGGCCGACTTCGCCTGTGGAACCGCCGTGACCAATCTCGGGCACAACCACCCCGCCGTCGTGGCGGCGGCTCATCGCCAACTCGACAAGCTGGTCCACTCCGGCGCAATCGTCCGCTATGACGCCCTGGTCGAGGCGGCCGAGCGTCTCCGGGAGATCACGCCGCCGGCCATCGAGAAGTTCGCTTTTGCCAACTCCGGAGCGGAGGCCGTCGAGGCAGCCGTGAAGCTGGCCAAGTACACCACGGGTCGCCAGGGTGTCATCGCCTTCCGTGGGGCATTCCATGGGCGCACCATGGGATCGGTGTCCTACACGACATCCAATGCCAAATATCGAGACGGGTATCACCCGGTGCTCGGATCGGTGTTCGTGGCGCCATTCCCGCACCCGTACCGCTGGGGAATGAGCCCCGAGGCGGCGATGGAACACTCACTGAACGAGCTCCGTCTCATGTTCAAGCACGTCGTCACCCCAAAGAACATCGCCTGTTTCCTGGTGGAGCCGGTCCAAGGTGAGGGCGGCTACTACCCCGCACCTCCGGGATTCCTGGAGCGGCTTCGCTCCATCGCCGACGAGCACGGGATCGAGCTCGTATATGACGAGGTTCAGACCGGCTTCGGGAGGACCGCCGAGTGGTTCGCTGCCGATCACTACGAGGCCAAGCCAGACATCATGGCAATCGGAAAGGGAATAGCCAACGGCCTGCCCCTGTCGGCATATGGGGCTTCGAGGGAGATGATCGACGGTTGGCCCCGAGGCTCTCATGGGACGACTTTCGGCGGCAACCCTGTGGCCACGGCGGCGGCAGTAGCAGTCATGGAGACGATGGAAGGCCTTCTCCCCCGTGCCCGCGACCTCTCGAAACATGCCTTCGAGAGGTTCGATGAGCTCAAGGAGAAGCACGCGACCATCGGCGATGTCCGCGGGCTCGGGCTCATGATCGGTGTCGAGCTGGTCAAGGATCGTGAGAGTCGAGAGCCCGACATCGATGCGTTCCGTCATATCGAGAAACACGCCTTCGACCGTGAGCTGATCATCATCAACTGTGGGCCCGACGGCAACGTTCTCCGATTCATCCCCCCACTGGTCACCACCAGGGAGGAGCTCGACTGGTCGATCGATCTCGTCGATGAGGGCCTCACCGGCTGGGAGAGACGCGGCAGCTGACATCGGGCGGCGACCGAGGAACCGAATCGGGCGAGGATCCGTCCAAGTCCCATGCAAACGAAGACGACCGGCCTTCTACTCGCCGCGACCTTGATCGTCTCCGCCTGCGGAGGCGGGGACAGTGGTGTCGGCGGCCCCCCATCCGATCCCAACGCACTGGTGCTTCAGGTTCGCTCCGAGGGCGGATTCGTGCCCGTGGAGTGGAACCTGAGTCGAGGCCCGACCTTCACCCTTCTGGCAGACGGGCGTCTCATCTATCAAGGTCCCGTGATCGAGATCTACCCCGGGCCTCTGCTTCCCAACTATCAAGTGGCCCAGCTCGATCAGGGCCGATTCGACACCATCCTGGCCCTGGTCGATCGAATCGGCCTGCCCGACATGGACCAGGAGGTCGATGACTCTGCAACCGACCACGTTGCCGATGCCACCACCGAGGTGGTGACCTTCTGGGACGAGGAAGGTGGGGAGCACGTCTACTCCGTCTACGCCCTCGGTATCGACCCGGAGCCGTCGAACCCAGCCACTGCCGCCACGCAGGATCTCGTCGATGCGTTGGCCGCAGCTGTCGCCGACACACCATCGGAGAGCTATCGAGGTGATCGTGTCAGGGTTCTGGCCGGAGTGTTTCAGGGGGTCGTCGATCAGGGGTTCGAGGACATCCGACCCTGGCCCATACCGGACGAAGACCCTGGGCAATGGGACGAGGTCGGTGTCGGATATGTCTGCAAGGTCTTCGGGCCTGAGGTGCTCTCGGCCTTCTCCGATGCGACACAGGTGACTCAGTGGACTCATCCGGACCCGATGATGGACGCTCCTACCTTCGTCCTCCTGGTGAGACCCCTGCTACCTGGTGAGCCAGACTGCCCCACAAATTGACGGAACGACGTCTAGCGCCACCTTTCCGGCCGGGCACGAAATCGGGGACCCCGATTAGGGGTCCCCGACCTCGGTCTCCGGCTACCGGCTAGGCCAGCAACTTGGCTTTCTGGGTTTCGAACTCGGAGGCTGAGATCACACCTCGGTCACGCAGGCCGGCGAGCTTCTCCAGCTCCTCGGCAACGCCTCCACCCGCAACACTCCGGATGTATTCCTGCTGTGCGTGCTGAGCCGCCTGAACAGAGGCCACCTCACGCTTGGCCATGCCGTCGCCATTGGCGATCAGATAGACCAGGACCCCCAGGAATGGCAGCACCAGGACGAAGAGGACCCAGAGTGCCTTTGCGGCTCCGGATATCTCCGAACGGAAGATGTCCCCGAAGATCCTGATCAGCATCCAGACCCAGATCACCCAGAGGAAGAACCAAAGCATGAACCAGAAGAAGTCGAAGAACGTCTCCACCTATAGCTCCTAATCATCGATTGTCCGCCGGCTTCAATGCCAGGGGAGCCGGGGACACTACCCGAAAGAGCAACACGCTCGTCCCAACGGCCAGGGCAGAGGCTCTATCGGACCGCCTCCACCGCCTCAGCGACCTTGACGGCAGAAGCCCTGATGGCCTCCAGCTCCGGATCGGTGGCCGTGATCGGGAGCAGCGGTCCCGCACCGGTGCCGTCGACGCGACGGGGAAGCGAGATGCATACGTGGCCCAGGTCCAACCCACTGTCCGAAACCGGCGCAGTCACGGGGAGAACGGCCGATTGGACGGGCTGGTCCAGAGCCCCGAGTATCTGACCTGTGGCGAGGGCTATGGCCCACGTGGTGGCTCCTTTTCCCTGGATGACCTTGTATGCCGCATTGCGGACCTGGTCGACGAGCTCGTCCCTTTCCGCAAGACTCAACTTCGAGCCATCGCGCTTCGCCACACCCTCGATCGGGGCGCCGCCGATCCGAGCGGATGACCAGAGCACCATCTCGCTGTCGCCGTGCTCCCCAACGACATGGGCGTGTATGTGACGCTCTGCGATCCCGTATGCCTGAGCCAGGAGGTGCCTCAGCCGGGAGGAGTCGAGGACCGTACCCGAACCGAGCACCGTCCCGTCGTCCCGGCCAGTGACCTCGACGGCCAGTTGGGTCAGGACATCCACCGGGTTGGTCACGAGGAGGATCAGCGCATCGGGGGCGACAGCGGTGACATCGGGCAGCATCTGCCGGAGCATCGCCGCATTTCGCCCTGCCAGGTCGAGCCTGGTTTCGCCCTGCCGTTGCTTCGCACCCGCTGTGACCACCACGACATCGGCGTCGGCGCATACCGAGATGCCGGCGCCGCCCTCCACGACAGTCGGGGGGACGAACTCGAGCCCATGACGAAGATCGAGTGCCTCTGCCTCGGCCCTTGCGCCGTCCAGGTCATAAAGCGAGATCCGCCGCGCCAGCCCCCGGTTGAGGGCGGTGAAGGCGATTGCCGTGCCGACGCCACCGGCCCCGACGATGGCGAGATGCTTCATGAACGGGAGGGCTGTGACCGGGTTGAAACGGTCAGCCGTCTACCTCATTCACCCGCCACGACCGGAACCCGGCTCATCGCCTCAGCGATCCTCTCCTCCGGGTACTCGTAGTCGACCAGCTCACCGGCGTGGAAGGCCTGGTACGCGCCCATGTCGAAATGTCCGTGCCCGCACAGGTTGAAGAGGATCACCTTCTCCTCACCGGCCTCCTTGGCATTCTCCGCCTCGGTTATCGCGGCGGCGATGGCATGACTGGGCTCCGGCGCCGGCAGTATCCCCTCGGTTCTGGCGAAGAGGGCTGCGGCAGAGAACGTCTCGGTCTGGTGCTTCGACTCGGCCTCGATGATGCCCTGATCCTTCAACAATGAGACCAAGGGTGCCATCCCGTGATAACGCAACCCACCGGCATGGATCGGGTCGGGGACGAAGTCATGCCCGAGGGTGTGCATCTTGACCAACGGCGCCATACCGGCGGTGTCACCGAAGTCGAACTGGTAGCTGCCCTTGGTCAACGACGGGGCGGCCGCCGGCTCCACGGCGAGAACGCGAGGGTCGATGCTTCCGGCCATCTTCTCCCTGATGAAGGGGAAGGTCATCCCGGAGAAGTTCGATCCGCCACCGGCGCAGGCGATGATCACGTCGGGTGTCTCCTCGACCAGGGCCATCTGCTTCAGTGTCTCTTCACCAATCACCGTCTGATGCATGAGCACGTGGTTGAGCACAGAGCCGAGCGAGTACTTCGTGTCCTCATGGGTGGCCGCCACCTCGACCGCCTCGGAGATGGCGATCCCGAGACTGCCCGGTGTGTCCGGGTCGGCGGCGAGGATCTTGCGCCCGACTTCGGTGCGGTCCGAAGGTGATGGGTAGATGGTGCCGCCCCACGCCTCGATCATCGCCTTGCGATAGGGCTTCTGGTCATAGGAGGCGCGCACCTGATAGACCTCGCATTCCAAGCCGAACAAGGCGCAGGCGAAGGCGAGTGCCGAGCCCCATTGCCCGGCGCCGGTCTCGGTCACGATCTTCTTCACGCCCGCCTTCGCGTTGTAGTACGCCTGGGCCACGGCCGTGTTTGGCTTGTGCGAGCCGGCCGGGCTGACGCCCTCGTACTTGTAATAGATGCGGGCGGGGCCACCGATCGCCTTCTCGAGGTTGTGAGCCCGATAGAGGGGCGTGGGGCGCCAGAGACGGTAGATCTCACGCACTTCTTCGGGGATCTCGACGAACCGCTCCGTGCTCACTTCCTGGAGGATCAGGTCCATCGGGAAGAGGGGAGCGAGATCGTCAGGCCCCACCGGCTGATGGGTGCCAGGGTGGAGGACCGGCGGTGGTGGCACGGGAAGATCCGGGACGATGTTGTACCAGTGCGACGGTAGATCGGACTCTGGAAGGGTGATCTTGGTAGCCATGACCGTGGAACCTACACCACCGGGGGATGGAGTTCTCCTTTGAATCCCGGGGCCCCGACGTAGCATTGCTCGATGCAGACCTTTGGCGAACTGATGGTCGCATTCGCCATCCTCGTCGGTCTCGTCGGGATCGTGGTCCCCATTTTGCCGGGCCTTCTCCTCGTCGTTGGCGCAGTAGTCGTGTGGGCAGTCATGGACGGGGGCTCCACCGCCTGGGGGATCGCCCTGCTCTCGATCGCGATCGCCGGGGTGGGTTCATACGTCAAGTACTCGGTGCCCAAACGGCGTCTCAACGCCCAGGGGATACCGACCCGAACCCTGGTCATGGCCGTCGTCATCGGGTCGATCGGGTTCTTCGTCATCCCGGTGTTGGGTGGGCCGCTCGGCTTTGTCGGCTGGATCTACATGAGTGAGCGGACCCGGGTCGGCCCCGATGCGGCATGGCCGGCGACGAAGGCGTCGTTGGGCGCGGTGGCCACATCGATCGGCATCGAGTTGGCGGCCGGGATGGTGATAGCGGCCCTGTGGTTCGGGGCAAACGCTCTCGGTTGACCGCCCGAGCTAGTCCTCGGTGACCGTGGCTGCCTTCTCCGCGATCTCGTTGACGACCGCCTCATTGGCCAGAGTGGTCACGTCACCGAGCTGCCGATGCTCCGAGATGTCCTGCAGCAGGCGACGCATGATCTTTCCCGACCTCGTCTTGGGGAGATCGTCGGTGAAGACGATCGACTTCGGCTTGGCGATGGGGCCGAGCGTGTGTGCAACATGGTCCCTGAGCTGGCCGATCAGTGTGTCGTCCCCGACGACGCCACCGCGGAGGGTGACGAAGGCGGCGATCGCCTGACCTGTGACGTCGTCCTTCCTACCGACCACCGCCGCCTCGGCAACACCGGGATAGGAGACCAGCGCCGACTCGACCTCTGTCGTCGAGATGTTGTGACCGGAGATCAGCATGATGTCGTCGACCCGGCCCAGGAGCCAGTAATAGCCGTCCTCGTCGCGCTTGCACCCGTCGCCGGGGAAATACCTCCCCTCGAATCTCGACCAATAGGTGTCGACGTAACGGTCGTCGTCGCCATAGATGGTGCGCGCCATCGACGGCCATGGCTTGGTGATGACCAGGAAACCGCCACCTCCTAGTGGGACCGTCTCTCCATCCTCATCCACCACATCGGCGAAGATGCCGGGGAATGGGATCGTGGCCGATCCCGGCTTGGTCGCGATGACCCCCGGCAACGGGGTGATCATGATGCCACCCGTCTCGGTCTGCCACCACGTGTCCACCACCGGGCAGTTGCCCCGGCCGATGTGCTGGTGATACCAGATCCAGGCCTCGGGGTTGATCGGCTCGCCGACGGTGCCGATGAGTCGTAGCGAGGACAGGTCGTGCTTGTCGACGTGACTCTCTCCCCACTTCATGAAGGTGCGAATGGCGGTGGGGGCCGTGTAGAAGATGGTGACCCTGTAGTCCTCGATGATCTGCCACAGGCGATCGAAGTCGGGGACGTTCGGTGCCCCTTCGTACATCACACCCGTAGTGCGATTGGCCAGCGGCCCATAGACGATGTAGCTGTGACCGGTGACCCAGCCGATGTCGGCGGCGCACCAGTAGACATCGCTATCGGGCTTGATGTCGAACACATAGCTGTGGGTGGTCATGATCTCGGTGAGATACCCGGCCTGGGTATGGACGATGCCCTTTGGCTTCCCGGTGGTGCCAGACGTGTAGAGGATGTAGAGGGGATCCTCGGCGCCCAAGACCACCGGCTCGCAGTCCGCAGACTGCCCCGCCACCAGATCGTGCCACCAGACGTCACGACCCTCGACCATGTCGACACCGTGATCGGTCCTCTTCAGGACCACGACGTGACGCACACCCGGGGTGCTCCTCATGGCGGCGTCGGTGTTGTCCTTGAGCGGGACCACGTTGCCCCCGCGCCAGGCGCCGTCCTGGGTTATCACGACGTGTGCATCGGCGTCGAGGATGCGACTCGACAGAGCATCGGAGGAGAACCCGCCGAATACGACCGAGTGAATCAGACCGATCCGGGCGCAGGCCAGCATCGCTATGGGCAGCTCCGGCACCATGCCCATGTATATGGCGACTCGGTCGCCCCGCTCCAGACCGAGGCTCTTCAACCCGTTGGCGAACTTGCACACCTCTTCGTGGAGCTGGCTGTAGGTCAGGTCGCGTGTGTCACCGGGCTCGCCGATCCAGTGATAGGCGACCTGGTCACCGTGATCGGCGAGATGCCGGTCCAGACAGTTGTAGGACAGGTTCAGCTCGCCGTCGGCGAACCATTTGAAGAATGGAGGATTGGAGTCGTCGAGGACCTGAGTCGGCTCGGTGTACCAGGAGATCCGCTCCATCGCCTGCTTTCGCCAGAAGGCCAGATAATCGGCGGCCGCTTCATCGTGAATGCCCGGTTTCGCATTGGCCTGAGCCATGAACTCATCGGACGGCTCGAAAGTGCGATCCTCGCGAAGCAGGTTCTCCAGCGCCTCTGACATTTGGCTACTCCTTCTCCTCTGGCAGGTCAACTGAACCTACCAGCGGCCGGGCCCACCACCACGTGGCGACACCTGCCACCGCCGCCACGATCATGAGACAATCTCCGAGCCGGGCGTACACCGAGGCCGGCCGAGGTGAGACGACGCCGTAGATGATCTCCTCGGTCCCCAGACCGCTGATCTCTCCGGGCACGCCCGTGGACGAGATGATGGTCGATCGACCGGTGACTGCCGAGTGGATCACGTCCAGACCCAGCTCGGCGGCTCGCATCCGGGTCATGCCGATGAACTGGTCGGATCCGGGAGTGGTCCCGTACGACCCCTCGTTTGTGGCGACGACGATCACGTTCGCCCCTTGGTCGACCGCCTGACGCGGATAGCGGGCGAAGGAGCCCTCGAAGGAGATCACCGAGCCCACCTGCAGGCTCCCGGTGTCGAAGACCACCGGGCCATCGCCGGGGATCATGTCTCGAGGCACCTGATCGAGGGCCGGAATCCACTCGAACAGGGGGCGGAAAGGGATGTACTCGCCGAATGGGACCGGGTGCTGCTTGCGATATTCACCCACGATCTCGCCTTCCGGATCGAACATGACGTTGGCGTTGACCCACTCTTCGTCATTTACCGGGCGGTCGCTGCCCACCAAGATCCATGCCCCGATCCGTCGGGCCTCGGCCCCGATGGCCGCACCGACCTCGGGGTTGAGGACCGGGTCGGCATTGGTCGAGCCCGTCGACCCTTCCGACCAAACCACCAACCCAACCGACCCCGGCTCGATCTGGCGAGTCAGCTCCAGGTGTTGTTGGAAGGTCTGCAGTCGTTCGTCCGGGCAGTGCTCGAACGGACATGGTGTCGAGCCCTGAACGATGGCCACCTCGACCCCTACCGGGTCTTGGGAAACCGGCCTTCCCCACCAGTTCCAACCCAGGAATACGACCAGGAGGGCTATCGGTATGGACAGCAGCGGGGTGGTCGGCTTCTTGACGAGAAAGACCAGGGCCGCAGCCACCATGACTACGAGGACCGTGACCCCGGAGGTGCCATAGAGCGGAGCCAAGGCGCGGGCCCAGGCCTGGTCCGAGACGGCGTACCCGGCGCCGCCCCATTCGAATCCATCGAATGGAAACCGGTACCGGACCACCTCCATCAGCGACCATCCACCCACGGCGAGGAGGAACCAGGGCCAGGGGCCCAAGCCGTTGTGACGGCTCAACCACCAGGCGTAGAGGGTCATGAAGGCGGCCTGGACCAGCACCAGGGGGATCACGGCGATGAGGCCCAACTCGCCAATCCACCACAACAGCCCCGAGAAGAAGCTGACCCCATAGATCCCCCCGACCAACAACCCGATGCGAGCGGTCGGTGCCGATCTCACCGCATACAGGAATAGGGCGATCCCCGGCAGGATCAGCCATCCCGGACCGATCCTGGGAAAAGCGACCGCCGAAACCACCCCACCCGCCAGCGCATAGCCCGCCGCTTTCATCGACGGGAGGGTAGGGCCTTGCTGTGAACGCTATTGGGTGAGAACGGTGCAATTCGGTTCACAGAAGAACCCCGGGTGGGTTCGCCCTGGATTCTGTGAACGCTATTGGGCGAGAACGGTGCAATTCGGTTCACAGAAGGACCGTAGAGTTGTTGGCACATGTGGGAAGCAGAAGTCGCGATCGCCGTCGAGGCTGCGAGAGCCGGGGCAAAGGTGGTGAGACGGGGCTTCGACGAGGAGTTCTCCACCGAGATGAAGGGCGCCGTGGATCCGGTGACCGGAATCGATCGGGAGGCGGAGCACGCCGTTCGCACCGTCCTGTCGAGCCAGGCACCGGGCGATGACATCCTCGGCGAGGAGGAGGGTGGGGCCGATTGGCGGGGCAGTCGTGTTTGGATCGTGGACCCGCTCGACGGAACGGTCAATTTCGTCAACCGAATCCCCCAAGTTGCCGTCTCGGTGGCCCTGTGGAGCGATGCTCGGCCATTGGTGGGCGTGGTGATCGATGTAACCAGGGGTGAGGAGTTCGTGGCGTCCGAGGGTGGTGGGGCGACCCTCAACGGCAGGGCCATCCGGGTCTCGGAGACCGACCGGCTCGAGGATTCGATCCTCGTCACCGGGTTCCCCTACGACCGTCGCTTGCACGCGGAGGCCTACCTCGCCGTCCTGGCCGAGATAATGAAGAGGAGCCGGGGCACCCGGAGAATGGGAGCGGCCGCCCTCGACATGGCATGGGTGGCATGTGGCCGTTTCGACGGGTACTGGGAGCACGGTGGCCCTCAGGGTGTCAAGCCGTGGGATGCGGCCGCCGGGATGCTCCTCACCACCGAAGCCGGTGGGATGGCGACCAGCGATGACGGTGGCCTCGACGATCTCCAGCCCTCGGCGTTCGTGGTCACCAACGGCAAGATCCACGAAGAGCTCAGACTCATCGTCGCCAAGACCATGCCGGAGCACCTGAGGTGAGCTTTCACGATCACCACATCCACCCGCTCGGCTATGCCGGGCTGGTCAACGGTCTGGAGCTGATGGGCTTGGGCTCTTTGGACGAGGTGCTCGAGAAGGTCGTCGATAGGGCAGCGGCCACCGAAGGCGCCGTGATCGGCCAACGTCTCAACGACGAGGGCCTGGCCGAGGCGAGGCTGCCGACGCGTCACGACCTCGATTCGGCAATTCCCGATCGGCCGGTCTTGCTCTACCGATATTGCGGTCACATCGCAGTCGCCAACACGAGAACCCTGGAGATGGCAGGGGTCGATGCCGGCACAACCGACCCCGACGGCGGTTCGATCGATCGCGGAGCCGACGGGGAGCCCACGGGTGTTCTTCGCGAGACGGCGGTGACTCTCGTGTCCCGAGCGTTGGCCCCCTTTGTGAACGGTCCGTCCGATGGCGAGATCCTCGAAGCCCTGGCACGGCTGCCGGCGATGGGGCTCGGCTCCATCACCGGAATCGTCTCGGCTGGCGAGCCATTGTGGTGTGGCGTCCCCGACGAGCTGGGAACGTTGTGTCGCCTCGCCCCCGACCTCCCACTGGGCATCGACGTGCTCGTGGCCGCCGACAACGCCTCGGTCCTGGCAGATGCCGCAGACCAGATACGCCGCAGCGAAGGCCGATTGCGGTTTCTAGGTTGGAAAGAGTTCGCCGATGGCAGCTTTGGCGGCCACACCGCCGCCATGCACCAGCCATACACGGACCGGCCGGACACTATGGGAACCGACCGCCTCCGACCGGATCACACGATCGAGATGGCACGGACCTCGATCCTGCTCGGGGGCTCGGTGGCGATCCATGCCATCGGGGACCGCGCCATCGACTCGGTCCTCGACGTCTACCAGGAGCTGATCGCGATGGGGGCGGAGCCTGCGCGGCTCCGAATCGAGCACGTCTCCATCCCGACCGCCGAAGCAATACAACGGATGGCGGATCTCGGGGTGACCGCTTCGGTGCAACCCGCATTTCTCGCCTCCGAGGGCGAATGGCTGGCCAAGCGGCTCGGTGACGATCGCATGCAACGCGTCTACCCCTTCAAGTCGATGATGCAAGCCGGCATCCCGCTGATCGGGGGAAGTGACTCACCGGTCGAGCTCCCCGACCCGGAAGTCGGGATCACCGCAGCGGTGGGGCGGCCAGGCTTCAACCCGTCGGAGAGACTGGACCGCGCCCAGGCAGAAGGCCTGTTTTCGGCCCCCTCACGCAACTAACCGGGCCAACTCGGCGGCGAGTTCCCGATACTCCTCGATTTCGTTGTAGAGGTGGGCGGAGATGCGCAGCAGCTGCCGCGGCCACCGGGGCCAGCTCATCACCAGGACCTCGAATCCTCGATCGAGGATGGTCGACATCAGCGGAGACAGATCGCCACCAGGATCCGCCCCTGCGGCATCGGGAAGCACGATGGATGCCATCGATCCCACCATCGAGCCCGGTGCGGCGGGTCCGGCGCCAATCGCCGTGGCCACCTCGTCACGAGCCTGCAAAACAAGACGGTGATTCGCCTCGATGATCCCGTCCCAGCCACCGGGATGGAGGGCTGACACCAGTCTGAGCACGTCGGGAAGGACCAGCCACGGGCTGAAGTCGTCCGTCCCCAGCCAATCGAAGAGCAGGTTGTAGCGGTCTTTCGCCTGTTCGATCGGTGCGTTGAAACCGTGTGAGATGACGGTGGGGACCGTGGCCGCCCGACGATCCGCCCGGGTATGGAGCAACGCCGCCCCCTTGGGGGCACACACCCACTTGTGGAGATTGCCCGTGTACCAGGATGCCCCGAGAGCCTCTAGGTCCAGAGGCACCTGACCCGGCCCGTGTGCCCCGTCCACCAAGACGGGCACGTCAGGCTCGAGATGGCCCACGATTTCACGTATCGGATAGACGAGGGCGGTGGGTGATGTGATGTGGTCGATCACCGCGAGCCGGGTCCGATCGGTCACGACC
>JBAULI010000030.1:0-2092 GCA_049578105.1 Acidimicrobiia bacterium | reverse complement strand
TAGGGACGGCGCCCGTGCATGGTGGACAGAAGCCGTTTTCTATCAGATCTACCCGCTCAGCTTCGCCGATTCCGATGGTGATGGCTATGGCGATCTCGAAGGGATAATCGGCAAACTCGATTATCTGAGCCATACGTTGGGGGTGGACGCTCTCTGGCTGTCCCCCTTTTTCGAGAGCCCGATGGCGGATTGGGGCTATGACATCTCTGATCACACCGCAGTCGACCCTTTGTTCGGTGATCTCTCGACGGCCGAGCGTCTGATCGAGGAGGCACACGGTCGGGGTCTTCGAGTCATCGTCGACTATGTCATGAACCACACATCGGATCGTCATCGCTGGTTTGTGGAGTCTCGCTCCTCGCGAGACGACGCGAAGCGAGATTGGTACATATGGAGGGACCCGAAGCCCGACGGCTCACCCCCCAACAATTGGGTGAGCGTCTTCAGTGGCCCGGCATGGAGTTACGACGAGCCGACCGGCCAGTACTACCGACACACCTTCTTATCCAATCAACCCGATCTCAACTGGCGCAACCCCGACGTGGTGGATGCGATGCTGGACGTCGCCCGATTCTGGCTCGCCAGGGGTGTCGACGGGTTCCGTGTCGACGCCGCCCATCAAATGATGAAGGATCCACTGGAGAGGGACAATCCGCCCGTTCCCCAAGATCACCTCAGGCCATGGAAGGACATGGGCGAGTACGACCACTACCTGCACCTCTATGACTACGGGCACCCGGATGTCCACGAGGCTCACCGGAGGTTTCGAAAGGTCCTCGACTCCTATCCCCAAGACCCGATGAGTGTGGGCGAGGTCCATATCTTCGACCTGCCCGAGTGGGCCTCGTACTACGGCTTCCTCGATGAGCTCCACATGCCGTTCAACTTCCATCTGATGGCATCGAAGTGGGATGCCGCTTCGCTGCGGGCGGTCATCGAGAGTGTCCTGTGGAACGTCCCGGTCGGGGGTTGGACCAACTGGACCCTGGGCAATCACGACGAGATCAGGCTGGCGTCGCGGCTGGGAGACCGGCGCACCGGGCAGGCCGCATTGCTCCTGCTGACGCTCCGTGGCACACCATTCCTCTACTACGGCGACGAGATAGGCATGAAAGAGGTGACGATCGACGCCGCCGATCGTCGAGACCCGTGGGGCCACAGCGTGGATTATCTGTGTCGGGACGGGGCGAGAACGCCAATGCAGTGGGACCGAAACACCAACGCCGGGTTCTCCCCCGAGGGATCGTCGGATCCTTGGCTGCCGATCGCCGACGATGCCGGTCTCGTCAATGTCGCCGCCGAGCTCGAGCAGCTCCGGTCGTTGCTCAATCTCTATCGCCGGCTTCTACGTCTTCGGCGGGAGTCGACGGCTCTCCGCCGCGGATCTCTCCTGATCCATCCGGCGTCGACCGAAGAGGTGCTGGTCTACAGGCGGGAATCCGACGACGAGACGATGACGATTGCCATCAATTTCTCCGAAGGGCCGAGCGATGTGGCGATCCGCTCCGGGAAGGTCGTGTTCTCCACATCCGATCCCGACCGATCCGAGTCGACACGCGGGGGCCTGAGTCTGGAGGGGTTGGAGGGCGTGGTGATCAGCCACACCTGATAGAGAGGTTCAGGCGGCACACGTCCTTGTGCGACGCGCTAGGTTCAGATGCGTCAAGTTTGCTACTTGGGAGTTGAGCATGGCTGAGATCACGATGGAAGGCCTCGGGAAGATCTACCCGGACGGCACCAGGGCCGTGGGTGATGTCGATCTGACCATCGAAGACGGCGAGTTCCTGGTCCTGGTGGGCCCGTCCGGCTGTGGGAAGTCCACGGTGCTGCGAATGATCGCTGGTCTCGAGGACATCTCGGAGGGCACGATGAAGATCGGCGACCGGGTGATCAACGACGTGGCCCCCAAGGATCGCGATATCGCCATGGTCTTCCAGAACTACGCCTTGTACCCCCACATGACGGTCTTCGACAACATGGCGTTCGGGCTGAAGTTGCGGAAGTTCCCCAAGGAGGAGATCGATCGCCGGGTCGGAGAGGCGGCGGAGATCCTCGAGATCACCGAGTTCCTGGATCGCAAGCCAAAGGCCCT
>JBAULI010000029.1:0-4029 GCA_049578105.1 Acidimicrobiia bacterium | reverse complement strand
GGCTGTCCCACCAGCCGGAGTCTTGCATCGAACGAGGTCATCATTTCCTCCGCTCTCAGCCAGCCCGAGCACAAGCATATCCGAGCTGTGGGGCCACCACTTCCATCCGCCGCCTCGTTCGTTACTTTCGCCTCTAGCCGGTGCTCAT
The DNA here is from genome assembly GCA_049578105.1 of Acidimicrobiia bacterium. GTDB lineage: Bacteria > Actinomycetota > Acidimicrobiia > Spongiisociales > ZC4RG35 > JARDZU01. The sequence goes on along the minus strand of JBAULI010000029.1, from coordinate 3,881 downwards.
CCCATGTCCGACGATGACGCGTAACACCCCACATATAGAGGTTTGGAGGCATCGCATGACCGACACCGTCACCCTCCCCGTCGAGACCGACGTCGAGCTCCCCCAGGACATCCCACCGGCATGGGCGAATTCTTTGATGAGATGGGCCATCACCACACCGGTCATCCAGGCGATGGTCGGTCAAGGCGTCGCCTTGCTCACCTTCACCGGGCGTAGGAGTGGAAAGACCTACCGCATACCGGTCTCGTACGAACGCCAGGGCGACACCGTGACCGTGATCTCGAAGAAGGTCCGCAACTGGTGGCGGAACTTCGAGAACCCGCGCGAAGTCCAGATCCGTCTCGCCGGCACCGACTACATCGGCAAGGCCGAGGCGCACACCGATCCTTCCCAGATCCACGACTACATGGTCGAGTACCTGGAGAAGCGACCGATCGACGCCAAGGCGTATGGGCTGCGCCGGGACGAGATCACCCATGAGAAGGTGGCCAGGATCCTTCCCGGCATCGTCCTGATCCGCATCCAGGTCACCCCGATCACGGGACCGTCCGAGGACAGGCCCGGCGAATAGGAGCTTTTGGCTCTAGGCACTGCCACCCGAGATCGGCACGATCAAACCAATGTGATCATCGAGAAAGGAAGAGCGTCATGATCACCAACGAAACCGTCGATCGTGCCCGGACTCTGCACCGCGGCAGGTACTGGTGGGTGATCTCGGTGAGCAGTGTCCTACTCGCCGTGCTATTCGCCAGTGTGTTCTCCCCCGACATGGTCACGGGATCGGCCCAGGAGCATCTTCCTCTGGTCGGTTTCGTCGACTGGATCTGGGCCGCGGTGGCCATCGGATATCTGTCGTTCGTCCGTCGAGATCGCGCCGACATGACGCTTGCGATCTCGGTCGCCGTCCTCTGGTTGGCGGTGGCGGTGACATCCATCGCCGCTCCGGTATTCGTCACCGGGACCGATCCAACACAGATCCCCCTGGCGGCCATGCTCGCTCCTGTCCTCGGGACCATCGTGACCGGGTTCCTGGCGCTGCATTCCACCAGTCGCAACGACGACGTCTGGCGCTACGAGCTCTGAGCAAGAGGCGAGCGGCTGCTGATCGAAGCTGATCAGAGCCTGGCCAGATCGTCCTTCACCGATTCCCACACGGTGGTGAGTTGGGGCGATGGGTCGCCGGGGACACCGACGGCGTCGAGGAGAGCGAAGGAGGAAACCGGCAACCCAACCTCCCACTCGTCCCCCCCACGCCACTCCAGTGTCTTACGCCCCACCCAAGGGCGACGCCTGGTTTGGATGCCGTCCCCGGTGAGGCTGTTTTCGATCACGGCCACGGCATCGTCCACCAAGTCATCGGGTAGGTCCTTTCCGCGCACCACCGCCCAGCGGGCCAGCACTCGGAGGCCACGAAGGACGTCGTAGTAGTAGAACCGGGGGAAGCAGAGATCGAGCCAGTCTCCATCGATCACCATGCCACCCAGAGTTCGATAGAGCCGATGTGCGATCAGGTACTCGGCCCCCCGGTCGAGGAATTCGATCTCCTCGAGGGTGAAGTCCCTCGGTGTGTGGAACAAGATCGCCTCGAGTGGTGGAATGGTGGAGACGATCGAGCTCTTCGGTGTCGGCTTGGTGTAGGCGGCCTCATCACAGTTGAGGCCCCCGTCGGGCAGCTGATACCGGAAGATCCACGGTCGCATCCAGGGAATCTCCGAGTCGACATCCACTCCGCAGCTGCTCATCACCTGATACATGGTTCCGACGGCGCAGTGGCAGACGATGTGCCGGTAACCGTCGATCTCGGGTGGCAGGGTCTCCTCACGGAGCGGGAAGAAGGGGAGGAAATGTGTGACGAGCTCGTCCCGCATCGCCTCCACCACCTGGTTCGGGATCCGGTCCGTCTCGCCCAACTCCCAGAGAAGGGTCATGTGCCACCAGGGTGAATCCCACTTCGGCCAGTAGGGATCGCGTCGGATGCTCTCGACGGCCTGTTCTGAACCGAGATACCCGACCGACTGCCGGACTGCATCCTCGACGGTGACTGCGACACTCATCGAGTCAATGTAACCCGACTGCGGATCGTCGTCCCTCGAGGAAGAAAGCCTCCACTTGCCGGCCCCGGAGATCGATCAGACCCGCAGGCTCGAACATGTATCGATCCCCAGCCTTCTCCCGTACGGCTGCGGTCGTCTGCACCATTCCCGGCCGGCCCCTGCTCTCCATGCGGCTGGCCAGGTTGACGGTGTCGCCCCAGAGGTCGTAGGAGAATTTGGACTCACCGATCACGCCTGCCACCACCGGTCCGGTGTGCAACCCGACTCGCAACCGGTAGTCCGTGCCCATTCTCTCGTTGACCTTCGCCATCTCGGCCTGGAGCGCCAGAGCGAGATCGCACATGGCGATGAGGTGATCCTCTCGGGGCACGGGAACGCCGGCCACGGCCATGTACCCGTCCCCGATCGTCTTGATCTTCTCGACACCGCTCACCCGCACCAACTCGTCGAAGGCGGAGAAGATCGTGTTCAACTCAGAGACCAGGCGTTCGGGTGGCACCCGTGCGGAGTGGGAGGTGAATCCGACCAGATCGGCGAAGAGCACCGTGCACTCCTCGAAACGGTCGGCGATGACTCCAGGAGATGTCTTGAGTCTCCTGGCGATGACAGCCGGGAGGACGTTTAGCAGCAACGAGTTGGCCCGGGTCTGCTCCCGGACCATCTGACCGACCAGGGCGGCCATCATCGGAGCCAGGATGAGGAGACTGACCACGAACATGTCCATGGCGAGGATGGTGGTCAGGGCGACTGGAGGTTGGTCCCGGGTCGCCCGCACCGCCGGCTCGAGAAAGCCGAGCACGAGCGCCGCCAGCAAGTACACCGCGGCGATCGAAACCGTGGTGCCACGGGAGAAGGTGAGGGCCGAGGCGGCGGTGACGAGCACACCCCATCCCAGCGCCACCCCCGACCAGGCGAATCCGCCCAAGACGATGTGCATGACGATGCTGTTGGCGACACTCACCCAGAGGATGGTCAGGACCGCGATCTTCAGCCTGCCGGTGGCAAGGAGAAAGAGTGTGCCGCCGACATAGAAGCTTGCGGTGAGCACGGCCGCCCAGCCTGCCATGGTCTCGTGGTATGCAAAGGAGATGACTGCCGCCAGCACGGCATTGCAGGCCGATCCCACCCCGGCGAGGACGAAGACCCGGAAGCCGAGATTGGGATCATCCATGAGCAGCCGGGTCCCGGTCGGGTCCAAACGCCGCAGGGCCCGCTCCCAGAATCCCGGCACCGATGTGACCGTGCTGCTCATCGGTCCGAGTCAAGCATGCCGACCGCAGGCGTCTTCTTCTCGTAGCGCCCATTCCCGACGATTGGCACCGGAGTCGGTTATCAATGGTTGCTGGTGATCTCTCTCAGCAAAGGTGTCTCGAGATTGGCGGTGGCCCTCATGGTCGCCTCCGTGGCGGCGGCTTGTGCCGGGCCGATCTCTGCGACCACCACCACCACGACCAGCACCATGCCCGAGGGGTCTGCCACCACCATCGACACCGCCACGCCAGGTGTCGTGACCACGGTCACGACCGTGCCGCTCGACCATCCCACCACGACGATCACGTCCGGGGAACAAGCCCGTGTGGTCTCCGTGACCGACGGCGACACCATCCGGGTCGACTACGATGGTGGCAACGACGAGGCGGTCCGCCTGATCGGGATCAACAGCCCTGAAATCGGCGAGTGTTTCGCCACCCAGTCGACGTCGGCACTCGCCTCGATGGTCGCCGGTGGCGACGTCGTCATGGTCCGCGACGTCTCCGATCGCGATCAGTACGGGCGTCTCCTCCGCTACCTCTATCTGCTCGATGGCACGTTCGTGAACGAAGAGCT
>JBAULI010000028.1:0-5947 GCA_049578105.1 Acidimicrobiia bacterium | reverse complement strand
GGCTCCCCCGTTCGGCGGGAGACCCACCCCTTGGTGCAACCAAGCATTCGGGGTTTCCTCCGATCGGCCTATCGGGATTCACCCTGATCGCGGGAGGAGACCGGCGATCACCGGTCTCCTCTCTTGTCGACGGCCTCGCCCTGTTTAGGCCGAAGGACAGTCCCTGACTCTTGGGTTGAAGTCGGCGAACAACCCGCTCGGATTCCACTTCCACAGCCAGACGTGGAGGATGTAGACGGGCAGGTAGGAGTGGTGGTGCATGGTCCGACCGAAGAGCACGGGCGGAGCAGCCGGATCGACGAACTCCTCGGGGATGATGTACTCCAGTGCCACCAGCTTGAGCCGATTGTGTCGGCCCACCTCGTAGACCAGGGCCTCCGGGTCGCCGGGATCTACGGTCCCGTCGATGTGACGGACGTAGTGGACACCCATCCCACCGGTTGGACTGTCGAAGCAGGTGATCTCCTCGCCGCGAATCGTGAGCAGGGCTCCGCCCACCTCCTCCGGTATGGCAAACGGGGCGAAACCGTCCCGGATCGCCTTCGTCACCCGGTGATATCTCACGCTGACGCTGGCGGCCTTGCGCAGGTCGCTTCTCACGTCACGCCATTCCTCATGCCCTCGATCGTGAGCCAGGGCGGGGACCGCCCCCAGCATCATCACGAGTGCGGTCATCAACGCAATCGTCGTCTTTCTCATTTGAATCCCTCCTCTCAGCTGTGCTCGCTGACGGGGTAGATCTCGTCGGCGACCAGCCCGTGCGCCTCACGGTGCACGGCTATAGCGGCGTCGGCATCGGGGGCTTCCACCAGGCAGAACACCTTGCCCGCCTTTTCGTCCACCCAGTAGCGCTGATATCGCACCCCATACCGGTCCTGTGTCGCCAGGTCGGCGGCATGGGCGCCGGCCACATCGGCTTCGGTCGCGCCATCGGGCAATTGTTTGTGGACATCCATGAACAGGGGCATCTGATACCTCCTCAGATCGACTGACCCTTGCCCGACCGAATCTGCCCGAGCCCGGTAAAGGCCCGGTAAGAACCGGAAGACGCCCGGTGAGAACCAGCCAAGTGTCGGTTCGACATCGGTACGGTTGGCCGGTGCTCGTCGGCGTGCTCGGACCGCTGGAGTTGAGCGACGATGGCCACCGCCTCGAGGTCAGTCGCCCGATGGAGCGCGCCCTGCTCACATTGCTGGCGGCCGACGTCGGACGGGTCGTGACCAGCGACCGGCTGATCGACGGGCTCTGGGCCGAGACACCTCCGGCGACGGCGGCCAAGGCACTACAGACCTATATCCACCATCTGCGCACGGTGCTGCCGGAGGAATCCATCATCACCAGGGGCTCCGGCTACCAGCTGGATCTCGATCCAGGGGAGGTCGACGCGCACCGATTCGTCCAGACCGTCACCGAAGCGAGGGAAGCTGCCTCCGAGGATCCTGAATCGACCGTCGCCCGACTCGGCGAGGCGCTCTCCTGGTGGCGGGGGGAGCCGTTGGTCGATGCCGGCGATGCAGACGTCGTGCGTCCGCTCCGTGTCAGGTTGGAGGCCGTTCGCATCCAGGCGCAGGTCGACATGGCCGATGCGCGGCTCCGGTCGGGTGACCACGAACAGGCTGCGATCGATCTCCACTCGCTGGTCGACGAGCACCCCCTGCGTGAGGACCTGTGGAATCGCTACATGCTGGCCCTCTATCGCTCGGGTCGGCAGGCCGACGCCTTGCGCGCCTTCGAGATGGTGAGGGGAGTCCTGATCGACGAGTTGGGGATAGAGCCGGGCCCAGAGCTGCAGACCCTGCTCGACCGGATCCTCGCACAGGATCCGTCCCTCACTCCCTCCCCCAGCCGTCGACCCATGGACCACACGCCCTCCGACAGCAGACCGGCAACAGGGAGCCGCCTGGTCACTCTCCTTCTCGTGACCAGCGAATCGACCGAGGCTCTGGAAGCCACCCGGTCGGTGGTGGCTCGGTTCGGGGGGATGGTCGTCGACGAGGGCGCCGGTCGGGCCCTTGCCGTATTCGGCGCGCCGATAGCCAGGGAGGACGACACGTATCGCGCCATACGCGCCTCCCTCGAGGTGGGCGTGGCACTTGCCCGAGCCGGAGAGGGGCGATGCGCGGTGTCGACCGGGCCGGTCACGTTGCCTTTCGACACATCGAATCAGATCTGGGCCGAGGACGACCCGCTGGATGCCATGCTGAGGATGCCTGGACATCATCCGGTCCTGGTCGACGACCACACCCGACGCCTCATCAGTGACGCATTCGATTGGGAGGAGGCAGGTTCGTTCGGATCCGGGGTCATGTGGCGACCGACCACCGTTCGCCGGACCGCGGACAAGGCGAGACTGGGCCGACGTCTCCGGGCACCGTTGGCCGGGCGGGAGGCGGAGATGAAGCGGGCCGGCCAGTTGCTGGAGTCGCTCGAACGCGGCATAGGCGGCGTACTCCTGCTCAATGGCGAGGCCGGAGTGGGCAAGACGCGCATGATCAGTGAGCTACGACGGTCGTCCTCCGGGATCGGGATCAACTGGCTGCTCGGTCACTGTGACCCCTATGGCGAGGCCACGCCGTACTGGCCATTCCGTGATCTGATCCGTTCGTGGCTCGGTCTGGGCATCGACGAGAAGGACCAGATCTCCCGACGCAGACTGGCTGAACGTCTCGACGAAGTCACCGAAGGGGCGACCGAGTCGGCCCGTGCCTACCTCGCACACATGCTCGGCCTCGGTCTCGACGCCGATCAGCGCAATCGGCTCGCCCTGGCCCCCGAGGCCATTCAGTTCCGCACCTTCGAGGTGGTCGCCGAACTGCTGACCGCGATCACCGAGGACAGCCCCACCGCGATCGTCATCGAGGACGTCCACTGGTCGGACCCGACCTCGATCGAGCTATTGGCGAATTTGGTCGAGCTCACCGAGAGCCGGCGCCTCCTGATGGTCATCACCAGCCGTCCCTATCCCGATCACCCGTCCCGTCGAATCGCCGATAGAGCCCGTCACCGGGTGCCACATCTGACCACTGAGATCGCCCTCGAGACGCTGGGCGAGACGGACCAGAGGGCCTTGCTCACCTCATTGCTCGGCACCGCCGACCTCCCGCCGGATACGACCGAGAAGATCCTCGGCCTGGCCGAGGGGAACCCGTTCTATCTGGAGGAGCTGATCGGATCGCTGATCGATGAAGGCGCCCTGGCCCCCTCCGGCTCCGGTTGGGCCTTCGATGGTGAGGCGGCTCTCATCGTCCCCGAAACCGTGGAGAAGGTGGTCCAGTCGCGAATCGACCGTCTCGACGCCTCCAGCCACGGGGTGCTGACCTCCGCATCGGTCCTGGGTCGGAGCTTTGGCCTCCCCTTGCTCCAGGGAATCGCTGACGAGGAGGGCGGTGTCCTCCCGGCGCTCCAGGATCTGCTGAGATCGGACCTCCTCGTCGAGGCTCGCCGCTGGCCGCAGGCGGAGTACCTGTTCAAGCACGCCCTCACCAGGGAGGCGGCCTATCGCACTCTCACAGAAGAGAGGAGGCGGAATCTCCATCGGCGTGCCGCCACCTGGCTGGAGCGACAGTTCGCCTCGAACAATGAGGAGATCGTCGAGGTTCTGGCACGACATTGGACCGCAGCCGGCGTGGATGACAAGGCCACCGTGGCTCTCCTCAGGGCCGGAGACCTGGCCCGGGGTCGTCATGCTCTTGATGAGGCGATCGAGCACTATCGGAAACTGCTCCCGATGCTGGAGCGAAAGGGAGACACACCGACCACCACGCTGGTCTTGCTCAAGCTCGGTTTGGCCTACCACACGGCTCTCCGCTTCGCCGAGGCGAATGCCACCTACCAGCGCGCCTTTGAGTTGTGGGAGCCGGCGCCGAGCCCGGAGGCGACCGAGACGCTCAGGTTTGCCGGTCCTCTCTTTCACGACGTCCCGGATCCGGTCCGGTCCTACTCACTGCAGGACATCCAGCTGCAGATGGCCCTGTTCGATCGGCTGGTGGAGAGATGGCCAGACGACACGATCGTCCCATCGCTGGCTGAACGCTGGGAGATCTCCGACGACGGGCTCACCTACCGGTTCACGCTGCGCGAGGGCCTCTCGTGGTCCGACGGGGCACCACTCACCGCACACGACGTCGAATATGGGCTGAAACGCAACCTGGACCCCGGGACACCAGGGGTGAGCGTGGCCATGCTCTACGTCCTCGAAGGTGCAGCCGACCACGCCCTCGGTCGGAGCACAGACCCCGATCAGATCGGGGTCAGGGCGCTAGATGACCGGGTTGTGGAGTTCTCTCTCAACGCACCAGCCCCATATTTCCTCGGCATGTTGAATCGGCCGGACTGCGGCCCTCAGCCACGTCACGTCATCGAGGCAAGCCCGGAGAGCTGGGGCGACCTCGAAGTCGAGGTGGTGAGCGGTGCCTTCCATCGATCCGAGCAGGTCGGCAACCGTCTCGTCCTCGATCGCAGGCCCGACTACGCCGGTCACCGGCTCGGGGACGTGAAGACGGTGTCGTGGCAGACCGCGGCTCCAGACGAGGTGCTCGACGGTTATCGGGAAGGGAGATACGACCTGGCTTGGTTCAGCGGGCCTTGGGACGGGGCCGGCGCCGATGCGATACCGACCGAGCAGATCCATCGAGAGCCGACCGCCGGTCTCATCTATTTCGTGCTGAATCATCGTGGGAAGAACATGGCTAACCCCCGTTTCCGGATGGCCCTGGCCCATGCCCTCGATCGAGGCGACTTGAGTGATGGGCTGGGCGAACACCTGATCCCGGCGACCGGCGGTCTCGTGCCGCCGGCCCTGGCCGGGCACACACCCGACGTCGCTCCGGCCCACGATGTCGATCTGGCGCGAGACCTGATCGCGGGCGCCTGGCCTGAAAGGCCACTTCGGATGGCTGCCTTGGACCTGCCCCACATCGTCTACCCGACCCTCGTAGAGAGGGTGGCCGACCAGTGGCGCCGTCACCTGGACCTGGAGGTGGAAGTCATGAGCCTGGACCCAGCCTCGTTCCAGAGGTTGGCGGGGGACTGGGGTGATGTCGACATCGCACCAGCCTGGTGGTACCCGGGATACACCGATCCCGAGTACTTCCTTCGTCTGCTCCTGCACACCGAGGGCGCCGACAACACCGGGGGGTTCTCAAATGCAGAGTTCGATGGGCTGGTCGAGCGGGCCCGGCTGGAGCGGGACGAGCGAACCCGGCTCGGGCTCTTCCACCAGGCAGACCGGCTGGCGGTGGCCGAGCTGGCGGCCCTGATCCCCCTCGTCTACACCCGGAACACCTCGTTGCGGAGCCCCCGCGTCGAAGGGTGGTGGGAGTTCGGCAAGTCATGGTCCAGCTTCGCCGATCTCACCCTCGGGGGCCTCGGCCGACCTCGGGGGAGGTTGAATGAGTAGCTTTACCCGGAGTCAGCCGAGGCGCATCGATGGAACCCGGAGGCTCTGAGCCAGGTCGACAAGGCGAAAACCCTCTGATCCAGCTATTGAGGACCAACCGCGTCCTGGCGGCGGTCCTCGGTGCTGTGGCACTCGTGGTGGTCGTGGCCATCGTGGGCAACCTCGGCGGCGACGGGACCGAGGTCGCAGCCACGCCGACCACACCCGCCTCCCCCTCCACCACGCCGACGACCATCGAGAGCTCAGGTCACCAGATCCCGCCGCTCGATGGGTGCACCTTGATCTCGATCGACGATGTGAGTGCCGCCCTCGGCCTCTCCAGCCTGAATGGCCTGCAACAGGTCTCGCGAAACGAAGGCTGCCTCTGGCAGGCGCCCGACGACGACCCAACGGTCAGGGGGCGTTTGGTGGTTCTCACCCCGGGCAACCCCGATGACTTCGCATCGGGTGCGACTTTGAACGATGTGACCGGTGTCCCGGTGCCCGACCTCGGCGACCTGGCGATGTGGTTTGGTGGCACTGACACCGGCACCCTGACCGTCGTCACCG
>JBAULI010000027.1:0-18530 GCA_049578105.1 Acidimicrobiia bacterium | reverse complement strand
CGCTCGGCATCGTCGAGTCGACGCTGGCTCTGCTGCGCGAGCCGGGTGTGACTCATCTGGCAGCGAGCTTCGACACCGTGATCGAGTCATTCCGGAATGTCATGTTCGACGGCTACAAGACCTCGGCCGGAGTCGACCAGGTGCTTCTCGACCAATTCCCCCTCGCGGAGGAGGCGCTCGCATCGATTGGGGTCGTCGTTTGGGGGAATGTCGAATTCGAGGCCGATGACGCAATCGCCACGGCCGCGATTCGTTGGGTCGAGGACGTGGAACAAGTCGTGATCGCCACTCCGGACAAGGACCTGGCACAGGTGGTCGTCGGGAATCGGATCGTCACCTACAACCGCCGCGAGCAGCGGATCCTCGACGAAGACGCCGTTGTGGAGAAGTTCGGTGTCCACCCCGAGTCCATCCCCGACTACCTGGCCCTGGTGGGCGACACCGCCGATGGCGTTCCCGGTCTCCCCGGCTGGGGAGCCAAGTCGGCTTCCACCGTCCTAGCCCGGTATCCGAGACTCGAGTTGATCCCTGAGCGCTCATCCCAATGGGAGGTGACGGTGCGTGGCGCCGAGAAACTGGCTGAGACGCTCGCGGGAAATCGCGATCTGGCTTTCCTCTATCGCGAATTGACCACGTTGCGTCTCGATGTCCCGATCGAAGAGTCACTGTCCGACCTCGAGTGGCGAGGTGTGCCGGCCGTGCCCTTCGAAGACTTCTGTTCCCGGATGGGTTTCGACATCGGGTCGATCAACGTCCATCGATGGGATTCGTGACAGCCAGGCCCGGCTGATCAGCCCTGACGATTCATGGGCCCCAGCCCAGCGAGCTTTCTGAGGAGGAGCTCCTGTTCCGCCTGATTCCAGGTCAGCCCGATGGCCTTCCCATAGGCGTCAGCGGCTTCATCGAGGCGCCCGACCCGTGCCAGCAGATCTGCCCTGGTGGCGTGGTAGAGGTGATAACGGTCCAGATTCAGGTCGTCGACGATCGACAAGGCGGCCTCGGGCCCGTCGACCTCCGCCACCGCCACAGCCCGGTTCAGGCTCACGATCGGGCCCGGTGCGGCCGCGCTCAGCTGGTCGTAGAGATGGAGGATCTGGCTCCAGTCCGTGTCCGGGGAGGCCGCCGCATCGCTGTGCACGGCGTTGATGGCCGCCTGTATCTGATAGGGGCCGGGTCGGTTGCGACGGAGGCACACCCTGACCAGGTCCTGGCCCTCCTCCACCAGCCCTCGGTCCCAGTGACTGCGATCTTGATCCGCCAGCAGGACGAGGGCACCGTCGGGTGAGATGCGCGCCGGCCGACGGGCGTGGGTCAGCAGCATCAGCGCCAACAGCCCGACGGCCTCCGGCTCATCCGGCATCAGCTCGACGATCAACCTCCCCAGCCGAATGCCCTCCTCACAGAGATCGTCCCTCACGAGCTGGTCACCAGCCGATGCGGTGTGTCCCTCGTTGAAGATCAGATAGATGACGGCCAGGACCGACTTGAGACGATCGGGCAAGTCGTGGTCTGCGGGGACGCGGTAGGGGATCCTGGCCGCCCGGATCTTTTGCTTCGCGCGCACCAGGCGCTGGGCCATCGTCGTCTCCGGCACCAGGAAGGCGCGAGCTATCTCGGGGGTCTGAAGCCCGCCGAGCAGCCGGAGCGTCAGGGCGATCTGGGCACTCGTCGCCAGCGAGGGGTGACAACAGGTGAAGATGAGGCGGAGCCGATCGTCTCTCACCGGTCCGGTCTCTCCGGGCGCGGGCTCCGACTCTTGGAGGCGTATGGCTTGGAGATGGCGATCCTCCCGTTTCGACTCACGCCGGAGCCGGTCGATGGCGCGATTGCGCGCCGTGATGGTTATCCATCCACCCGGGCTCGGCGGAACTCCGGTTTCCGGCCAACGACGGATGGCGATCTCGAAAGCTTCCTGTACCGCCTCTTCGGCGATGTCGAGATCACCGAATTGGCGGTACAGGGTGGCGATGGATCGCCCGGATTCCTCACGGAAGATCCGGTCGATGCCCGGGAGATGGCCAACCGGCTGGTCGCTCAGACGGGCGGCTCCTCTTGGAACGGCCTCACTTCGACCGAGGCCCGACAGGCGATCGTTGCCTTCTTCGCCCAGGCCAACGCCTCGTCGAGGTCGGCCGCCTCGATGATCCAAAACCCACCGAGTTGTTCCTTGGTCTCGGCGAATGGGCCGTCGGTGATGAGGACCTCGTCGTTCTCCACCTTGACCACGGTGGCGGTACTTGGCTCGTGGAGCCCGCCGGCGAACACCCAGGCTCCTTTGTCCATGATCTCGGTGTTGAGGTTGTCCACATCACGGTATGCCTGCTGCATGTCCTCGGGGCTGAGGGGCTCCTGGCCCTCCACCATGTGCACCGACAAGAGGTACTGCGTCATTTCTGCTCCTTCCATGTGACCGACCCTGTGCCGGTCTCACCACTACCACGAACGGTTGGCGTGCCAATCGACACCTCGGCCGACTTTTTTCTCCAGTCAGGGGTTTGCCGTGGTGAGGGCCTGGGTCTCAGAAGACCTCTTCATCATCGCCCTCCTCCCAGATCACGTCGAAGCGCTCCATGCAATCCGAGCACCGGTAGGCGAGTGGCGTCCCCGGCTCGACCTCGTCGTCCTCGGGGAGGAAGGTGATCAGGTGCGCGGTGCCTCCACAGTCGATACATACATAGGTGGACGGGGGCAGGATGCTCACGATGCGGATCTCGGCGCGCGGGCGAGGATGATCGCTCCAACCACACCGGCAACGAGGGAACCTCCGAAGATCCCCACCTTGGCCAGGTCGATCTGAGCCGGGTCGCCAAAGGCGAGGCCGGCCACGAATAGCGACACGGTGAAGCCGATACCTGCAACCGCAGCCAGACCGACGACATGCGTCCAGCCCGTTCCTTGGGGCAGAACCCCCATTCGCAAGCGGACCGCGAGATAGGTGAACAGTGAGATGCCGATTGTTTTCCCGAGGATCAGGCCGAGCGCCACACCCAGTGCGATCGACGAGCCCACCGCGTCGCCGATCGGGGAATTGCGAAAGTCGACACCCGCGTTGGCCAACGCAAACAAGGGGACCACCAGAAATGAGCTCCAGGATTGAAGTCTCGTCTCGATTCGGCTGAGTGGAGACACGGCTTCGGCCGCTATCTCGCTCAGCAGCAGCGCTTCGTGATCGGCATGCTCCTGAGCCCGATGGCTGTCCGGCTCTATCGGATACTCGTCGAGGATGGCGCGGGCGCGTCGGTCGAACTCCTCAGGCTTGTACATAGGGCGGGCCGGCGTGAGGAACCCCAGAGCCACCCCGGCGAGAGTGGCATGGACGCCGGACTCGAGCGTGAAGAGCCATATCAGGGCTCCCAGCGGTAGATAGAAGGCAAGGGAGCGAATCCGAACCCTCTTCGCCACCCAGACCAACACGAGACCGGCGATCGCCATGCCCAGGTATGTCAGGTCGAGCTCGTCGGTGTAGAAGATCGCGATCACGGCGATGGCGCCGATGTCGTCGGCTATCGCAAGAGCGAGAAGGAACAGCTTGGCACCGGGTGGGACGCGCGACCCGAGCAGGGCGACGACTCCGACCGCAAAGGCGATGTCGGTGGCCATGGGTATCCCCCAACCTCGCAACGCCTCGGCGCTTCCGCCGGCGTTGAAAGCCACGTAGATCAGTGCCGGCATCAGCATGCCACCGACGGCAGCCATGACGGGGAGGGCGGCAGCCTTCGGGTCCCGGAGATCGCCGACGACCAGCTCGCGTTTGATCTCCAATCCGACGACGAAGAAGAAGATCACCATGAGGCCGTCGTTGATCAGCTCCAGCACGCTCTCGTCGAAGTGGAAAGCGCCGAAGTCGAGCGTCAGATGAGTCTCGAGGATGTCGAAGTAGGACGTCGAGAACATCGAGTTCGCCCAGACGATGGCGACCACGGCGGCGCCCAAGAGCACCATCCCCGAAGATGCCTCGATCTGGGAGAACCGGACGAAGGGTCTGACGAACCGCTTCGGTACGAATCGCTCCGATGTCGCCCAGGTCTGGTGCCTGCGATCCATCAACCGATGGATTTTCCGGCCGACAACAATTGCTCGGCCGCCGTCACCACCCGGTCGGACATACCGTTCTCGCCCTTCTTCATGTACGAGCGTGGGTCGTAGACCTTTTTGTTCCCCACCTCGCCATCGGCCTTGATCACCCCGTCGTAGTTCTTGAACATGTGATCGACGATGGGCCGGGTATAGGCATACTGGCAGTCGGTGTCGATGTTCATCTTTATCACGCCGTAAGTGATCGTCTCCCGTATCTCATCGAGTGTCGAGCCACTGCCTCCATGGAAGACCAGGTAATGGCGGGCCGCGTCACCGAATCGCTCTGCCACCGCCTTCTGGCCCTCCCGGAGGATGGTCGGGTCGAGCTTGACGGCGCCCGGCTTGTAGACGCCATGCACGTTCCCGAACACCGCGGCGAGAAGGTAGAGACCATGATCGAAGGTCCCCAGGACCTCAGAGACCCGAACCATGTCCTGCGGGGAGGTGTAGAGCTTGGCCCGATCGACGTCCTCATTGTCCGTGGCGTCTTCGACCCCGCCGACCACGCCGATCTCCAGCTCCAGGATCACATCGGCTTCATCCGCCAGCTCGAGGATCTCCTTGCATAGTGAGAGGTTCTCCTCCATCGGCAGGGATGAGGCATCGACCATGTGGGACTGGAAGACAGGGCCACGACCCTGCTCCTTGCGTCGCAAGCTCTCCTCGAGCAGTGGGCGAACATACGTGTCGACCCGATCGGGTGGGCAATGGTCGGTGTGCATTGCGACGTTGACCGGGTATTCCTCGGCCACGACGTTGGCGAACTCGGCCAGTGCCGTGGCGCCAACCGGCATCTTGGCCACCGATTGTCCCGAGGCGAACTCGGCTCCGCCGTAGGAGACCTGGAGTATCCCATCGGAATTGGCCCGCGTCAGCCCATCCAAGGCGGCCACGATCGTGGTCGATGACGTGACGTTTATGGCGGGGTAGGCGTAGCTGCCGGCCCGGGCTGCTTCGAGCATTTCGCGGTATTTGGCCGGGGTGACTATCGGCACGCCTCATCTCCTGGTCGTCGTGGGAGCCTTCAAAGGTAGTGCGTTTCGCGACGTGGTGTTATTCCGACTGGCCGTCAGAAACCCCACCCAATATGTTTGCGACCGTGGACTCCACCGTCGACCGACCGGTAGCTCCGAGGAAGTCGCGCAGCAGGTTGTTGCGCGGCGTGTTCCTGGTCCTCGGTCTGATCTGCCTCGCCCTCCTGGCTCTCAGCTTCCTCCCCGGGATCCCCACTTTCGACATGGCAATCCTCGCCGCCTTCTTCTTCTCGATGTCGTCGGACAAGCTCTACGGCTGGATCATGAATCACCCCATCTACGGGAAGATGATCCGGAGTTATCGGTCCGGCGGTCTCACCATGCGGATGAAGTGGGTCGCCTCAACGGCGATAGCCATCTCGCTGAGTCTCTCCATCTTCATCCTCGTGGACCGCACCTGGCTGCGTCTCGTATTGGTCGGTGTAGGTGTCTTCGCCGTGTGGTTCGTATTCAGCCGACCAACCCGAGAGCCGGCTACGTCAGAGGCGCGCTGACTCAACCACCGCTCACTGCTTGAAGCACCTGGATCGCCCCTCGCTCGGGCACCACGGTCTCCAGCATCGCCCTATTGCCGTCGACGAACAGGATGACGTGGGGCCGGATGGCTCCACTCTCGTCGAGGATGTGGTTGCGGAGGCCCGGTTCCCGCTGGAAGAGGTCGTTCAGCGCCTGCTCCAGTGTCCCGGCGGGCACTTCATGGCGGAGACCTCCACGGACCGATCCCTCGAGCAGTCTGGGAAGCTTCAAGACGGCCATCAGGCCACCAGGCGCACCGCGTTGATGCGGGGGAAGGTCGGCGCCAGCTCGGCCCAGGTCTCACCGGTGTCCCTGGTCAGCCAGAGACTGCCGCCGGTCGTGCCGAAACAGAAGTTGCCGGATTGGTCTCCATCGAAGGCGCCGCGAAGGACTCCGGTGAATCGCGGGGCGTCCGGCCACCCCGAACCGGCCACGTGCCAGGTGTCCCCATCGTCATCGGACGCAAAGGCTCGGAGCTTCCCATCGACCGGGACGCGGTTGCTGCTGGATTCGAGGGGCACGTTGATAAGCCGCCCCGAATCGGCATCTCTCCACATGACAAAACCGAATCCGGCGGGGAGGCCCTCCTCGATCCTCAGCCAATTGTCACCACCGTCCGTGCTCCGGAACACACCCATGTGGTCCTGACGCCAGATCCGGTCCGGGTTGGCCACGTCGTGGGCGATCCCGTGCACGCAGTAGCCCACCTCTGGCGGTGGAGCATCGTCGGCGGTGTTCACGGCCGGGATGCCGCGATTCTTCGGCGCCCAGGTCTTCCCGTCATCGTCGGAGCGGAAGACCCCGACGGCCGAGATGGCAACCCATTGCTGCCCGCCCGAGCTGAGGATTCGATGGGCACACAAGCCACCCAGACCGGGCTGCCACTCGTCCCTCGTCGGATGCTCGTTGAGACCCTCGATCGCCGACCACGTGACACCCTGGTCATGCGACGCGAAGAGACCGGCGTGGGCCACCCCGGCCCATGTGGCCTCGCCGACGTTGTGGAAGGTCCAAACCTGTTCCATGGTGCGGGCAGCCCCTTCGGGCCACGCCGGTGGTCGATCGATCTGCTCCCATTCGACGAGGTCCCGGCTTCGGTGCACGCCGATCCCGAACCAGTTGCTGCCAACCGCGGCCAAATGGGTCCCATCGGCTGTTTGGCCGAAGGCGGTCACCTTCCATCCGGGGAACAGGGGGCCCGTCGTCGCCCAGTCGGCGCCGTCGTCGGCGAGCACGTAGGCGCCCTTCTCGGTGCCCACCAGTATTCGAGTCATCGGTCATCTCCATCGTCTGATCCGCCTCCTGGCGGCTCTCCAAAGCTAACCATCTAGCTTGCACCCCATGCGTCAGTTCACGCGGCGTTCTCTCGGCGCCTTGACCGCCTCCACGATGGCCGTGGCCACGTTCGCCGCAGTTGTCTTCAGTGTCCTCTCCGCCGACCTGATCGCCGAATTCGGTGTCGAGCGTTGGCAGATCGGGATTTTGGTAACGGCGACAGGTGTGACCGGTGCGCTGCTCTCACCCACGTTCGGGCGAGTGACCGATCGGATCGGGCCGGTCGCAGCGACGCGTGGTGTGCTCATCTGCGGTGTGTTCTTCATCTCCTTCATCGCGATCGCTCCGGCGTATGGCTTCCTCGCCGCCGCGGCGGTGCTGACCGGGATCCCACAGGGATGGTGTAACCCGGCCACCAACGCTCTCATCGTCGCAAACGTCGACCCCGGCACGCGTGGGGTGATCACCGGGATCAAACAATCCGGTGTGCAGGCAGGGACCTTTCTCGGCGGTCTGCTTCTCGGGCCGCTGACAGAGCTGTGGGGGTGGCGGCCGGCGATCCTCGTGTTTCTCACCGTCCCCTTGTTGGCCTTGGTCGCCATGCGAGGTCGAGCCGAGTCCGCCGAGTTCGTCTCACGAAGGGAACGGGCCCGCGATCCGGTGCCCACGGCCGTCGTCTGGGTCGCCGTGTACGGGGCGATGTCCGGGCTGGCGTCCTCCTCGATGTTCACCTTTCTCCCGCTGTTCGCCCGTGAAGATCAAGGGTGGACGGCGGCGGCAGCCGGGTTCCTCGTTGCCGGCGTTGGCCTGGTTGGCGTGATCTCGCGCATCTCGTGGGGCTCGGTCTCGGAGCGGTGGCTGGGGCACGGGCTCACCCTCCGGCTGCTCGCCGTCCAGGCCATGGCTTCTGCCGTCTTGCTCACACTGGTGTCCACCGGCACGCTCGGCAGCTGGGCGATGGCCCCGGCCGCCTTCTTGCTCGGCTCGGGTGCGGTTTCGTGGAACGCCGTGGGGATGCTGGCAGTCATGGATTTCTCCCCGCCGGAGCTGGTGGGGCGCTCGACCGGTGTGGTCCTGCTCGGGTTCCTCCTCGGCTATGGCATAGGCCCGCCACTGCTGGGGCTCTCGGTGGATCGTCTCGGTTCTTATACCCCGGGCTGGCTGACGATCGCCGTGTTGTTCGCCGGGTGCACTCTGGTGGCAGGTCGGGTGAGCCGAACCGGTACCCTCGCTCACTCGTGAGACTGGTCATCGCTCGTTGCTCCGTCGACTATTCGGGCCGTCTGACCGCACACCTGCCCGAGGCCGTCCGTCTGATAATGGTCAAGGCCGACGGGACACTTGCCATCCACTCAGACGGCAACGCCTCCAAGCCGCTCAATTGGATGGTGGCTCCCAACATCGTGGAGACTTTCGAGGACCGTTGGGTGGTGTCCAATGGCAAGGGCGAGCGCTTGGAGATATGGATCGACGAGATTCTCGAGGATGTCACTCATGCCCTGGGGGACGACCCCGGTCTGCAAAAGGACGGTGTGGAGGCCCATCTCCAGGAACTGCTCGCCGCTCGCCCCTGGGTCATCGAGGAGGGCCTCGAGCTCATCCGAAGGGAGTACCCCACCGACATCGGCCCGGTCGACTTGCTCTGTGCCGACCGACGAGGGATGACGGTGGCGGTGGAGGTGAAGCGGAAGGGTGAGATCGACGGGGTCGAGCAGCTGACCCGATATCTGGGGCGTCTGGGACATGACCCTCGTCTCGTGCCCCTCCGCGGTGTCTTCGTGGCGCAGACGATCACGCCTCAAGCGCGGGTCTTGGCCGAGTCCCGTGGGATCGACGCCGTGGAGGTCGACTACGAGGGCCTTCGCGAGGTGGAGGACAACGAGCTCCGCCTCTTCAATCCTCGTTGATCGTGTTCGACGTCGTCTTCTATCGACCGGAGATACCCCCCAACACGGGGAACGCGATGCGTCTGGCCGCTGTGACGGGATCGCGGCTCCACCTGATCGAGCCCCTCGGCTTCGAGATGGACGACGCCCGACTCCGACGGGCGGGCATGGACTACCGGGACAAGGCAACGGTCACGGTCCATGCCACTGTGGGGGATTGGAGAGCTTCGACGACACCGGCCCGTGTCTTTGCTCTCACGGTCGATGCGACCCGCTCCTTCTATGAGGAGGAGTTTCGGCCCGGCGACGCATTTCTGTTTGGCCCCGAGTCGGTGGGCTTGCCCGAGGATCTCAAGGTTGCACCGTGGGTGAGCTCCACACTGCGTCTTCCCATGGTCCCCGGGGTCAGGTCGCTGAATCTGTCGAATGCGGCGGCAATCGTCGTCTATGAGGCATGGCGTCAGCAGGGGTTTGCCGGTAGCCAGCGAGACCAGACCGGCCGATCAGCCCGCCAGGACCTCGAAAGCGATGGCCTCCGATAGGGCGGCTCTCTCCAAGTCCCCCAAATCCTGGCTCTCGTTCGGGGCGTGGATCGCACTCGTCGGGTCGCCGCATCCGACGACGATGATCGGTGCCTCCGGGAACAGCTCGGCGAAGGTGGCGATGAACGGGATCGACCCACCCGCCCCCATGGCGACGGGGGATGTCCCGTAGGCCTCCTCGAATCCTGTCGTCCACGCCCTGACCGCCGAATTGTCGGTGTCGAGCTCCGAGGCATCCCCCGTCTCCGAGTGGATGAACTCGATCTGTGAGCCCCAGGGTGCGTGGGAGACGAGATGGGCGCGGAGGGCCTCGGCTGCGGCTTTGGTGTCCTGGGCAGGTGGGATCCGAAGGCTGATCTTCGCTCTGCTGACCGGGACCAACTGGTTGATGGCCTCCTTCACGGCCGGGGCGTCGATCGCCAATGTCGAGATCGACGGCTTGGTCCAGAGACGCCCGGGGATGGACCCGTCGCCGATCTGCTCGACGCCATCCACCGCACCGGTCAGCTTGCGCGCCATCTCCTCGGAGATGTCCAGCCCATCGGCGGGCTCGCCTCCGACCAACCCTTCCACCGCCACGTTGCCGTCGTCGTCATGCAGTGAGGCGATGAGCCGGGCCATCGCGCTCAATGCATCCGGATACACGCCTCCGTACTGACCCGAGTGCACCGGTGCCTTCAAGGTCCTCAACTCGATCGTGTATGACACCAGACCCCTCAGGGAGGTGAGGAAGGCAGGTACGCCGACCTGCCAGTTGCCCCCGTCCCCGATCACGATCACATCCGGATGCAGGAGATCGGAGTACTTGTCCAGGATCGCCTCGAGACTCTCCGAGCCGGCCTCCTCCTCGCCCTCGAAGAACAACTGGACACCGACGGGGGGCTTCCCTTTGTGGGCGGCCACCGCCCCCAGATGCATGACAATCCCCGCTTTGTCGTCTGACGCCCCCCTGCCATACAGACGCCCGTCACGAATCTCTGGGGTGAACGGCCCGGTCTCCCAGTCCTCGAGTGGCCCGGGTGGCTGCACGTCATAGTGGGCGTACAGCAAGACGGTGGGGGAGCCTGCCGGTCCTTCGATCTCACCGAACACGGCCGGGTTGCCGCCCTCGACTTCGAGCAAACGGGCATTTCGGAATCCGGCTTCTTCGACCAATGCGACTATCTGCTCGGCGGCAGCCACTACGTCGGAGGGGTCGTACCCGGGCGCGCTGACCGAGCGCAGTTCGACGAGATTCCCCAGCATCTGGGTGAGTCGGGGGAGATCGGAACTTACCTTTTCGCGGAGATCATCGTGCATGCGGCGAGGGTAACCGGCCGTTTATCTCGTGAAGTCGCCCGGTTGAGCCAATATGGTGCCGTGTTCTCCTTTCGGGTCTTCGGAATCCCAGTCAAGGTCAATTCCTCGTTCCTGCTCGTCGCGGCGCTGTTGGGGCTCTCCGGGGGCCGAGTGTCGCTCGTCCTGACCTGGGTGGGCGTGGTCTTTGTGTCGATTCTCGTGCACGAGCTGGGTCATGCCCTGACTGCCCGCTCATTCGGCGCCACAGTCGCGATCGAGCTCAATGGCATCGGAGGTGTCACCAAGTGGAGTGGCACGGAGGAGGAGCTCGGCCCGGGCCGGAGGGCGGCCATAGCCGCCGCCGGTTCGGCCGTGGGGGTGATCTTCGGCGCCTTGATCTGGGTTTTCGAGCAGACGACCGGTCCTTACGGGGGCGAGCTCGGATTCACCATCTCCACACTGGTGTGGGTCAATGTCTTCTGGGGTCTGCTCAATTGGCTGCCGATTCGACCCTTGGACGGGGGGCATCTGCTGGTGTCGCTGCTGCAGAAACTGGCCCCAACCCGGGTGGTGGTGATCTCCAACGCGATCTTCCTCATCAGCTCCGCCGCCGCCTTGGCGGTCTCTCTCTGGCTGCATCTCTATTTCGTAGCCTTTCTCGCAGGATGGCTTCTTCTCGGTGAGCTGACCCAGGGCAGGCAGCGTCGCCCTGCGGTCCCGATCCCACCGATGACATTCGATTCTCCGGAGCCCGCAGAAGAGCCCGACAAGACCGACGGCTAGCGTTCCCCTCCATGGACTTTGCCTATGGCGAGAAGGTGGAGGAGCTCAGACAGCGGGTGAGTTCCTTCATGGAAGAGCAGGTGTATCCGGCCGAGGCTGCCTATCAGGACGAGATGGATGCGGCGGGAGACCCTCATCATCACCCCGCCGTCATCGAGCGGCTCAAGCGCGAGGCCCGGGAGCGAGGCTTGTGGAATCTGTTCCTGCCGGATCCAGAAGTCGGGGGTGGTCTCTCCGTTCAGGAATATGCCCCGCTGGCCGAGATCACGGGGCGGAGCCCGGAGATAGCCCCGGAGTCGATGAACTGCTCCGCGCCGGACACCGGGAACATGGAAATTCTCCACATGTTCGGCACCGACGAGCAAAAAGAGCGATGGCTTCACCCTCTCCTGGACGGGGCGATTCGCTCGTGCTTCTCGATGACCGAGCCCGACGTCGCCAGCTCCGACGCAACGAACATCAGGACCCGGATCGAGCAGGTGGGGGACGAGTTCGTCATCACCGGTCGCAAGTGGTTCAGCTCGGGTGCGGCCTCGCCCCGGTGCAAGGTCTCGATAGTGATGGGAGTGACGTCACCGGATGCAGATCCTCATCGACGCCAGTCGATGGTGATCGTCCCGATGGACAGCCCGGGTGTGAGTGTGGAGCGGGAGCCCACCGTCTTTGGCTATCAGGACCGTGGTGGGCACCCCCAGATACTCTTCGATCGAGTGCGAGTCCCCGTCGGGAATCTCCTGGGTGAGGAAGGTGGAGGGTTTGCCATCGCCCAGGCGCGTCTCGGCCCCGGGCGCATCCACCACTGCATGCGCGCCATCGGCGCATCGGAGCGCTGTCTCGACCTCATGGTGCAACGTTCACAGGCGAGGACTGCGTTCGGGCGGCCGTTGTCGGACCAGGGTGTGATCAGGGAGTGGATCGCAGATGCGCGAATGGCGATCGAGCAGGCTCGTCTCCTGGTGCTGAAGACCGCCTGGATGATCGACAATGTCGGCGTCAAGGCGGCTCGCACGGAGATCGCTGCCATCAAGGTCGTTGCGCCCAACCTCCTCACGACCGTGACGGACAAGGCCATCCAGCTGTTTGGGGCGGCCGGCTTCACCGAGGATTACCCACTCGCCCGTCTCTACGCGATGGGTAGGTGGCTCAGGATCGCCGACGGCCCCGACGAGGTCCATCGTCGATCGGTGGCCCGAGCCGAGCTGGGGCGTCTCGAGCCCGGCGCGGTGCCCGAACCCTTCGAATTCGACTGACCAGTAGGTCCCGGCCCGGACCCAATCTGATGTCGGCTACTTGGTCGCCTTGTACTCCGCTTGTGCCGCAGCCTTGGCATCGTTGGCGGCTTGCTTGGCGGCATTCTGCGCATCCTTTGCCGCTGCCTTCGAAGCATTGAATTGTGCGTTGGCCTGTTGGTTTGCGGCCGTGCGGTCGCTCTTGGGAAGTGATTTGTTTGCCTCGAGCTGGGCAGACTTGATCGCATTGGCGTCGGCGAGCGCCGCCTGATATGTGCTGTTGGCCTCGTCGATCGCCTTGCTCCAGTCCGCCTGGGCCTGGTCCCATTTCTCCTTGGGGGTCATGCCCGGTCCCGTGGTGGTCGTGGTGCCGCCGTCCTCCAGACCGGTGGCGCCAAAGGCGCCAGGGACCTGAGCGAAGTCGTCAGACGTGTTGGTGCCCACGGTCCTGATCGCCGCGATGCCGACCATCGCGATGAGTGATACGAGAAGTGCATAGGAGACCATGCTCACACCGCGGTCCGAGGTGTGAGCCCGGCGTTGCTCCCCCGATCGAATGCTCCTCTTCATCGCAGGATGATCGGCATCCCATGCCCGGGCTGACTGGGTCTGGAGAATCAACCTGAATTACGCCGAAATTCCGATTCTGGAGGTTGATCCGGGCGGCTAATCGGGAACGAAAAGGGTTGATGGAGCGTTTACGAGAATCGAGAAATGATTGGGCCATTGATGTTTGATGTGAAGTACTCCCCGTGGAGGGAGGACGCCGCCTGTCTCCGGGTCGGAGACGACGTGGACTTCTTTCCCGATGCCGAGGATCTTGGCGCCATCGCCAAGGCGAAGGCGGTCTGTGCCGGTTGCCCGGTGGCGTCCGAGTGCCTGACCTGGGCCATCGAGACCAACCAGGGCGAAGGGGTCTGGGGTGGTCACACACCCAAGGAGAGACGCTCACTCCGTCGTCGCTGGATCGAGGAGATCGAGAAGGCCTCCTGACCCTCGGACGCGGCGCTAGCGACGTCGCTCCGCCGGTTCGTCCTGCTCGGGGCCACGTTCCGTGGCGATGTGCAGGAGCGCATCCCCCGGATTGACCAGGGGATTCAGGGTCCTGGCGATGACCCACCCGCTCCCCGGTGACTTGACCTGAGTCGGCCGCACGCCAAATGCGTCCGAGATCTGTGCGACCACGTCTCCGGCGCTCACCCTGTCTCCCAAACCAACCTCTATCTCCGCCAGGCCGCCACGTCGAGCCCGCACCCATTGAGTGCGACGGACCAGGCGCGTCGGTGCCGGTCGGGGAAGACGCATGTCCAGCATCTTCATCGAGCGAAGCGTTCTGAAAATGCCGTCGACGCCGAAGGCAACGGCCTCGTCGTCCACCCGATCGGCCTGTCCGGCCTCGAAGAGAAGCATCTTGATGCCCAGCTCGGTGGCTGCCTGACGCAAGGATCCGTCGCGAAGCCGGCTCTTGATGGTGAATGGGGCGCCAAACGCCCGGGCCAGCTTCAAGGTCTCGGCGTCGTCGATGTCGGTCCGGATCTGCGGGATGTTGGTTCGATCGTTGCTGGCCGTATGGCAATCGATGCCCACCGAGCAATGCGAGACGACCTCGGTCATGAAGAGATGCGCCAGACGGGAGGCGGTCGACCCGCGCGCCGAACCGGGAAAGGAGCGATTGAGGTCGCGACGATCCGGGAGGTACCTGGACCGCATCAGAAAGCCCAGTGGGTTGGCGATCGGGACGGCTATCACCGCCCCACGCAGGTTCTTGGCATCGAGAGAGCGCATCACGCGTCGCACGATTTCGACCCCGTTGACCTCGTCGCCGTGAACGCCACCGGACACCCACACCACGGGCCCTGCAGTTCGTCCGTTGATGACTGCTATGGGGAGTGAGGCCAGGGAGCCGGTGGGCATCCGTGCCACCGGCAGCTCGATCTTCATCTTCCGCCCCGGAGGTACGGTCATCTCCCCGATCGTGATCGGGTCGTTCCGTCTCTCAGGCACGGCTGCGTCGTTGCGGTTCGGTGTCGGCGTTGTCCTCCATGAACTCGACGATCGCATCTGCGATGTCGATCCCGCTCGCATCCTCGATGCCCTCGAGGCCCGGGGAGGAATTCACTTCGAGCACCATCGGCCCGCTCTCCGACTGAACCATGTCGACTCCTGCGACGTTTAGCTCCATGGTTCGGGCGGCGCGAACCGCCGTGGCCCGCTCGCCCGGGGTCAGCTTGACCGCCTCGGCGGTTCCCCCGCGGTGGAGGTTGGAGCGAAACTCACCCGGCGGCGCCTGGCGCTTCATGGCTGCGATGACCTTGCCTCCCACTACGAAGGCCCTGATATCGGCACCACGTGCCTCTTTGATGAACTCCTGGACGAGGATGTTGGCATCGAGTTGACGGAAGGCCGAGATCACCGACTCGGCAGCTTTCTTGGTCTCCGCAAGCACGACACCGAGGCCCTGGGTCCCTTCGAGCAGCTTGACGACCACCGGGGTCCCCCCGACGACCTCGAGCAGGCCGTCGATGTCCTGTGTCGAATGGGCGAAACTGGTCGTTGGCAGGCCAACTCCCGCCCTGGACAGCAGTTGGAGCGAGCGAAGCTTGTCCCGAGAGCGACTGATGGCCTGTGACTCGTTGAGGGTGAAGATCCCAGCCATCTCGAATTGGCGAACGACGGCGGTCCCATAGAAGGTGTAGGTGGCGCCGATCCGGGGGATGACTGCATCGGGGCTCACATGCTCGCCTCTGAACAACACCTTTGGCTTGCGGGCGGTTATGTCCATGTAGCAGCGGAGATAGTCGACGACGGAGACTTCGTGCCCGCGGTCGAGGGCAGCCTGCTTGAGACGCTTGGTCGAGTAGAGCCCCGAGTTGCGGGACAGGATGGCGATCTTCACTGTGGACCTTCCCTGCCCGGTCGCTCACCCACGTAGCTGCGTCCTGGATCGACCATGAATGTCTTGCGGATGGTCCTCCTCCCCAGGAGCATGCGAAACCCCATATCGTCCCGACTCGTCAAGTTCACCAGCGCCTCCATTTCTACGCCCGCCACGATCACCGGCGTTCGAATCACGGGCCTGAGCTCCGCCCGACCACCGGGGTTCTTCACCTTCTTCTCCATTGCCAGGGGCGCCTCGCATTGGATCGCCGGCTTTCGGCTGCGGCGTTTGGGGTGGATCTCGAATCGAACGTAGTCGATACCGTCCTTGGTGAACCTCTCGAGATTGAACGCGTGCAACGAGGAGTTGTCGGCGCCGGTGTCCACCTTTGCCTTCATCTCCATGACACCCAACTCTGGAAGCTGGACCCACTCCCGCCAGCCGATGACCTTCTTCTTCGCCGGCTTTGGGCTCATGTCGAGGCCTCGGCCGCCGCTTGTCGAGCAGCCAGCCAAGTGGTGATGGGGACGGCCGCGACCAGACCGATCGACCCCACCAGGGTCCGCACGATCTCAACTGCCACCACCTCGGAGCTGGCCACCACGCCGATGGGGAGAGCCGAGAGGCTGAAGAGGATGACGAGTGGCATGGCGGCGCCGGCGTATGCGAGGAGCAAGGTGTTGACGGTAGAGGCTATGTGGTCACGTCCGATGCGGAGACCGGACTCGAACAGTCGCCGGCTCCCCATCTCGGGGTTGGCCTGCTGCAGCTCCCACACGGCGGATGCCTGGGTGACGGTCACGTCATCCAAAGCCCCGATGGCGCCGAGAACTATCCCGGCGAGAAGCAACCCGGATAGGTCTATCGAGGGAAGGCTGAGCAGGTAGAAGGACTCTTCGCTGGCCAAGCCGGTGAATTTCGCCAGCTCGAGGACGAGCCAGGAGAGACCCGCCGTGAGGGCGAGGGCACCGAAAGCCCCTATGGCCGAGACATGCGTCAGAGGGGTGTATCCGTGTGCCAGATAGAGAGCAATCAAGGCGATTGCGCTCCCTCCCACCAGCGCAACCAGAACGGCGTCCTTCCCGGCGATTATCGCCGGGACTATGAACCCGAGGAGCACGAGCATGCTCAGGGCGAGACCTGCCAGGGCCGCGAGCCCGCGGATGCGCCCGAGCCCGACGACGGCCAGGGCGAAGAGCAGTGTGACCCCAACGATCAGCACACTGCGATCGCGGTCGTAGTAATTGAAAGAAGTGCTGCCATCCCCCTGGTCGACCACCGACAGGAACACGCGGTCACCCGCCTTGAATTGCGGTTGGCCCGCCTCCACCGGAAACTCCTGGAGGTAGCTGTCGACCCCACCCTCCGTTTCGGTGATGTCGAATTTCACCGAATTGCACTCGAGGTCTTCGGCGTAGCTGCAGCCGGCAAGAACCGTCGAGCCCACCGTGGCTGGAATCACGCGATCGGAGAAGCCGAACAACGAAAGGTCGAGTTCGGGTGCGTCCCTTGGCAGGAGAGCAATCAAGCCAACGACGGTCAACGCGGCGATGATCAGGACGATCGATGCCAGCCCTGATGGTCGGGGGAGACGTCGTTTGTCCGGTCCGACGAGACGCTCGAAGTCCGTCTGCTCTGGCGACACATCGGAATCGTAGGGCTCGCTACGTTCAGGGCATGAGCACGAGACATGCATTGGTCACCGGGGCGGCAAGCGGCATTGGCCGGGCCATCGCCACCCGTCTGGTGGCGGATGGGCATTCCGTTCTTGCGGTCGACCTGAACCCAGACCCGTCCGGGCCCGGCACCCCCTACGGCGCCGACCTGACGACGGTCGCCGGCAACCGTGACGCCGTGGACCGCGCCATCGAGCTGTTCGGTGGCCTCGACCTGCTGGTTCCCTGCGCCGGTTTCCAGAGCGTCGCATCGGTATCGGAGTTCGAGGAGGAGACCTGGCAATCCATGATCTCTCTCCTCCTCACGAGCCCGTTTCTCTTGAGCAAGTACGCCTGGGACCATCTCCGGGATTCGGGTAGGGGTCAGATCGTGATCATCGCCTCCGCCCACGGCATCGTCGCTTCTCCGTTCAAGTCGGCCTACGTGTCCGCCAAGCACGGTGTCGTCGGCCTCACCAAGGTCCTTGCCCTCGAGGGGGCGGAGCACGGCATCAGGGCGGTGGCGATCTGCCCCGGGTATGTGCGGACACCGTTGGTCGAAGGACAGATCCCGGCACAAGCAGCGGCCCATCACATGGCAGAGGATGAGGTGTTGCGGGAGGTGATCCTGGCTCCACATGCAGTCAAGGAGCTGATCGAGCCGGAAGAGGTGGCAGACACCGTCGTCTTCCTGCTCACGGATGCCGGCCGGACCTTCACCGGTGTGCCTCTGATCATGGACATGGGTTGGTCGGCTCGATGACTACGCTTATCTAATCTGCTACTTGACTTATCAGATTTAGTAGATATGCTGGACTGCAGTAATCGCATTCAGTAGGAGGTAAGCGAAGATGTTGATGCGTTCAGATCCCTTTGGTGATCTCGATCGTCTCACCCGTCAAGTGTGGGGGTCGAACCGGTTCAGCTTCATGCCGGTCGACGCCTATCGGAAGGACGATCGCTTCTGGCTTCACATCGATCTGCCGGGTGTCGATCCCGAGTCGATCGATCTGACCATGGAGCGTGACACCCTGACCGTGAGCGCCACCCGCGAGTGGCAGCGCGAGGAGGGGATGCAGGTGCTGCTCAATGAGCGGCCGGAAGGTGCCTTCTCCCGCCAGTTCTTCCTGGGTGAGGGTCTCGATTCCGACCACATTGAGGCCGGCTACGACCACGGTGTGCTCACCGTCCCCATCCCGGTCGCCGAGACCGCCAAGCCACGCAAGATCGAGGTGGGAACGGTCCACGAGGCGCTCAGCGTCTGAACCACATCCGATCTGTGGCAAAGAGCCCCGGTCATCATGACCGGGGCTCTTTCTTGTTTGGATGCCACGACATTTCCTGGGCACAATGATCGACGATGAGTGGCGACGAGAC